>JBOHFG010000039.1:0-17376 GCA_050699575.1 Pseudonocardiaceae bacterium
GGAGTGCGTGAGGTGATCCGATGCCGTTGACCCCCGCCGACGTTCACAACGTCGCGTTCAGTAAGCCGCCGATCGGCAAGCGGGGCTACAACGAGGACGAGGTGGACGCCTTCCTCGACCTTGTTGAAGCTGAGCTGGCGCGATTGATTGAGGAAAACAACGATCTCCGCAACCAGGCTGAGCAGCTCGATCAGCAGCTTCGTGTTGCGCCGGTCGATACCGGGCGTAACCTCCGCACAGTGGAGCCGCCTCGTCCGGTGATGGCCCCGGTGCCGCCGCCGATGATGGAACAGACCTCGCCGGGCGGCGACCATCACGTCCAAGCCGCCAAGGTGTTGGGCCTGGCTCAGGAGATGGCTGACCGGTTGACCGGTGAAGCCAAGGCCGAGGCGGACGGGATGTTGAGCGAGGCTCGCACGAAGTCCGAGCAGTTGCTCTCCGATGCGAGGACAAAGGCCGACGGTATGGTCAACGAGGCCAGAACCAGGGCTGAGACCATGCTCAATGACGCCCGTACCAGGGCCGAGACCCTGGACCGGCAGTCCCGGGAGAAGGCAACGTCGCTGGAGCGCGATGCGGCGCGCAAGCACACCGAGATCATCGGTTCGATCAGCCAGGAGAAGAGCATCCTGGAGAAGAAGATTGACGAACTCCGCACGTTCGAGCGCGAATACCGTACCCGTTTGAAGACCTACCTGGAATCACAGCTTCGGGAGCTGGACGGGCGGGCCTCTGCCGCGCCGGCAGAGGCGGTGCGCACCCAGGGCTTTGTGACCTCCGGGTTCAGCGCGCGTGCCGAAGCTGGTAGCTGACGCGGCACGACGACGTGCCTGCAATTGTGATGCTGCTGTTCGCAGCAGTGGGCTTGCTCATTGCCGCGCTCGGCACTGGCCATACTGGTCTGGCGTGGGGATCGGTAGCGCTCAGTGTGGTGGCTGCGGCAGTGATTCTCAGGCGGTGGCGGCGGTCCTGGTTGCAACGCCAGGACGCGCCTGAGGACGAGTCGGCTCCCCGGCAAGAGGAGGAGCTGGCCGATGCCGAGGAGGAGACTGACGCTGCGGACCTGTTAATTGTCTACGAGTTGGTCGATGAGGTGCTGGTGATCGATGAACACCCGCGCTACCATCTCGCCCGCTGCAGGTTTTCCGATCAGGTGCGCGGCGAGCGGTTGCCGGTCCGAGAGGCCAGAGAGCTGGGTTTCACGCCGTGTGGTCTATGCCGGCCGGATACCACGCTGGCCCGAAAGTACCGAGCCGCCCGCACGACGAGTGCCGGGAGCAGTTGAGCCCACCGCCCCGCCGTGCGCGGCGCGGTCGTGAGTGGTTAACAGTGTCCCAGCACTCAATCCCACTCACGAGCCCCGCCGCCGCCAGGTGGCGGGGCCTCCTGGCGGCGCGGGCGATCCCGGCGGAGATCCGGTCCGGCGCCCCGCAGGACCCCTATCGGCACGATCCGAGCCGTTTCCGGCCGCCTGCGGTGCCAGAGGACACGCCGAGCCGCCGCGTGGCTTTGGTTCTGCTCGGTGACGGCGGTGGGACCGTGCTCGACGTCGGGTGCGGTGGTGGGGCCGCCGGAGTTGCGTTGGTGCCCCAGGTGACGCAGCTGACGGGGCTGGATCCCTCTGCCGGCATGCTGGAGGTGTTCGAGCGGGCCTGCACCGAGCGGAATGTGCCGCATCGCTCGGTGCTCGGCTCGTGGCCGGACACTGCGCCGGAGGCCGGCGTCGCTGACCTGGTGGTGTGCCACCACGTCGGCTACAACACCGCAGATTTTGACCCGTTCGTCGCCGCGCTGGGCACTGCAGCCCGCCGCGGGGTCGTCGTCGAGCTGCATGCCGTGCACCCAGGGTCCTGGCTGGATCCGTTGTGGGCGCATTTCCACGGATTGCACCGGTCACCCCCCGCGACCGCGGACGACGCGCTGGCCGTGTTCTCCGAAGTGGGGATACGCCCCGAGGTCCAGCGCTGGACCCGGCCCGCGCAGCCGCGCAATCCCGAGGCGGAGCTCGACTTCTCGATGCGCAGGCTGTGCCTGCCGGCACAGCGCCGAGCCGAGGTCGCCGAGGCGGTGGCGAGACTGGGCCCACGCCACCGTGATCTGGTCACGATCTCCTGGTCCGCCTGAGCTGGGAGGACAGTCCGGGCGTGAACGGGGTGGAGTTCGTGCTCGGGGTGGTGGCGGCGGTGTTGCTGCTGGCGGTGCTCGCGGTGCGCTTCTCCACCCGGCTCGGGTTGCCATCTCTGCTGGTCTACCTCGCCATCGGGCTGTTGATCGGCGAGTCCGGGCTGGGTATCCAGTTCTCCGATGCGCCGCTCACCGCCGCTCTGGGCATTGCCGGTCTGGTGCTGATCCTGGCCGAAGGTGGTCTCACCACGCGCTTCTCGGTGATCCGTCCCGTGCTGGGCTGGGGGATTGCGCTGTCCACCGTGGCGGTCGTGGCGAACATCGCCATCACCGGATGGGCGCTGCACCTGCTGCTGAGCTTGGACTGGCGCACGGCGTTGCTCTGGGGCGCGGTGCTGTCCTCGACTGACGCGGCCGCGGTCTTTAGCGTGTTGCGGGCGCTGAAGGTGCCACCCCGGCTGGCTGGCGCACTCGAGCTGGAGTCGGGCATCAACGACGCGCCGGTCTACATCGCGGTAGTGCTGCTCACCACGGGCGATCCGCTGCGCTGGTGGACATCCCTGTTGGTCGGATACGAGCTGCTCGCCGGCGCGCTAGTGGGGGTGGCGCTGGGGTTCGCCGGAGCGTGGACATTGCGCCGGGCGGCGCTGCCCGCGACTGGTCTCTACCCGCTGGCGACCATCGCGGTCTGCGTGCTCGCCTTCGCCGCCGGGCAGGGTTTGCACGCCTCGGGCTTCCTGGCGACCTACCTGGCCGGACTGGTGCTCGGCAACGCGCGCCTGCCACACCGCGGGGGCACCCTGTCTTTCGCCGAAGGTCTGGGCTGGCTCGCCCAGATCGCCCTGTTCGTCCTGCTGGGCCTCTACGCCTCGCCGGCCCGCTTGCCCGGCGCGCTGATCCCCGCGCTGATCGCTGGCGCGGTGTTGGTCGTGCTGGCGCGTCCGTTGTCGGTAGCACTGGCCCTGACACCGTTGCGGGTGCCCTGGCGGGAGCAGGTTTTTCTATCGTGGTCGGGATTGCGTGGTGCGGTACCCATCGTGCTCGCGCTGATTGCGCTCACCAGGGGCTTCCCGGGCGCTCAACGGCTGGTGGACGTGGTGTTCGTGCTGGTTGTGCTCCTCACCGTGGTACAGGGCGTCACGCTTCCTCTGGTGGTACGCCGGTTGGGACTGTCTCGCCCTGAGCAGGGCCGGGAGATGGAGGTCGACTCCGCGGCACTGGACGAGATGGATGCTGAGCTGCTCCAGATTCGGGTACCCCAGCCGTCGCGACTACACGGTGTCTACCTCTCGGAGCTGAGGCTGCCCACCGGGGCGGTGGTCAGCCTGGTGGTGCGTAACGGGACGGGGTTCACCCCGCAGCTCACCACCCGGCTGCAGGAAGGTGACCAGCTACTGGTCGTCACGACGGCCGGCCACCGGGATCGGACTGAGCAGCGGATCCGGGCAGTGCACCGGGCAGGCCGGCTGGCCCGGTGGCGCGGGGAGACCGGCGCCTGAGGGCTGAGTCGGTGGGGTCGTCACAATGGTGACATGAACCCTTCGCAGCACGCCGAGGGAGCGGCCGCCGGCGACCAGCACATTCCTCAGGCGTTGCCGGACCGGCGCCGGACCGGCTTGCTGGCCGCTACCGCCACTGTCACGCTCCTACTGGATGTGCTGAGCAAGATCGTTGTGGTGGCGATCCTGGAGGGTCGTCCCCCCCTGGAACTGCTGGGCGGCGGATTGTACCTCGTGGTCTTCCGCAACTCGGGCGCGGCGTTTTCGATGGCGACCGGGTTGACCTGGCTGCTGTCCCTGATCGCGCTGGGCGTCGTGGTGGCGATCGTCCGGCTGGCGCCCCGGCTGCGTAGCACCGGCTGGGCCTTCGGACTCGGGCTGGTGCTGGGGGGTGCGTTAGGCAATCTGGCGGATCGCCTGCTGCGTGCCCCTGGCCCCTTACGCGGGCAAGTGGTGGACTTCCTGTCGCTGCTGGCGCCCGATGGCAGCGTGTGGCCGGTGTTCAACCTGGCGGACTCGGCGATCGTGTGTGGTGGCGCGGTGCTGGTCCTGCTCGCCGCCACCGGCCAGGACTTCGACGGCACCCGCGGCCCGCGACGGCCCGGACCTGCTGAGTCCGGCGGTCCGGGGTCTCAGCATGAGTGACATTCGGATGCTGCCAGTGCCCGAGGGGCTCGACGGTATGCGGGTGGACGCCGGGTTGGCGCGGCTGTTGGGGCTGTCCCGCACGGTGGTAGCTGGGCTGACCGAGGTCGGGGCGGTGGTGGTCGACGGAAGCCCAGCCGGCAAGTCCGACCGCCTGGCCGCCGGTAGCCAGCTCGAAGTGACCTTGCCGGAACCTCCGCAGTCCGCCGTGGTCACGGCTGAGCCGGTGACTGGGCTGCAGGTGGTGTACGACGACGCCGACGTGGTGGTGGTGGACAAGCCGGTGGGAGTGGCCGCACATCCCAGCCCCGGCTGGACCGGGCCCACCGTGCTCGGCGGCCTGGCGGCGGCCGGAATCCAGGTAGCCACCTCGGGCGCCGCTGAGCGCCAGGGTGTGGTGCACCGGCTGGACGTGGGTACCAGTGGTCTGATGGCGGTCGCCAGGTCCGAGCGCGGTTACTCGGTGCTGAAGCAGGCGTTCCGCGATCGCACCGTCGCCAAGCGCTACCGGGCGCTGGTGCAAGGCCACCCAGACCCCTCCCGGGGCACCATCGATGCCCCCATCGATCGGCATCCCCAGCATGACTGGCGTTTCGCGGTGGTGGCCGGTGGCAAGCCGTCGGTGACGCACTACGAGGTGATCGAGGCGTTCTCGGCCGCGTCGCTGTGTGACGTGACGCTGGAGACCGGGCGCACCCACCAGATCCGGGTGCATTTCGCCGCGCTGCGCCACCCCTGCTGTGGCGATCTCACCTACGGGGCGGACCCCGTACTGGCGCAACGGCTCGGGCTGGAAAGGCAGTGGCTGCATGCCGCGCGGTTGGGCTTTCCGCACCCCGCCGACGACCGCTGGGTCGAGTTCACCAGCCCGGACCCAGACGATCTGCGCCGCGCGTTGGACGTGCTGGCCGCGCAGGCATAGCCGATGCCGCCGCGGGCCCGCTGGGCGGTGCTGGCAGTGCTGGTGGTGGCGTTCGGTTCCGCCATCTGGGTAGCTGGGCAGCGTGGCGAGTCGTTGCCGGGTGGGGTGCAGCGGCTCGGGCCCGAGACCGCCGAGCCGGTCGTCGACTACCTGCGGCGGGCTGGTGCCTCGCTCCCCGCTGAGGCCTCCGAGCCGGTGTGGGCGTTGGTGCAGCTCGACGGTTACCTCGCGCCGGCGCCCGCCGCTGAGCTGGTGCGCAGTGTGCGGCTCTCCCGGGTGATACTCCGTGTTCCGCTGTCGCGGGTGCAGACCGCATTAATCACCCGTGACCTTCCGGGACAGCGGCCGGTGGCGGAGCTCACCGAGGCACTGCGCGCCGCGGCGGCGGACCGTCTCGCCGCGTCCCGGGTGGCGCGGGACGGCCGGCGCGCGGCCGTCGCCGCGGCGGAGGCCACTGCGCTGCGCCGTGGCTGTACGTGCGTGCTGGCGTTGCTGGTGCTCGGTGACCGCGACGCGCTGGCGGCGGTGGTGGCCCGCCCAGGCGTGCGCGCGGTGCATGCGGCACTCCCGGATACGGCCATCCAGGACCTCGCGATCTCCCCGCTGCTGCCTGAGCAGGTCGACACGACTGGACCAGTGCCCGACGACGGGCCTGTTCTCGACGACGGACCTGGGCTGGTGTGAATCACCGTCGACACCTGTGATTCTTTCACATCGAGGGTCTGACGAACACCACTTGCCGCATCCCGGGGCTAGCGCGATTATTGCTACATAGCGATGAGCGGCCAGAAAGAAATCCAGAAAGAAAGGGGGGATCCGGTGGACAACGGCTACGAAGTATACTGCATCGCAGATCCGTTGTTCTATGACTCGATGTCCGGGGAAAACCGTGCGGAGTCATTCGATGCCGCGCGACGTCCGGTACCAGATGGCTGGGAACGGCGGCTCCTCGACAGTTGGGTGGTCATGAACCCGGTGGGCGCTTCGGTGCCCCAGCAGGGCTGGAAAATCCATGCGTCGGCATGTCTCGACAACGCGGAACGCATTCTGGAGACCGTATGGGCCTACTGTGTCCCGCGTCGGATCACTTTTAAGTTCTTGGCCGCACGAAACATCGTCCACCTGCGGAATGCGAAGTACGCTCCTCGGGGTTCCAGCGGCAAGTTCGTCACGATCTACCCGGCTGACATCGACGCGCTCGGCACTATCCTGCATGACTTGGGTGAGTTGCTGTCCGGCGAGCCCGGCCCCTACATCCTCAGTGACCTGCGCTGGAACGAAGGTCCGCTCTACGTTCGCTACGGCGGTTTCGCGTTGCGGCACTGCCTGTCGGCGCGGGGTGACCGAGTTCCCGCCATTGAGGACCCCACCGGGGCGCTGGTACCGGACCGTCGGGAGGCGGTGTTCTCCACTCCACCCTGGGTGACGTTGCCGGACCTGCTTGTTCCCCAGCTTGCTGCGCGCAACGCCACCTCGGTCGCGAAGCTGCCCTACCGCGTGGATCAGGTCCTACACTTCTCCAACGGTGGGGGGCTCTACGAGGCGACCAACCAGAGAACCGGCACCCGAGTGGTGCTCAAGGAAGCCCGGCCCTACGCCGGCCTCGCCGCTGACGGCGCCGACGCGGTCCAGCGGCTGCGGCGCGAACGCAACATCCTCGAACGCCTGGCCGGCATCACGGGGGTGCCCGCCGTCCACGATTACTTCACCCTGGGCGAGCACCACTTCCTAGCCCTCGAATTCATCGAGGGAACGCCGCTGAACAAGGTTTTCGCGCAGCGTTACCCGATGAGCGACCCTGCAGCTGGGCCAGCCGAGTTCGCCGCCTATACAGAGTGGGCGTTGCGGATGTGTGCCCAGGTCGAGGACATCATCATGGCCATTCATGACTGTGGAATCATCCACGGTGATCTGCACCTGTTCAACGTCATCGTTCGGGACGATGGCCACCCCACGCTGATTGACTTCGAGGTAGCGGCCGGCGTCGATGAGGCTCGCCGCCCCACACTGGGCAGCCCCGCCTTCGCGGCTCCGCAAGATCGGACCGGACTCGACATTGACCGGTACTCCCTGGCTTGCCTGCGGCTGGCGCTGTTCCTTCCACTGACCGCCATTATCCGGCTCGACGCCGGAAAGCCGGCAGATTTCGCCGATATCATCGCCGAACATTTCCCGGTGCCACCTGCTTTCCTGGCCGAGGCGGTACGGACGATCACCGGACCTGGTGGCACCGGCCGGGCTGCACCCCGGCCGCGCGCCCGAGCGCTTCCGCCGCTACCGGACGGGATCACCGGTTGGACCGCCGCCCGGGATTCGATTGTCGCGGGGATCCTGGCGAGTGCCACTCCTAAGCGCACCGATCGGTTGTTTCCCGGTGATATCGCCCAATTCAGCACCGGTGGGCTCAACATCGCTCATGGCGCGGCTGGGGTGCTCTACGCGCTGTCGGTCACCCGGGCCACCCGCTACCCCGCCGGGGAGCACTGGTTGCTCGAGCGTGCCGCCGCGGCGACACCCGGAACTCGGTTGGGTCTGTACGACGGGCTGCACGGTGTGGCGTATGTGCTGGCAGAGCTGGGATACCGGCAAGCCGCTCTCGACCTGATCGAGTTCTGTCTCACCGAGCAGGCTGACCAGCTCGGCATGGACCTCTCCGGTGGCCTTGCCGGCGTCGCGCTCAACCTGGCGCACTTCGCGGGCGTGGCGGGGGAACCCCTGCTGTTCGATCACGCGCTACGCGCCGCCGACATCGTTGCCGACCGGCTCGGGACTGCCGACAGCGTCGGCACGATCAGCGGTGGAGATCACCCCTACGCCGGGCTGATGCAGGGTTCGTCGGGACCGGCACTGATGTTCCTGCGGCTCTACGAGCACACCGGTGATCGTGGATACCTGGAACTGTCCGCGACCGCCCTGCGCCAGGACTTGCGTCGCTGCCTGATTTACCAGGACGGCTCGATGCTCGTCAACGAGGGCTGGCGGGCGATGCCCTACCTGGACCGAGGCAGCGTAGGCATTGGCATGGTCCTCGACGAGTACCTCACGCACCGGGCCGACGACGAGTTCTCCGAGGCCGCGGCTGTCATTCGCCGCGCCGCGCGATCCCGGTTCTACATCCAGCCGGGTCTGTTCAGCGGCCGGGCCGGCATGATCCTCTATCTCAGTCGGGCGCACCCGCCTGGGCAGGCGGTCTGGAACCGGGACGTGGCCGCCCAGATCCGGCGCCTTGGCTGGCACCGCGTCGGCTACCAGGGTCACCTTGCTTTTCCTGGTGAACAGCTGCTCAGGCTGTCCATGGATTTGGCGAGTGGCGCCGCAGGCGTCCTGCTCGCGCTGGGTGCTGCTGCGCACGAGCACCCCGTTGGTCTCCCGTTCCTCAGCGAACCCCGGCAGCCTCCGCCGCACGATGCCCCCGTGCCGGCTGTGCTGTTGGGCAGGAACGGGCTGGTATCCGCATCGACATATGGAGGGAGGTGAACAGAATGGCACTGCTCGACCTGCAGTCGATGGAGCTGTCTTCGGAGCTGAACGGCGGTTACGACGACTGCTACCGCGACCACTGCTGCAACTACAGCGGCATCAGCCTGCTGCTCTGCGGCTGACGTGTCATCACTGAGTGGTCCGGGGCAGCCGGCGTTGCCCCGGACCACTCAATGGCGTACCAGACAGGGATTCATCAGATCATCACGACGATGCGGGAGGCGGCTCGTGAACAGCAATCCGGCCGGGGTGCTGGCGGGCCGGCACGATCGGACGTGGAAGCAGGCTGACCGATTGCTGCGCGTAACGGGTCGGCGGGGCGGGTGGTGGATCTGTTCCCTCGCGCTGGCCACCCTCGTCAGCGTGAGCGCGGAAATCCTGTTGCCCACCGCACTCGGCCGGGCTCTCGACGCGCTGCCAGATGGTGGTCACCTGACATGGGCCCTGCTGGCCTGCGCGGGACTGATCGCCGTCATGGTCGCCGGGAAGGTGCTCGGTGACATCGCCACCGGAGCGAGCAACGCCCGATGCACGGCTTGGTTGCGGATGACGCTGGTCCGGCATCTCCTCGCGATCGGCCCGGCTGCCACCCGCCGTTTCGAACCCGGAGACCTGGTGACCCGGGTGACCCGAAACGCCAGCGAGGTAGGTCAGGTGGGGGTGACCGCGGTGCTGGGTGCTGCTGGTCTCGTCGCGCCAGTCGGCAGCATCGTGGCCTTGACGTTGATCGACCCGTGGGTGGGGCTCACTGCGCTGGCTGGTGTGGTGGTCATGGCCGGTTTGCTCCGGGTGTTCGTCCGAGACAACACCGAGACCATCCGGGGCTACCTGCACAGCCAGGGACTGATCGCGGCCCGGTTGCTCGACTCGTTGTCCGGGGCGCGCACGATCGCCGCCGCTGGCAGCATCAAGCAGGAGCGGCAACGGATTCTCCAGCCGTTGCCCGGGCTGCGCGAGCACGGCGTGCGGATGTGGCGTAACCAGGTGCGGATGACCGGTCAGGCCGCCGTGATCGGGCCGCTGCTGCAGCTGTCCGTGGTCGGTGTCGCCGGGTTCGGGGTGGTCGACGGACGGTTGAGCGTCGGTGAGCTCTACGCCGCGAGCCGGTATGCGGTACTGGCCGCTGGCATCGGCTCGGCGGTGGGATTCCTCAACAAGCTTGCCCGAGCCCGGGCCGGTGGCCGGCGTGCGGCGGAGGTACTCGTCGAGCCGGTGACCCGGTACGGCGCGGTGCGGCTGCCCAGATCTTCCGCTGAAGGTGGCCGGCTTGAGTTCCGTGGGGTCCGGGTGTCCGCCGCCGGAGAGACGATCATCGACGGGCTCGACCTTGTCGTCCCAGCGGGTGCCACGGTGGCTGTGGTCGGCCGGTCTGGGACCGGCAAGTCGCTGCTTGCGGCCTTGGCCGGTCGCCTCGCTGATCCGGAACAGGGCCAGGTGTTGCTCGACGGCGTGGCGCTGCCTGAGCTGTCCCGGGCGCAGCTGCGCAGCGCGGTGGGCTTTGCCTTCGAGCGTCCGGCGCTGGTGGGAGACACCATTGAGGACGTCATCAACTTCGGATCGCGCAGTCGCACCACGGGGAAGGTGCGCGAGGCCGCTGCCACCGCGCGCGCGGACACCTTCATCGAGAGGTTGCCGGAGGGATACCGGACCGAGCTGGCCGCGGCCCCGCTCTCCGGTGGTGAGATGCAGCGGCTCGGCTTGGCCCGAGCGTTCGCGCGCCCCTATCGAGTACTGATTCTTGACGACGCGACCTCCAACCTGGACACCGTCACCGAGCGGCAGGTCGGCGCGGTGCTGGCCAGTGGCGGACGGGGCCAAACCAGGCTGATCATCGCGCACCGAGCGGCCACTGCCGCGCGGACGGACCTGGTGGCCTGGCTCGATCGCGGCACACTGCGTGGTCTGCGCCACCACAGCGAGTTGTGGCGCGACCCGGACTACCGCGCCTTGTTCGGCGCCGAAGCAGTGCCCGCCGAAGCAGTGCCCGCCGAACCGGCTGCGTGCGTCGAATCCGTGCAGCCTGTTCAACGGCCAATACCCGCTGGACCGCAGTCTGTGACCACCAGATCCATGGGGGTACCCGCATGACGCTCGACATGACCTCGGCTGACACGACCTCGGCCGACACGATTTCGGTCCCGGACACCGTGCCCCGAGTGCTGCTCACCGCCCTCCACCAGCGCCCGCGGGCGCTGGTGCGGTTGGCTGCGTGGTCGGTACTGGAAATG
This sequence comes from Pseudonocardiaceae bacterium, assembly GCA_050699575.1. Classification (GTDB taxonomy): domain Bacteria; phylum Actinomycetota; class Actinomycetes; order Mycobacteriales; family Pseudonocardiaceae. The sequence continues at coordinate 10,899 of JBOHFG010000039.1, forward strand.
CTTCCCCTGCTGCTGTCCGGCTACGGCGTGGCCCGCGCGCTGGACGACGGGTTCCTGGCCGGTCGGCCCGCAACCGGGTTGGCGTGGCTCGGTGTGCTGGCCGTGGCGGTGCTCGCGGGAGCGCTGGCCACCCGGTACGTGTACTGGGTCCTCGCTGAGATCGTCGAGCCCTTCCGCGATGACTTGGTGGGCAGCGTGGTGGGAGGCGCGCTGCAGCGGTCCACTGTCCTTGGCGGGCGGCCCGATTCGGGTGCGGTTGCCCGGCTCACCCATCAGGTTGAGGTCGTGCGAGACACGTTCGCTGGTGTGCTCCTGCTCGCCCGGAGCTTCCTGGTGAGCGTGGTTGGCGCAGTGATCGGGATGACCGTCCTGACCGGTGTTGTTGGGCTGCTGGTACTTCCTCCGCTGCTGGCGGGTCTGGCGCTTTTCCTGTTTTCCTTGCGGTCCATGACGACCTGGCAGCGCGAGCACGTACTCACCGACGAAGGGGTCGCCGAGTCCGCGAGCACGGTCGCGCACAGTTTGCGTGACGTGGTCGCCTGCGGGGCCGAGGACCGGGCCTGTGAACGGGTACAGCGCCAGGTGGACGCGCACGCGGCGGCAGAACGGACAGTGGCGCGGATGGCGGCGATCCGCACGCTGTCGGTGGCGGTCGGTGGCTGGCTGCCGGCGGTGGGCTTGCTGGTGGGGGCGCCCTGGTTGCTCGCGACCGGTGCGACGCTGGGCACGATCGCCGGGTCGCTGGTGTACCTGACCCAGGGTCTGCTTCCGGCTTTGCGGTCGTTGGTCGACGGGTTGGGCGCGGGGGGCTTGCGACTGGTGGTCACCCTGGGTCGGCTCATTGAGGCGGGTGAGCGCCCGGTGGCCGCCTCGACGGCGCAGCGGCGCGCCCCCCAGGGGCATGACCTCGTCTTGGCCGGCGTCACGTTTTGCTATGGCCGTCACGCCGAGCCGGTGGTGAACCAGGTGAGCTTGGTGATCCCCGAGGGGCAGCACCTGGCCATGGTCGGTGCGAGTGGTGCGGGGAAGTCCACCCTGGCCGGGCTGCTCGCGGCGACGCATGTTCCCGACTGCGGCGAGATCCGCCTCGGTGGGGTGCCAGTCGTGGATCTTGATCCGGAGATGCTGGCCAGTCACCGGGTAGTGATCCCCCAGGAGGCGTATGTTTTCGCTGGGACACTCGGCGAGAACCTGCGTTACCTGCATCCCAGCGCAACCCCCGGTGAGCTCGACGCCGCCGTCGACGCGCTGGGGCTGCGCTCCGTGGTGACTCGGGTCGGTGGATATGACGCCACGGTTGATCCCGGGACGCTCTCGGCCGGGGAACGGCAGCTCATCGCGGTGGCCAGGGCGCACCTCACGCCGGCACCCGTGCTGATCTTGGACGAGGCAACCTGCCACCTCGACGCGGCCGCTGAGGAGCGGGTGGAACGGGTTCTGGCTGGCCGCGGTGGCACCCTCATCGTCGTCGCGCATCGGATCAGCTCCGCGCTGCGGGCGCAGCGGATTGTGCTGATGGACGGTGCGGCAATGCTGTCAGGCACCCACCAGGAGCTGCTCGCGACTGCACCGCAGTACCGAGACTTGGTGGGTCACTGGTGAGACTGGGTCAATGAGACTGGGTGGGTCACTGGTGACGGCGGGCCCGGGGCTTGTGGTTGTCCCCGGGCCCGCCGTCACCAGTGACTGTTGTCACCAGCAACTGTTGTCACCAGCAACTGTCAGATAGCAACTGTCAGATCCAGCCCGCATCGGCAGCGATGCGAATGGCATCGATCCGGGTACGGGCCTCCAGCTTGGTCATGACCCGCGAAAGGTAGTTGCATACCGTCCCGCGGCTGAGAAAGAGCCGCTGGGCGATCTCAGTCGGCGACGCCCCGCCTGAGGCAAGGTCGAGCACCGTGAGCTCCCGGGGTGTCAGCGGGCTACCTGCTACGCCGATCGCGGCGACCGCCAGCGTGGGGTCGATCGTCCGCTTTCCCTTGGCGACCTGGCGGATGGTGGTCAGCAGACGTCGGGGCTGCGCGTCCTTGTCCACCGCCCCGGCCACGGGCACATCCAACGCCCGGCGGACCAGGCCGGGTCGTTGCGCCGTGGCGAGGACGACCACCCGGCAGCCGGGTAGCCGCTCGTGCAGTGCCTGAGCGGTCGCGAGGACGTCGGACCCGCCTTGGTCAAGATCCATCACGACGACGTCGGGCTGATGCCGGATCGCCGTGGGGACCACGCGGTCGCCGCCCGCTGTTCCGGCGACCACCTCGATGTCGTCCTCGCTGCCCAGCAGGATGGCGAGGGCTCCTCGAAGCAGGTTCAGGTCGCTCACCAGCATGACCCGGATCGGTTTCGGATCCGGTTTCTGCGCTGGGTTGCGAACCACCGACGATGGTTGGGGTTGGGGGATACCGGTGTACTCCTCACAGGCGGCGACGGTGCTCGCTGCGAGATTTCGCGGTCCCCGGTGACGTGAAATCATGAGACGCGAACGAGATTGGCTCGGTCACGGAATGTGCATAGTTGCCAACGTGCTGCCATTGGGCTGTCCCCTCCCCAGGTGCCAGGGAAGAACGTGTGATCCACATCCACCCCCAGCGGTCGAACGCGCCCTGCTGCCCCTTACGGGTGGTCCCAGAGGGGCCACCCTGTGAGATCCCCGAGAGGATCCGTACAGCTTGTCATCGTTGCTGTGGCTCACGGTGTTACACCGAGTACTTTCTGTTACCAATATTACTCTGCGTATAAGATTTCGGTCGTGATTGGCGGTGATCGTAGGCTCGCGGCTTGTGAACTCGGTGCAGGAGCTGCTCGCCACGGACCGCACACACGTGTGGCACCCTTACGGGCCCATGCCGGGACAGGTCGCCCCGCTCGTGGTCCGCTCCGCCGCCGGGGTTCGGCTGCGACTGGCCGATGGTGCGGAACTAGTGGATGGCATGTCGTCGTGGTGGGCGGCCATCCACGGCTATGCCCACCCGGTGCTCGATGCCGCGATTCGTGACCAGCTCGGCCGGATGAGCCACGTGATGTTCGGTGGTCTCACCCATGAGCCTGCGGTCAGGCTGGCCCGCCGCCTGGTGGAGATTACTCCGGAGCCGTTGCAGCATGTGTTCTTCGCCGACTCGGGCTCAGTGTCGGTGGAGGTCGCGATCAAGATGTGCCTGCAGTACTGGCGCTCGCGCCGGCGCCCCGGCAAGCACCGCCTGCTCACCTGGCGGGGCGGGTACCACGGTGACACCTTCGGCGCGATGAGCGTCTGCGATCCCGACAGCGGGATGCACGCACTGTGGTCGGACGTGGTGACCCCGCAGGTGTTCGTGCCGTCCCCGCCGGTCGAGCTAAACCAGGGGTATGTGCAGTTGCTGACCGACAGTGTGGCGCGACACGCTGACGAACTGGCGGCGGTGATCATCGAACCGGTCGTGCAGGGCGCTGGCGGGATGCGCTTCCACGACCCGCGCTACCTGCACGTACTGCGGGAGATCACGCTGGCCCACGACGTGCTGCTGATCTTCGATGAGATTGCTACCGGGTTCGGCCGGACCGGGGCGCTGTTTGCCGCCGACTTCGCTGGGATCAGCCCCGACGTGATGTGCGTGGGCAAGGCGCTCACCGGCGGCTACCTCTCGATGGCGGCCACGTTGTGCACCTCGCGGGTTGCTGAGGGCATCGCCGGAGGCGAGGTCCCGGTGCTCGCGCACGGGCCGACGTTCATGGCCAACCCGCTGGCGGCCGCGGTGGCCTCGGCGTCCATCGACCTGCTGCTCGGTCAGAACTGGCGCGCCGAGGTACAGCGGCTGGAAGCGGGCTTGCGGGTGGGGCTGGCGCCGGCTGCGCAGCTGCCCGGAGTGGCTGACGTCCGGGTGCTCGGCGCGATCGGGGTGGTCCAGCTCGACCATGCTGTCGACCTCGTCGCCGCTACCGCCGCCGCAGTGGCGCAGGGCGTGTGGCTGCGCCCCTTCCGCAATCTCGTCTACACCATGCCGCCCTATGTGACGGGCGATGACGACCTTGCGCAGATCACTCGCGGGATGGTCGCCGCGGTCACCGCCGGTTGAGGTATTGACTTCAAACGGGTGACGAGGAAGTGTGGTTCAGGCTTGTCTTATCTGGATTTCAAGCTGGATCCGGATGATTGGGTGTGACGGGGAAGACCAGATTGTCACGGTCAATGACGTCCACCACCTCGGACGGTTCGGTGCTCGTGGGGATATCGCAGCGCGGCGATACACCGTAGCGCTGGCGGACCGTCATCGACCGTTCGTACAACCGTAGATCCGGAGGCCGTTGCATGCGACCCCCCACTCTCGATGCTGCTCCGCTGCCCGCTGCGCACCGCCGTGCGTGGAGCGTGCTGCGCCACGATCTCCCCGCTTCCCTGGTGCTGTTGCTGATTGCGATACCGCTGTCACTGGGGATCGCGGTCGCCTCTGGTGCACCGGTGATGGCCGGGCTCATCGCTGCGGCTGTCGGCGGGATCGTGGCTGGGTTGCTCGGCGGGTCCCGACTCCAGGTCAGCGGGCCCGCCGCCGGGCTCACCGTGGTGGTGGCCGACCTCATCGCGAAGTACGGCTGGGGCGCCATGTGCGCGATCACCGCGGCGGCCGGGCTGCTCCAGATGGTCTTCGGGATCAGCCGGGTGGCCCGGGCCGCGCTGGCGATCTCCCCAGCCGTGGTGCACGCGATGCTCGCCGGCATCGGGATCACGATCACGCTGGGCCAGTTGCACGTCCTGCTCGGCGGGACCGCCGAAACCAATGCGATCACGAATATCGCCGAGCTGCCCGGCCAGCTCGCGCAGACCCACTATCCAGCGGCGTTGGTGGGCCTGGGGGTGATCGCCGTGGTGCTGATCTGGCCGCGGATGCCCCGGCCGCTGCTGCACATCCCCGCGCCGCTGGTCGCGGTGGTCGGCACCACAGCGCTCGCCACGGTGCTCGCGCTCGACGTCGAGCGGGTAGCCCTGCCAGGCTCATTGCTCGACTCGTTGCGCCTGCCGGAGATACCTGGTGGCATGTGGGGCGGTGTGCTCACCGGTGCGGTCACGGTCGCCCTGATCGCCAGCGTGGAGAGCCTGTTGTCGGCTGTGGCGGTCGACAAGCTCAGTGGAGGCGAGGCGACCAACTTCGATCGGGAGCTGGTCGGCCAGGGAGCGGCAAACGCCGTGTCCGGAATGCTCGGTGGCCTGCCGGTGACCGGCGTGATCGTCCGGAGCTCCGCCAATGTGGCGGCCGGCGCGCGGACCAGGACGTCGGCTGTGCTGCACGGTGTCTGGGTGATCGTGTTCGTGGTGCTGCTCGTGGGATTGATCGAGCTGATCCCACTGGCCGTGTTGGCCGGACTACTGGTGGTCATCGGCATGCGCCTGGTCAAGCTGGCCGATTTGCGCTGTGCTCGCCGGCAGGGCGAGCTGACGATCTACCTGGTCACCGTGGCCAGTGTGGTATTGCTGAACCTGCTGGAGGGCGTGCTCATCGGGTTGGGGCTCTCGCTGCTCATGGTGCTGCGCCGGGTGGTCTGGTCGGGGGTGCACGCCCAGCAGGTGTGGCCGGAGTCAGCCGATGCGCCGGCGTGCTGGCGAGTGCTGGTCGAGGGCACTCTGAGCTTTCTGTCCGTCCCACGGCTGTCCCGGGTGCTGGCGCAGGTGCCGCGCGGGAGCCACGTCGTGGTGGAGATGGTGGTCGACTTCCTGGACCACGCCGCCTATGAGCACCTGGCCGGCTGGCAACAGCAGCATGAGGCAACGGGTGGCACCGTCGTGGTCGACGAGGTCGGACCGGTGCGGAACAACGGCGACACCAGCGGTGGTCCGGCCCGGCGAGTGTGGATGCCTGCCCTGCCGCGCGCCTTCTCACCGTGGTGGGTGTGGCAGGCTGAGCGGACGGAGAACGATCATGGTACGTTGCGTCACCTGTTTGCCGGGGTGCGGGAGTACCACCAGCGCTCAGCGCCCGAAGTGCATCCACATCTCACCCAGTTGGCGGACCGGCAGCGTCCCCAGGCGTTGTTTCTCACCTGCGCCGACTCGCGGGTGATACCCAACATGATCACCAGTAGCGGGCCGGGCGACCTGTTCACGGTGCGCAATATCGGCAACTTGGTGCCGCCGTCGGGGATGGACTCCGACTCGTCAGTCGCCGCGTCGCTGGAGTATGCGGTGAACCACCTTGAGGTGCCGTCGATCCTGGTATGCGGGCATTCCGGCTGTGCCGCGATGCATGGGTTGCTCGACGGCGCGACCGTGGACGGTTCGCTGGGCCGGTGGCTGCGCTGGGGTCTGCCGAGCCTGCGAGCGTGGCGCGACGGCCACCCAGTGGGTATCGCCGCTGCGCAGGAAGGGCGCCCCGAGGTCGATCAGCTCTCGATGGTCAACGTTGCTCGCCAGGTCGAGGTGATTCGTCGGCATGGCGCGGTGCGCGACGCCGTCGAGGCAGGCCGGGTGCAGATAACCGGTCTGTTCCTGGATATCCGCACTGGCCGATTG
>JBOHFG010000040.1:0-5272 GCA_050699575.1 Pseudonocardiaceae bacterium
TGGTCCCCGGTGGGTACTCGCCCCGCTCGATGGCTGCTCGCAGTATCGCCGCGATCTCTCGGATTTTCGGCATGATCAGCCCCCGGACCTTATGTATCAACATATCGCCTCCAGTCTAGCCATGGGACCCATGGCCACGGGGTCAACCTAAGCCCGAAGACGTAATATGAGCAACTTATTGACTCAGAATATCCGATCATGCTACATATATGTGCAACATATTGGTAGCGGTGGAGGTGGGGCTGATGGGGGGTAGGCACAGGCTTCACACGTGGCGGCGTCACCGCCGGGGCGCGTCGGCGCGCGACCGGTGGAGGTCGGGCCTGGCTGGGGTGACTGACGCGGGGACGCTGGTCGGGCACCTGATGACCGGCGGGGCCGCGGCTGATGAGCGGGGGCGGTACGTCGCGGTCTGCGGCGCCCGCATCCTCCCGGCGAGCCTGACCGCTGAGCAGGGGTTCTGCCTGGCGTGCGCGGGAAGTGTCCCGTGAGCCCCGCCGACGACCCGGACGTCACCGGCCGGGTGCTGGATGACGACGAGAGCTGTCCCGGCTGTGGCGGCACCACCGGGGTGCGGCGGATCACCGGCGCCCCTCCGACGGTGGTCGCGGGCGGTGTCGAGCCGTTCAGCGCGGTGCTGCTGGAGGTCATCGTCCTGGCCGGGGAGCAGTCCGCGCTGTTGAACGCGGGAGGGGTTAAGGCCTGGCCGTCAGGCAGCGGCACTAGCCGCAATATGTTCGACCGCGCCGAGGAAATCCGTCAGCTCCCGGATCGGTCGGCGTCGCGCGGCGGGGTGGCCCAGCGGTGAGCCGTGACGTGCGGGATGCCGGTGGCGGCCTCAATATCCCGGTAGCTCATGCCAAGGGCGACCATGGCTGCGATCACGGCACCGCCGTCGCGGGTGTTGCGCTCTCGACGACGCAGGGCCTCACGGGCGCCTGCGATCAGGTCGGCCCGCTGATCGGGGGAGCGCTGCACACCCAGGGAGGCCAGCGCCTCGGCGAGTTCATCGGCGGCCACCGGGGCACCCTCCTTGCTAGTTCGTTCCATTCATGGAACATTGGGCCACTGTGTTCCACAGATGGAACACCGCAGTTTAACACGCGGCCACGTTCACGGGCGCTGTGTGGATCACCAGGCGATGAGCGGTGGGACACGATCCCGGCGCCTGTCCGAGAGAAAATGAGAACGACCATGGCTGATGGCGCGACCCCGGGGGCTCGCCGCCCTCACCGCAGGGCGATTCCCGTCTCCTGCGCGCTGCACCGGGGCCCGAGGGGCTTCGCGAACCTCGTGGTGGAGAGACAGGTGAACCAGGATAGGCAGGACGGGCGGGAGGTCACCGAGATCGTGTTCGACGTGCACGTCGCCGGGGCGTGTGTGATCATCATGGGCGAGGACGCCGCGAGGGTCCTGTTCGAGGTTCTCGGGGAGTGGCTCGGATGAGCGAGCGAGCAGCCGGTCACGTCGCTCGGGTGTGGCTGGTCGCCGGGCTCGGCACCGCGCCCGCGCCCACCGACCGGCCCGTCGTCCGCGACGACCTGATGCGCACCTGGCGGCTTGGCCCCGACGGCCGCTACTCGACGGGTGCGGGTCGCCAGCACGCCACCTGGGACGAGCTGCGCGCCCGGCACGACCTGGTGGAGGTGCCGGCCGAGGCCGCGGTGACCGAGGCGACCCCGGGGCGCACCCCGTGAGCTGGTACCTCCGGTCCAAGGCTGACCACGACACCCACCACGGCGAACTGGGTCCTGAGGGCACGGTGACCGCGTCGTGCGGGTGAGATTCGAACCGCGCCCGCTGCCCTACGGTCGGGTGAGCCTGCCCGGGTACCCGCAGGACCGTGACCAGATCTGCCCGGAGTGCGAGAGCATCCGTCGCGGACAACAACGAGGTGCCCGGTGAGCCGCCCGCCCCGGTGGGGCGTGTCCTCGCTGGACTATCACACCCACGCCGTCGACGCCGAGCACACCGACGCGGTGTACGTCGCCCGCTGCGGGCAAATGCTGTTCCGGGGCGCCAGCCTGTACGACGAGCCGCCGCCCGGCGGCTCGATGTGCCCGACCTGCCTGACCTGCACCGAGCGGGGGACACCGGCGAGGGGACCGAGCCGCCCCCGGCGCGCCCGGCGGTGGGCCGCCCGGGGCGCTGGGCGCGGTCCCCAGTGGACTACCTCGCGCACCTGTTGCTGCCCGAGGGCGACCATCCTCCGGGTGTGCTCAAGGCCCGGTGCGGCGCCGTGATGATCACGGGCCTCACCCAGCACGACCAGCCACTACCGGGCCTGCGCTGTGAGAGCTGCCACCTGATCTTCCTCGCGGACTCCCCTCCGCGAGACGAGTGAAGCCCGGCCGGCCGCCGGTTGAGCCCTGCCCCCCGTCACCGCTCCCGGCGGCCGTGCCGGCCCACCCCACCGAAAGGACTTCTCATGACCGATCAACCCCGAACCCGGTACCCCGTGCAGGTGTCGGTCCCGGGCACCCGCACCGACGACGGCGCCGGTTGCGAGCTGCTGGCGGTCCGCGAGACCGGTGGCACGTGGATGGTCCACAGCCTGCACGTGGGCGCCGTGTGGCTCACCGAGGAGCAGGCCGCCCGGATGGCGGCGTCGATCCTGCACCCGGTCTCTTCCGGCGCCGCTCGCGCGGCGCGGGCCGCGACCAGCCTTCACGGCGAGTGAAAGCCCCGGTCGGCCGCCGGTCGAGCCGTTGTTCCCCCGGCTTCGGCTCCCGGCGGCCCGCCGGCGCCCGATCACCGACAGTGCGAGGGGACCGCGATGGCAGCTGGAGACCACAGCACACCGAGACACCGGCTCCGGGCACAGCGACACCGCACGGTCGAGGCGGTGGACGTCCGTACCGGCGGTGCGCGCCCGCCGGCGGTCGAGCCTGGGCCGAGGGGCTGCGGGGCGGGCACGGGCAGGGCGTGGTGCCCGCGGCGCTGCGCGCGCGGCAGGCTCACCACCGCCCGCCGCGCGCGCCGATCCCGGAGATCGGGTCGCGAATGACCATCTCCCGGTAGCGGGAGCCGTGCGAGCGGAGGGCCTGACCACACGATGTGCGCCTACGACCCCTGGCGCGACGCCCACGGCGCCCCCGTCCCCCCGGGCTGCCGGGTCGAGCAGGTCGCGGTGGCCAAGGCGAACGGGGCGCTGCCCTCCCGGCTGGGCAAGCGCGGCCAGGTCCTCGGCCGGGGCACCGCTCGCCTGATCGTGCGGTTCGACGACGAGAACAAAGCCGTGAGCATCCGCCCCCACCTGGTCCGCGTGCTCGACGACGAACCGGGCGAGCACCGATGAACGCCAAGCCCCCCACCGACGAGCAGCTCGCCCAGGCGATCGCCACCGTGGACACAGCACTCACGGCCCCGCGCCGAGCGGCGCGCCGCGACGCCGCCGACGCCCGCGCCCTGAGAGGCCTGTTCGTGGTCACACCCCTGCCCTGGGTGGCCCTGCTCGCTCTCGGTGTCACCCCCGCCCGGCTCGTGGTCCCCGCGCTCGTGGTCCTGGGCATCGGGATCGGCTGGGCCATCGGCTCGGCCCTCGACACCAGGAGGCGGGGTGGCCAATGAGAGGCACCCGGCCCCTGAGCGCGTCCACCCGGCCCGCCGCCGCGTGACGCCGGGGTGAGACCACCATGGCGAGCACTCGCCCACCACGACCCCGTGACCACCACCGCATCGAGCACGTGTTCCTCGGTCGTACTTCCAGCACGGTGCCGCAGGCTGCGCAAGCCTACTGAGAATGAGAAGGCCGGGCTGATCGAGCGCCGCTGGTGGTCGGCCGCCGAACTCCGGCACTGCCAGGACAAGCTCCTGCCGAACAACCTGCCCGACCTGCTCGACAACCTGCTGGCAGGCCGGTTGAGTCGGACGCCGCTGACGCTCCTCGGCTTACCACCCGTGGCCCCTTCGTCGGTGAGGAGATTCGGTGGCGTGCTGACCGGGGGCTACCCGCTGCTGTGGGGGTTCGGCGCCTGGATGCCATATGCGGTGAGCTGGGTGTCCAGGGTCTTGACGGCGTGGGTGTTCTGCCAGGGCTGCAACTGGGCACGGGTGGCGCGCAGTTCGGCGGTCAGTCGGGGTGTGGGGCTCGTGCTGGCGGTGCTTGCGGCGGCGCCGAGGACACGTGCGGCTTCACCGATCTCCTCGCACAGCACCAGTGCGGTGGCCAGCCGCACTTGGCAGCGCGTATAACTGCCCTTGAACGACGGATCGAATCGCTTTGCCGCGGCCTGGGCGGCCTCCAGCGCCTCCCGCGGTCTGCCGAGCTGCGCCAGATCACCGCTGAGCTTGCTCTCGATCGTGCCCGAATGCACGAAATAAGCGGGCGACTCGACACCCGGCACGGCCGCTGCCAGGCCCTCGCGGGCCCGGGCGTAAGCGGCCAGACACGCCGCATGCTGGCCCTCCAGTGCATGAGCGCCAGCGGCCCGTAGGTCGGCGTGGACCTTGAGTAGTGCGTCGTCGGTGCGGGCAGCAAGGTTGCGGGCGGCAGCGGCGGTGCACGTCTCGCCGCGCAGGTACGCGGAGTAACTGGCCCCCGCTAGGGCATAAGCAGCGTGGACGCGGTCACCGGCCTCATGCCCCGCGATGCGCGCGGCCCGGAAGTAGTGCTGCGCCCGGTGATGATTGTTGAGATCGATCAGGTGATCGCCGATTGAGGCCGCCATGTCGCTGCGCAGTGACTGGAGGTGGGGACGTAACTCCGATGAGCACACCGGTAGTAGGCGACGCACGAGGCCGTACTGGGCTAGCACCGTGCCTTGCACCATTGAGGGCCCGAGCGCGTCGTCTTGGTGTTTGCGGTGCCGGAGGAAGGTGGCGAGGGTGGTGATGGTTTGGGCGTCCACTCGGTGTGGTGTCTCGATCACCGCGATGAGTCGTTCCCACTCGTCCGGGGTGATCAGGCCACCCGCGGCGGTGGCCATGACCCATCCCAGCAGGTGCAGCAGTTGTCGACGGGAGGGCATCAGCGTCGCCAACCTTTCTATCAGCCGGAGCAGCTCACCGGCCAGCTCACCGCTCACCCCGAGTTCCGGGCCAGCGTCAACTGTATGCGGATCGAGCGGGAGTGCGGTGCCGGCTGAGGTGGTCGACGCTGTTAGCCGGTCCAGCTCGGCCTGGGCTTGGTGCACCGCGCGACGGGCGCGATAGTCAGTTTCTGCCGTTTCCAGTGCGTCAAATGTGGTGAGCAGATCGCCGTTGGCGTGGCAGTGAAATGAAGGGACCCGTGCCGGGCCAGGGTGGTCGCGGTGGCCAGCAGTAAGGTTCG
>JBOHFG010000041.1:0-1524 GCA_050699575.1 Pseudonocardiaceae bacterium
TGTGCTGTCACGGGTCTGACCCGGCGGTTGCCCTCTGTCGCCGTCTGCTCGCCAGACGTCACCGTTTCGGCCCAATGGGATCTAGGGTGGACCGACCGACGAAGGGGGTAGAAATGATGGAGGAGAAGTTGCCGAGGACGCGGCTGGAGCAGTTGCTCCGGCAGCGGCACCTCACCGTGGAGGAGTTCCGAAAGCTCTACAACCGCATTTCCCACGCCGATGTCAGCGATCGGCAGGCGCATCGGTGGATGAGCGGCCAGGTGCAGGGGCTGCCGCATCCGGCGGCGCGAGGCACACTGGAGACGATGTTCAGTGAGCCGGTAGCGCGGTTGTTCGGCCCGCCCTACGGCATCGAGGCGCTGCGGCCGACCCGAGGCCATAACGGAGCGGTGCCGGGGCGGGGCGGCGCGCGGACGGACTGGGAAGGACAGGTGGTCACCATGAGCGCCGACCGGGCTCGGGACTTCCTCAGCCGGATCGAGGCTTCCAACGTCGGAGCGGAGACGCTTGACCAGTTGACCGCCGACGTGCGCCGCCTGGTCATCACGTCTCAGCAGCCCTTGCCGAGCCACCTGGGTGACGTGGTGGCAACCCAGGATCGCGCCTTCACGCTGCTGGAAGGGCGCCAACGTCCGGAGCAGACCCGGGACCTGTACCTGCTCGCCGGGATCACCTGCGGGCTGATGGCGTACGCGTCGCAGGATTTCGGCGCTCTTCATGATGCGATGACGCAGGCTCGCACCGGCTACGCCTGCGCGGACAACGCCGGCCACGATGGGCTGCGCGCCTGGACTCGCGGCATCCAATCATTCATCAGCTACTATTCCGGGCGGCTGGAGGACTCGCTGCACTACGCCCAGTCCGGGGCGCAGGCGGCCGCGCGCAGCCGGGGCACCGCCGGAATCTGGCTGGTCAGCAGTGAGGCACGGGCATTGGCCGCGCTCAACCGGCTCGACGAGGCTCACATTGCCCTAGCTCGCGCCACCGAAGCACGGGAGCGTGTGGAACCCGACGAGCTGGACAGTCTCGGCGGGCTGTGCTCCTTCAGCCAGCCCGGCCAGCTTGGCTATGCCGCCGCTGCCTTCTCCTGGGGTGGACCGGCCGAGGCGACCCACACCGAGCGGCTCGCTCTTGACGCCCTGGATGCTTTCGCCACAGCACCGGCCCAGGACCGCAGCTTTGGTAGTGTGCCCATCACCCGCAGCGTGCTGGCTCTGGCCCGGGTGTCTCAAGGTCAGGTCGATGGTGCGGCGGAAGCGCTGGCACCGGTGCTCGACCTACCGCCATCCCAGCGCATCCATCAGATCGTGACCTCGGTGGAGCGGGTGCGTACCGCGCTCAGTACCCTCACCGACCCCGGCCGGGACGCCATCGAGTTGGCAGGTGCGATCGAAGGTTGGACCGCCGAGCGTCTGACACAGCCCTGATAGCCAGGACCCCGGACGGTGGCGTTGCCTTCCGGGTCTGACCGTCCCGAGTCAGCTGCGGGCCACGGCGCGCTCGATGAGTCCGGCGAACACCTCA
>JBOHFG010000042.1:0-21353 GCA_050699575.1 Pseudonocardiaceae bacterium
TCGGTGTTGACCGCTCCACCATTGGTCGCTGGGAGAGTGGTGAGACCGAACCACTGCCCTGGCTGCAACCCAAGCTGGCCGAGTTGCTGGGTGTCACGCGAGCGAGGCTGAGTGAGTTGCTCGCGCCTGCGGAAGGTCGTGGGACGCGGCGGCGGGAAAGTCTCAAATTAGGCCTTGCCGTAGCTGTTACTCCCGAAGTGCTGGTCAGGGTGTTGTCTGACGCCGCCACTGACGCGATGGAGTTCACCCAACTCACCGCGTCGTCAGCCGTCGGAAAGGGCACGCTCGAACATCTTGAGGTAGCAGTAAGCGATCTCAACCGAGCCTATATGAAGAACCCGCCCGCGGAGCAGTTCGTCGTGGCCCGTGCCTATCGGTCCCGAGTCGACGAGCTGATCCGTGGTCGCCATACACTGAAGGAATTGCAAGAGCTCTACGTCCATGCCGCGTGTTTTTCGGAACTGTTGGCATGGCTGGCGTACGATCTCGGCAATTTTCGTACCGCGCAGGCATACGCCCTTGACAGCTATACTTACGCCGACGAAGTGGGACACGGTGAACTGTGCGGGTGGGCGGCCCACGCCATGGCAGCAATCGCCACGGATTCGGGGGATCCTGAGAGCGCGGTGCGGGCTGCCATGCAAGGCGTTGCCAGGATTTCGACCAGCCATCCGCTGGTTGTTCGGCTCCACGCCCACGCGGCTCGCGGTTATGCCCGATTGGGCCAGCGGGAACCATGCGAAACACTCTTCGCCGAAGCCCAGCAGCTGTATGAGCGACTGCCGGCCAGAGCACCCATCCGGTTCACTAAGGACACAGGCAGCCATGCTTCCTACGCCATGACCGCCTATCCGGCGTCCGCCTACCTCTGGCTGGGGGATTTCGACATAGCCCGGACACATGGCGAAGCGGCCCTGGCAGTCAGTAGATCACTATACGGGCAGGCTCAGACCCGGTTTGTGCTGGCCACGTCGCTGGTGGGACTGGGCGCGCCCGACGAGGCGGTCTCCCTCGGGAGTCAAGCATTGACGTCGACGCGCATGGTCCTGCCGCTGGTGGCTCACGCTCGCGATCTTGATAGGGCACTGGTGAGCCACTATCCGGGACTGACCTGTGCTCGCGAATTCCATGAGCAATACCGGCAAGTCGCTCAGCGTTCAACCGTCTCTAGTGGGTAATCGAAAAGAAAATAAGTTCTCTGATCGGAAGGCATCGTCGACCCCCCACGACTTGCAGCGATGGCAAATTTGACGTTTTTCTTACTTCATCCCACCTTAAGGAGAAGTCATGAGCGGAACCGTCTCCAGTCATCAGCTCAATATTCGTTTGCCATACCTGAGGTTGATTGCCGATGGAACCAAGACAGTCGAGGTGCGCGTCGGCTACCCGAAGATACGTCGAATCCAAGCAGGTCACGAGCTAATTTTTGTCTCTGGCGAAGACACTGTTGTCACCCGCGTGAAGCGAATTACCGAGTATGAGAGCTTCGAAGCGCTGCTCGACCATGAGGATACGATTTCCATAGGCGGAGATCTCGGTGAGTCAAGGGATGAGCTGCTGGCCGTTATCCGGGAGATATACCCGCCGGAAAAGGAAAAACTCGGCGTGCTTGCCATACAGGTCGAGCGGGCGTGAGGGCATTGTGAACGATCGCGGTATCCGCCAAAGTCACGTTCAGCAAATTTTAGCATCCCCGGTCGAACGGTAAGCGCACGCGCGAGGAGGACACCCGTTTCCGCGGCTGTTGGCCCGGACTTGACGGGCTTGCTCTCCATCACAGCGGCGGGACGGCAGTGGCTCGTCTTCGTCGACCCTGTTGATGTCGCCCCAGCTTGGGTTGCCGAACAGGTCTTTGCCGCCGGGTGGGGGTTTCTCGATTCCGGTGATGCCTGCCAGGCTGACCTCCTCGACGTTGTCTCACAACGTGCGCAACCACGGTTTGTCCTGCTCTCTCCAGCGCGGCTGGGTGTCAACAGATGTGACACCAACCCCGGTTCCCGACCCGTTCCTACTCGACCCCGGGCCTGACCAAGCCCGTCATCCGCCAACGCAACGGTCCGGCCCAGTGCTCCCGAACGTGTCCAGCCGCAAACTGGACTGTTGTCCCTGGTCAGCGGTGTACGAGAGATGACTCCAAGGACTGGTCGTGCCGCAAACTAGCGTTCAAGTCCAACGTCTTGACCTGCAGGAACGCGCTACCTTGCGGCTGGGACACGTTCGGGAGCACTGGGCCGGTACGGGTGGCCCGCCACACATCGAACTCCAGCCACGACTCCGGCACCCGCAGAGCGAACCCGGACGGGGCACCGACCCTAGCGGCACTCACCGACGCCCACTCCCGGCAACCGGTACCGAGTCGGGCACCGGAGCCGGACCACCCGTCGGCTCCAGCGAGCCAGCAAGACCTTTATCGACCGACGTGATTCCCTCAGCCAGACCAGCTAGCAGGCTTGACGCCCGCTCCAGCAGACCATCCCGCTCCAGCAGACCATCCATCTTCTCGCGGTTGTCCGAAGACTGTGCGAAGAACTCCCCCAATGCCCCCTGCGGATCACAGCCGAACGTCCCCGCCATCTGGCCTCCCCAGGCAAGGGATCACCATGCGTACAGCAGTAGCGCGACCATCTGACGCCCGAAGCAGGCACTCACCACGTTCCTCGCCCGCACGGTGCTGCCCCGGGGAGCAGGCTCCACGGCTGGGACACGTTGCCCTCGGCCAGGGAACGTGGCGGGCTCGACGCCACCGGACTGCGCCGCTCACTTCGGAGTTCTTGATGATCACCATGAAGGGTTTAAGTGATCTTTCGATCAGCACCTATCCGAGGAAGGCCCGGCCCGGATCATCAACAGCCTCCAGCAATGGCATGACGCTCGGTGCAGCAGGGACATCGCCGACCAAGTGCCAGCGAGTGTTGCTGTCAGGCCAATACAGCCGCCACCCATCCGCGGCGTGACGCAGCTGCGCGACCGACCGTGAGGTCCACTTCGACTCGTCTGCCAACGGGTCGTCCCACGGAGCCCGCCGTTCCACAATGGTCACCTTGCGTCCTCGGACCTCATGCTCCATCCGCACCTGGCACCGCGCCCGCTCCGGGATTTTCTGCGCACACCAGCGCGCAACACGAACAAGATCAGCCTCTGGAAGATCCACAACAGTCACGGCGAACAGGGTACCCAGCACCTCCCCCACCGCCACAGGCCAAGCAAATCCGTTCTGTCTAGTCTCGGCGTTATCGTGTCGGCACGGCCTCTCCTGCCGCCGCGCGCCCGCCGGACCATGAGCCGATCCCACCACCGCCGGACCCACAGGCTATCCGTACAAACCTGGCGCTGTCGCTGGCCGCCAAGGCCGAGCAGATCATGCGCACCGGCCACAACCCGGGCGCGGCGTCGTTCGAGGGCATGCAGGCGCTGATCCGGCAGCAGCCCTGAACAGAGGTTCCGCCGGACACGTCGCGGACCGGGGTAGTCGCCTGTGCGACCCAGCGCTGGTGGGTGCGGCCGTGAACTCGACAGTGATGACGTTTCGCCGCAGGGACGTCGGTAGCGCCGAGTTCACGGGGGTGACGTCCTCGGTGACGTCACCGCTGGTCACTGTCCGCGTAACAGCTCTAGCGTCACTCGTCGCGCTGGCGGCGGGCGCGCAGCTGCTCGCGGACCCGCTCGGCGTCCCAGCGCAGGTGATTGCCCGGGGTGATCAACTCAGGGGTGATCAGCCCGGCCCGGTGCCACTTGAGCACTGCACTACGGCTGACCCCCAACTCAGCGGCGAGCCGTCCCGTGGTTATCAGCGTCACGACCAGCACCGTAAGCGCATGCTCTGCGCGTTGACCGCCCCTGTACACGTATTCGGCGTTATGCGCGTTCTATGGCAGAATCCACACCCAGTACGAGCCCCCTCATCCGAGGGTGAGGGGCTTGATCTCCACCCTTGCCCATGGAGCGGACCGGATGGCGGTGACCTCGTGAATGGTGACATCAGCCGGGAACACTGGAAGGTGCCCGTGCAGGGCCTGACCCACACCGACCTCGAGGGCACCGCACAGGTAGTCGCCTGCCGCGACGGCAGCGCGATCCTGCACCTGACCCGCGCGGCTTCCCAGATCCGGCGAGCCAGCCAGTACCCTGGTGAGCGCACCCCCACCGAGGCGTGCCCCCCAGAGGCAACGTCCCCGGGGATTCGGCGGGGGACCGGCCACGGTGAACGAAGGTGCCACGATGGACGCGGAGCACGCGCGCACCCTCGGGCGGCGACTCCGGCAAACCCGCGAGCGCCGGGGCAAGTCACTGCGGGTCATCGCGGGACTGACCGGGATCATGAGCCGCTCCACCCTGCCCCGCATCGAGCGCAGCGTCCGGTGACCCTCACCGAGATCGTGGCCCTGGCCAACGCCCTGGAGATCGCCCCCAGCGAGCTGACCACACTGCCAGTACCCGCACCAGCAACGGACGCACCGACGCAACCGTCGAGGCAGTACGACTGGCCCTGGACGCGATCGACGCCGACTGCTTGGACGGGCTGGTGCTGCCCGTGGCAGTTCTGCGCGACCAGGTAACCCAGATCCACGCCCAACACCGGGCCTGCCAGTTCACCGAGGTAGCCACCAACCTGCCCGAGCTGATCCGCACCTTGCACACCACCCTGGCCACCGGCACCGACCACGCCGAGCTGCTCGAGCTGGCCGTCTACCTGCATGTGCACGTCACCCGCCAGTGGCTGGTCCACTCGGCCGCCCCCACCGACCTGATCCGCCGGACCGTGTTCCTAGCCCAACGCCTGGCGCAGCTGCGCGAGGAGATCACCACACTCGCCGTGGCCGAGTTCGCGGTGGTTGACGTCCTGCTGGCCGGAGGAGCTCTGGAACTGGGGCGGGCCAAGCTCGACGCACTGACCTTGCCACCAGCCACCGCCGCCACCGCCGGGCTGGTTGGTCTGGTCACCGCGTGCCACGCGATGGCCGCCGTGCTGGACCGCCGCTACGGTGATATCGCCGCACCGATGGATGCCGCCACCGAGGTGGCCGAGCGGTTCGGTGCCACCAGCGAAGCCGACTCCTGAGCACCAACCCTTCCCGGTGAACCGGGCCATCTATTGGGTGCATTGCGGCCGCGCGCTGGCCCAGCTGCGGGGACGCCAGGATGACGCCGTGCGGGCGCTGCGCACCGCAGAGGATCTGCACCCCACCTTGGTGCACCGGCATCCGATGGCCCGCGATGTCATCGCCACGTTGCTCCTCGGCACACACCGCGACGCTACCGGCACGGAGCTCCGGAGAATGGCCCACCGGGCCGGCCTGCCGACCTAACCCATTCGGGGAGCGTCCCCGCACTGCAACGCCCCGCCGTGGCCATTGGGTCACAATCTGCGACTGTGACAACCTACCTAGGGGGCGGGCCCATCCTCGACATCGTCGACGGACTCCTGAAGGGCGGATTGCTGGAGCTAAGCGATCCGGACAAGTCCACGAAACGGCACGTGACACTCACCGAAACCGGACTGAACCACTACCGGGTACTGTGCAAGCGCCAGCGTCATCAAGACACCACCGACCCGGCATCAACCAAAACTCCGAGCGCGTCCGGACTCGATCGCATGTCCGACGTCAACAGTCAATGAGGATGAACGGTTGCCGGCCGTGGGACACTGGCGACATGGCCACCAGGGACGAAGTACACCACTTGGTCGATGTCATGTCCGGGGACCTGGTCGCAGCGATCGGTGAGGTACTGCGCGCCGCCGTCGAGGTCGGTATGACCGACGAGCAGGCGCACCGGCTCGCCGAGCAGTTGCGTGCGCACCCGGACTCGACTCGGCTGGCATCGGAACCGGTCCGCACGTTCGCTAGTGCGGGCACGCTGTCGGCCGAGCCCGACCTGGCGGAGCGGGTCGAGGAGATTCTGGGCACCGAACCCGGTACCGCTGCGTGATCCTGGTCGACACCGGGCCGATCGTGGCGGTCGTCAATGACCGCGACGACCGCCACCGGGAGTGCAAATACCTATTGGAGCGGCTGGCCGGGCCGCTGCTCATTCCTGCCACCGTGGCCACTGAGGTGTGCATCCTGCTGGAGCGCCGCCGGGGCACCTATGCCGAGCTGGCGTTTCTGTCGGATGTGCGGGCCGGCCGGTACACGCTGATCGAATCGTTATCCGTCGACCTCGAGCGGGTCGCCGAACTCGTGGCGAAGTATGACGACCTACCGTTGGGCACTGTGGACGCCTCGGTGATCGCGCTGGCCGAGCGGCTGAACATCACCACCCTAGTCACTCTCGACCGCCGCGACTTCGGCATTGTGCGCCCGACCCACGCGCCCACGCTGACCCTGCTGCCGTAGCCCAGCGGCTGGCGCTCAGTTCTGATACCGCCGCAACCTGCCGAGGAAGCCGTCGATCTCTGTCAGCTCAGGCACATGATCACCACGTTATTTTTGCTGCGTCACTCGTCGCGCTGGCAGCAGGCGCGCAAGCTGCTCGCAGACCCGCTCGGCACCGTAAGCGCATGTTCTACGCGGTGACCGCCCCTGTACACGTATTCGGCGTTATATGCGTTCTGTGGCAGAATCTACACCCAGTACGCAACCCCTCATCCGGTGGTGAAGGTCTTGATCTCCACCCTTGCCAAGGAGAGGACCCGATGGCGGTGACCTCGTGAGCAGTGACATCAGCCGGGACCACTGGACGGTGCCCGTGCAGGCCCTGACCCGCGCCAACCTCGACGGCATGGCGCGAATGGTCGCCTGCCGCGACGGCAGCGTGACCCTGCATCTGACCTGCGCGGGTACTCAGGTCGGTGTGCGGCTGGATGTCTCCCGGGCCGCCCAGCTCTCGACCGGAATCTGGGAGGCCGCCGGGATCGCCCAACAGCTGACCACACACCCCACCCCGCGCACCCACCGGATCAGGCGAGCCAGCCAGTAACCTGGTAAACGCACCCCCACCGAGACGTGCCTTCTCAAGCCGCACCCAGAGGCACCGGCCCCGGGGCACCGGCGGGGGACCGGCCTCGGTGAACGAAGGTGCCACGATGGACGCGGAACACGCCCGCACCCTCGGGCAGCAGCTCCGGCGGCTCCGCAAAAACCGGGGCAAGTCACTGCAGGTCATCGCGGGACTGACCGGGATCATGAGCCGCTCCACCCTGCACCGCATCGAACACGCGCAGCGTCCGGTGACCCTCACCGAGATCGTGGCCCTGGCCAACACCCTGGAGATCGCCCCCAGCGAGCTGACCACACTCCCAGTACCCGCACCAGCCAACGGCCACACCGACTCCACCACCGAGGCAGTACGACTGGCCCTGGACGCAATCGACGCCGACTGCCTGGACGGACTGGTGCTGCCCGTAGCAGTGTTGCGGGATCAGGTGGCCCGGATCCACGCCCAGCGGCGGGCCTGCCAGTTCACCGAGGTGGCCAGCGAGCTGCCCGGGCTGATCCGCAGCCTGCACACCACCCTGGCCACCGGCGCCGACCGCGCCGAGCTGCTCGAGCTGGCCATCTACCTACATGTGCACGTCACCCGCCTGTGGCTGGGCCACGCCGGCGCCCCCACCGACCTGATCCGCCGGACCGTGTTCCTGGCCCAACGCCTGGCCCAGGAACGCGACGAGGTCACCACGCTGGCCATGGCCACGGTCGGCGTGGCCGATGGTCTCCTGGCCGGCGGCGCGTTCCAGCTGGGTCGGGCCACACTCGACTCGATTACCCTGCCGCCGACGACAGCCGGGACAGCCGGGCTGGTGGCCGTGGTCACCACCTCCTACGCCCTGGCCGCCGCACTGGACCGCCGTCCGGGCGATGCAGACGCGCCGATGAATGCCGCCGCAGAGCTGGCCGAGCGGTTCGGCGCCACCAGTGAAGCCGACTCCCTGGGGTTCATGTTCGGGCTGGTCGACGCGGGGACCGCCCGGATGTGGCTCGCGCTCGAAGCGGACGAGCCTGACCAGGCGGTGAGCATCGCTCAGGACATGCACCCCGAACGTCACTCCTCGCCGGTGCACCAGGCCCACTACTGGGTTCACTACGGCCGCGCACTCGCCCAGGTGCGGGGACGCCAGGACGACGCGGTGCGGGCCCTGCGCACGGCAGAGAACATCTTCCCCACCCGGGTGCTGCGGGACCCAAAGGTCCGCGATGTCATCGCCACGTTGCTCCTCGGCACACACCGCGACGCCACCGGCACGGAGCTCCGGAGAATGGCCCACCAGGCCGGCCTGCCGACCTAACCCATTCGGGGAACGTCCCCGCACTGCAACGCTCCGCTGTGGCCGTTGCGTCACAATCTGCGACTATGACCGACGCCAGCGGTGTGACCCACCTCATCACCGATGAGTCGATGACCACCGGGCAGCCCATCGGATGCCACGCCGCGGTGTGCGGCGATCAAGTCCTCGCGGCGAGCCTGACCACCCCGGAGCATCGTTACTGCCGGTCCTGCCACCAGGGAAAGGCGGGCCGATGACGATGAACCTGAGCGGCCCAGACTTCTTCGAGTGGATGGGGTTGCGCCGGGTACGCCAGGGTGGCCTGGCCCGCGGGGCGGGCCACCACTACGACCACGGCAACCCGCTTCCCGGTTGGCTCATCCCCGACGGGCTCCTGCAGGACGGACTGCTGGAGCTGGGCGATCCCGACCAGTCCAGCATCCGACCAGTGGCACTCACCGAAACCGGGCAAGCCCACTACCGAGTGCTATACCAGCGCCAGCGTCGCAAGGACCCGGCGGCCCCCTCAGCACGACCCGCACCACCAAGACCCCGGCCGGTCACCGGTTGAGCAGGAAGCGCTTCCCTAACTGCCGCTTCCACCCCGAGGCTCCCGGCGGCCGGTCGGGCCTACACGAATCGCGTCGCGACCGAACACCACTCCTTGATCTCAGCGACCAGCCAAGTCAGAACCTCCTCTGACGAGGCCACGAAGAATTTCGACCACACCTCAGTTTGTTCTACTGTCCGAATCCTCGAGCGATCTGGTGGGCCTTGTTCAGATCAGCATGGTTGTCGACTTCGACCCAGTTGACGGTGCCGATCGGGACGACCGAGATCTTGCCGCCGCGGTTGATCAGCTCCTGGTAGCCGTCCTCATAAAAGAGGTTCGGGTCGTGTTCCCACGTCGTCTGCAGCGCGTCAGCGAGCGGCTCGGCGGCGGCGGGCTCCAGCAGGCTCACCCCGATGTACTCCCCGTACGCCTGCGCTGGGTTCATCCGCTTCGTAATGCGCTGGAGATATCCGTGGCCGTCGAGGATGACCTTCATTTCCTCATCGGCCAGCAGCTTCACGGTGTCGACGGCAAGCAGCACGTCGGGACCGCGGCCTGCGAGCAGTGTGTGCTCCACGCTCACCGGGTGGACGGTGTCGCCGTTGACCATCAGGACGCCTTCGGTGAAATAGTCGCGGGCCAGCCACATGGAGTAGGCGTTGTTCCACTCCTCAGCCTTGTCGTTGCGCACAAGCGTGATGTTGATGTCGTACCGGCTCTCCAGCTTGGTCTTGCGCTCCTCGACCGCGCCCGCGCGGTGCCCGACGACGATGACGACGTCACCAAGCCCAACCTCGACGAGATTGCCGAGCACGATGTCCAGGATTGTCGTCTCACCATCGATGGGTAGCAGCGCCTTGGGCAGCGTCTCCGTGTACGGACGAAGGCGCCGCCCCGCTCCCGCGGCGAGCACCATACCAATCATGAGCCAGCTCCTCTCTCCTGCCAGATTGATCATCTTATCGCTCACGCCCAAGTGGGCCCAGGTATCGGCGTGGGAACACCATGCCACCTCAGCGGCACGTCGTGATCAATATTGACCATAGTCACGGACATTTTTCCCCAGCTGGAGAAAGATCAGCTCGGCGGAGTTCAGCGATGATAGTGCTGCGCTTAGTCGTCCGCGGTGTCGTTAAACTGGCCGGGGTGGGGGGCGCAAGGCAGGAACAAGGTCGGCAGCAGGACAATGGCAATGAGGGCGCAAGTGACCCAAAACGTTTGACCGTATGCGTGCGCCAGCTGAGCCTGTTGCTCCGGCGCGGTCGCTTTGGTCGCAGTGTGGGTGATGTTGCGAATCAGCATCACCGCGAGTAGGGCAGTCCCCATGGACCCGCCGAGTTGACGGATGGCATTGGTGGCGCTGATGGCCCGCGCGAGTGCATCGCGGGGCAGCAGGACATAGGCGGCGGCGGTGACCGGTGTCATCGCCATGCCCATGCCCAAACCCCGGATCACCAGTGCCATCGCGAGCAACAGATAGGAAGTACTGGCGGTGACCTGGGTGAAAGCGAGAGTACCGACGAGCATCAGGACAATGCCGGGTGCTACTACTACGCGTGCACTGAATCGATCGGTGAGCTTTCCCGCCAACGGCAGTGCCAGCGCCACCCCCACTCCCTGAGGTATGAGCAATAATCCCGCGCCGTACGCTCCTTGGCCACGTACTGACTGATAGTACAGCGGCAGCAACAATAGGAAACCAAAGAGCGACATGCCAACCAGAAAAAGCGCCACCGAGGCCGCGAAAAAACCGCGATCAGCGAACAACCGTATGTCGATGAGGGCCGTCGGTCCCCGTCGTAAACTGTGCAGTACGAAGACCACTAGCAAGACCATCCCGATGGCCATAGAGCCGTAGGTCGCCGGAAGGCCGAACCCACCGTAGCCGCTGACCCGCGACAACCCGAAGGTCAACGCCACCAGCCCGACCGAAGCGAGCACGAGCCCTAGGATGTCCAGACGTTCCGAGAGCTGACCGGCTAGGTGAGGCAGCACCCGCGCTGCTCCGGCTAGTGCCAGCATACCGATGGGGAGATTGATGAAAAAGATCCACCGCCAGCTCATGTTCTGAACCAGGACACCACCGAGAACCGGGCCAATCACTGGGCCGAGAACAGTCGCTATGCCCAGCGTGCTCATCACCCGCCCCATCCGCTCGGGCCCGGCGGCTCTGGCCAGGATGGTCTGCGCCAGTGGAGCGATCATCCCCCCGCCCAGGCCTTGCACCAGCCGAAAGAAGATCAAGCTGCTGATCGACCAGGACACCCCGCACAGAACGGAGCCCACAAGGAACAACACCAGGGACAACATCCACAATCGCGTGGGCCCGAACCGGGCGGTGGCCCATCCGGTCACCGGCACGACCAGCGCGAGAGCCAGCATATAGCCGGTCACTATCCACTGCGCCGAAGACAACGTGCCATGCAGATCTCGCACCACAGTGTCGAGCGCCACATTGACTGCAGCCGCGTCCAGCACGGTCATCACCGCACCCGAGACGACTACGATTGCCAGCACCCTCATCTGGCGATCCAGTGGCTCCCTACTCCCCGCCCTCGCGGGAACATGCCTTATACCCGCGACACTCTGCTCAGCCATACTGCTCGCTCCCCCAGAAGACAAGTAGCTCTACACTACTAATCCTGAGAATTCACGACAATAGCGGTGGCCGTTTCTTGGTAATGGATCGCCGTACGGATGGCACTAATGAGAGCTAGCGGGTTGGCCATCCGGCAGACTCGCGCCAAGCCGCTGGCAGGTGAGCACTGCGTGGCACTGGACTGTGGAGTCCTGATGACAGATCGTGCCCCTGCTGGTGGGTCGGGAGAGTTGATCGCTGATGGGATGTCGTGCCCGCTGTGGTGTGGTGTGAGCACTGGTTCATGAGGTCGCTGATGGTTCTCCCGCTGGCTGCGCTGGGTGTGATCGAGAACGAGGAGGAGACAGGTTGCTGTTCGTGGGGGATGACTGGGCCGAGGCGCACCACGATGTGGAGGTGATGGATGCCACGGGGCGGCGGCTGGCTAAGGCCCGGTTGCCCGAGGGGGTGGCGGGGATGGCCCGGTTGCACGCGATGGTTGGTGAGCAACTTGGTGAGGACGCCGAGGCGACCGAGGTAGCGATCGGGATCGAAACCGACCGGGGCCCGTGGGCAGCAGCGTTGATCGCCGCTGGGTACACGGTGTATGCGGTCAACCCGTTGCAGGTGGCCCGCTACCGACAGCGCCATAGCGTCTCGGGTGCCACGAGCGACCCCGCTGATGCGCACACCCTGGCGGACATGGTGCGCACCGATTCTCACCAGCTGCGCCCGGTGGCTGCGGACAGCGCCGCGGTCGAGGCGGTCAAGGCGGTGACGCCGGCGCACAAGACGTTGATCTGGGAACGTACCCGCCACACCCAGCGGCTGCGCCATGCGCTGCGCGAGTATTTCCCTGCGGCACTGGAGGCGTTTGAGGACCTCGATGCCCCCGATGTCCTGGAGTTGCTGGCCAGGGCACCGGAGGCGGCTACGGCGGCGAGGGGTTGCGCACTGGCCCAGGTACCATACCTCCGGTGTTAACCGTCCTTCATAGGTACTTCCCTCTCCTCTCAAGCGACATCGTTTCGCACAAGTTTGCCGATATAGTTCGCGTTTCTTGTTGCGGTGTTCCCAGATCCAGGCGTTGGCCAGCTCGATGAGTTCCTGCCGAGACAGGCACTCATCCGGATGCGCGAGAGAAGCGGCGCGCTGCCGCGCCGCTCGACGCCGATATCACGATCATGCCCGGACCACCGCTGGACCTGCTTACGGAGGCAGAACTGGCCGACCAATTAGCGCGGGCACTGCAGGTACCCGCAGTCGACCTGGGCGATCTGCGAAGGGCACCACTGCGGTTACGCGGGCGGATACTCGAGGAGGGCCGGCTGCTGTACAGCGCGGACGAGCCCGGTCGGGTCACCTTCGAGGTCCGCACCCGAAGCGAGTACTTCGACTTCCTCCCAACCCAGCGGGCACACCGTGACCAGTTCCTGCGCCGGGTAGCAGTACGAGGGCTGGAGGATGGTTGACCTCGATCGGATCCACCAGCGTCCAGCCAAGTCGCAGCACAGACCTGCATCGATCTGGCAAACCACATCATCGCCTCCGAGAGCTGGCGCGCGTGCACGTCTACGACGAGATCGACGACGTCCGCGTGCACGAGGCGCTCACCACCGGACTACCCGACCTCGACGCGTTTGCCACCGCAGTGGCCCGACTCGCGTGCTGAGAACGAAGCCACGCCGGTGATGGCACCGCTAGGGTCAAGCCAGTGTTGGAGATGCGGGAGGTGTCCAAGCGCTACCCGGGGGTGCTCGCGGTCGACCGGGTCAGTATGACGGTGCGGCCCGGTGAGGTCCACGTCGTTGCTGGTGAGAACGGTGCCGGCAAGTCG
Organism: Pseudonocardiaceae bacterium; assembly: GCA_050699575.1. Classification (GTDB taxonomy): domain Bacteria; phylum Actinomycetota; class Actinomycetes; order Mycobacteriales; family Pseudonocardiaceae. Next base: position 13,172 of record JBOHFG010000042.1, read on the forward strand.
ACCTTGATGAAGCTAGTGGCGCAGGTCGAGCGGCCGGACGGCGGTGTGGTGCTCCTCGACGGCACGCCGGTGGAGTTCCGTGGTCCGCGCTTCGCCCAGCTGGTGCTGGGCGTGTCGATGGTGCACCAAGAGCTGGCGCTGGCCCCGCACCTGACCGTGGCGGAGAACCTGTGCCTGGGTGACGAGACAGCCCGGCTGGGTGTGCTGTCGCGGCGCGCCGAGCGCAGGCGGGCCAGCGCGTTGCTCGCCCGGGTCAACCTCGCGGTGGACCCGGGCCGTCTGGTGGGCACACTGCCGGTCGCCGACCGGCAGCGGGTCGAGATCGCGAAAGCGCTTAGCGGATCCCCGCGAGTCGTGATCATGGATGAGCCGACCGCGATGCTCACCCAGGCCGAGACCGGCGACCTGTTCGAGGTGATCGCGGAGCTGAAGGCGCACGGCATCGCGATCCTGTACCTCTCGCATCGCCTTGACGAGGTGGCCCACCTGGCCGACCAGGTCACCGTCCTGCGCGACGGCCGGGTCGTCCAGACGCTGCCCGCAGCGCAGGTGTCAGCGCAACGCCTGATCCGGCTGATGGTCGGCCGGGACATCGGCAACCTCTATCCCAAATCGGTAGTCGAGATTGGGGACGTGCTGCTCCGGGCCGAAGGCATCTCCCGGCGGGGCAAGACCGTCGACCTCCTCGACTGCACCGTTGAGGTCCGGGCCGGTGAGATCGTCGGGTTCGCCGGCCTAGTCGGCGCCGGGCGCACCGAGCTCGCGCGGGCTATCTTCGGCGCGGACATCCCCGACGCCGGGCGCGTTTTGCTGTGCGGGCGCGAAGTCCGCATCCGGTCGCCCCGGCAAGGAATCACCGCGGGCCTGGGTTACCTGCCCGAGGATCGCGCGGGCCAGGGCCTGGCCCTGCAGCTGCCGATCGACCAGAACATCACCCTGGCGAACCTCCCGCACCGCTTCGGCATCATCGACCTGCGCGCCGAGCGCAGGATTGCGCTATCCCGGCGGGATCAGCTGGGCATCACCACACCGTCGATCACCCGTCCGGTCCGGCTGCTCTCCGGCGGAAACCAGCAGAAAGTCGTCGTGGCGAAATGGCTGGAGACCACCAGCCAGGTGCTCTTTTTCGACGAGCCGGCGCGCGGCATCGATGTGGGCGCCAAGGCCGAGATGTTTGACCTGATCGGGCGGCTGGCCAGCCAGCGACGCGGGATCGTCCTCATCAGCTCCTACCTCCCGGAGCTGCTCAACATGTGTGATCGCATCATTGTTCTCCGTGCGGGACGAGTCGCCGGGGAGCTGGCCCGCGAGCAGTTCTCCGAAGAGCGGGTCATGCAGCTGGCCACCGGGCCGGCAGGGTAGCCCGCCATGTCCGACGCGTGGCGGGACCGAGCTCGTTCCGCGGTGTCCCAGCTGGCGGCGGCCGGCGCCGTGGTGGTGCTCTTCGGGTACCTGTCCTTCGCTTCCGGTGCCTTCCTCAGCGCGAGCAACCTGCTCAATATCGGTGTGCAGTCGGCGGTAGTGGCGATCATCGCGATCGGCATGACCATGGTGATCATCACTGCCGGAATCGACCTGTCCGTCGGCTCGGTGGCGGCCTTATCGGGCGTGCTCGGCGCGATGATGGTGGTGAAATATGGCGTTGCAGTTCCGTGGGCAATCGCCGGCGGTGCGGCGATCGGCGCCGTCGCGGGCGTGGTCAACGGTGTGCTCGTGACGCAGGCGGGAATGGCGCCGTTCATCGCGACGCTGGGGATGCTGAGCGTCGCCCGTGGCCTCGGGTACATCGTGACTGACTCCGTCGCCGTCTCTGGTGCACCACCGGAGTTCACCCTGCTCGGCCAGGGTAAACTCGGGGCGTTACCGATTCCGATCCTGGCACTCGTCGTCGTTGCGCTGGCTGGGCATTTCGTCCTGACCCGAACCAAACTCGGGCGATACGCCTACGCCATCGGGTCGAACGTCGAGGCCGCGCGGTTGTCCGGCATTCCGGTCAAGCGCTACCTCACGATCGTCTACCTCATTTCCGGCATTCTTGCCGGCTTCGGGGGCATGATCGCTGCGTCTCGGGTCAACTCCGGGCAGCCGAACTTCGGTATCGGGCTCGAGCTCGACGTGATCGCCGCTGCCGTGATCGGCGGGGCCAGTCTTTTCGGCGGCGAGGGAAAGGTCATCGGTACCTTGCTCGGCGCCCTGTTGATTGCATTGATCCGCAACGGGTCCGTGCTCCTGGACATCAATACCTTCTACCAGCAGGTCATCATCGGAGTGATCATCTGGATCGCGGTGTTCTGGGACCGGTTCCGGCGGCGAAGTTGACTCAATCGTCACCAGGAGGAGAGGCGTCATGTGGGTCAGGCTCTCAGCAGCACTGGCCGTGGTCACTGTGCTGGCCTCGGGTTGCTCAGCAGTCACCGTATCGGGTTCCGGCGCCGGCGGGCACCCAATGGTGAAACCCAGCGGTCCCATCACGCTCGCGGTAGTGCCGAAGGCGGTCGGTTTCGACTTCTGGGACAGCGTCCGCAAAGGGGCCCAGTGCGCGGCGTCGAAGCTGACCGACGTGACAATCCAGTGGGACGGGGTAACCACGGAGACCGACGTCACCGGTCAGGTCAACCTGCTGCAGAACTTCGTGACCCGCCAGGTGGACGGTCTGGTCTACGCGGCCACCGACGCGAAGGTCCTCGCCCAGGTCACCCAGGACACGCTGAGCCGGAACATTCCAGTGATCAACATTGACTCCGGGACGGACCCACAGCCCGCCACCGTGCCCGTGTTCGCCACCAACAACGTCGCGGCCGCCGGCAACGCTGCTGACCTGCTCGCCAATGCACTGGGCCCGGGTGCGCACAAAGTTGCGTTCATCCCGTTCCAGCCCGGAACGATGACCAACGACCAGCGCGCCACAGGATTCACGCAAGGACTCGCGAAGCACCCAAACCTGACGCTGGTGACCGAGCAGTCCAGCAATAGCGATCCCAACACCGCATTGTCGGTCACGGAGAACATCCTGACCGCGCACCCCGACCTGGACGGGATCTTCGCAGCAAGCGAGCCTGGCGTGATCGGCGCCACCAACGCGCTCAGCCAGGCAGGCAAAACCGGAAAGATCAAGCTCATTGGCTGGGATGCGGCACCGGACGAGGTCAAGGGTGTCGCCTCGGGCGCAATCACCGCGCTCGTCGTCCAGAACCCGTTCCGAATGGGGTTCGACTCGGTCAACGCGATGGTGCAGACGGTGCGGACCGGCCAAATTTCGCCCAATGTTGACACCGGCGTCACCTTCGTCACCCAGCAGAACATCAACGATCCCCAGGTGCAGGCGACCCTCAAGCCAAGCTGCGAAAACTTGGGAAGAACCGCGCCGGCCTAAGGTTCTCTGCACACCGCGTCCTCCGGATCACCCAAGAGGCGGCCACCAGCTGGTACTCGGCCGGCTGGTTTACGACCACGGTAGGAATCGCTGGAATTCTCGCAACGGTTGTAGCGTTACTCGCTACCTGTTCCCGTCAGAACCTCGCATAATTCCGTCTCTGGCGCCGGAGCCTGCCAGAATTCTGGTTCCAGGGTCCAGTTCCCCACCCTCCGCCACAGGCTTGGCCAACCCGTTATCTCTACGGAACGAGACCAACACGCGACGCGAACGTTGCAGGTGCCTCGGCCAGGTCCGCGGGATCCCGCCGCTCGAGCTCCCGGCGCGCAGCGAGCGTCAACAACGCACTCCGGCTCGTCGAGCGCCGACGCGCCTCTTCATCCACCCGCTCCAACACATCGTCGGGCAACGACACCATCACTTTGGCCATACCCAGAGTATAGCTGTTCGGTATTGCCACTGAAGCCAATGGTTGGCTGCAACCCTAACGCTCACGCGGAGGAGCCGCGCAGTACCACCGAGATGTAGTTGAGTTCCGAGACTTCGGCGATGTGCCCGTAGTCCGCGTCGTAGTGCACTGTGTCCTGCTCCCAGGGTGATCGGCAGACAGGTGACGAGGATCACGCGCTGACCGATGTCGTCACCACGTCAGTGTCAGCCGCGCGGGCCCGCCGCACAGCACCGCTTCGGAATGGAGCGACGCTATGAGTCCCCAGGCCCGCGACGTCCTACCCGCCGGCATCCGCCGCAGGCTGTTCACCACGTTCCTGGACCACTGGCTGTCGCTACTCACCCATGTGTCCTTTCGTGGTGGGCAGCGCAGGGGTCTGTCACTATTGGCGGTTTCGGATCAAGCCGGGGGCGAGGTGTAGTGGATTGCGGCGTGGTGGCCCGCCCAGCCACGCTGGTGGATAAAATTCTGGGATGCCGCTGGCCAGGTCAATTCGCCAGTCGGAATGGTGGAGGAGCCGGTGGTGGCGGCCGCACAAGGCCACACAGTTTCCGACACTGGTAGGGCCGTGATCGGCCCAATGAGTCACGTGGTGAATGTCGCACCAGCGCCCGGGTACTGAACAACCCGGAAAGGCGCACCCGCGATCCCGGAGGATCACGGCGCGGCGGATCGCGGTGGGCACGGTACGGCTGGCGCGCCCCACATCCAGCGGCTCACCCCGGGAACCCAGCACGACGGGGATGATCTCGGCGTCACACGCGATACGCCGGGCGATCTCCGCGTTGATCGGGCCACCCAGCGCCAGCGACCCCATCCCGATCCGACCCTGCAACACCGGCAGACTCACCGTCACCACCACCTGCGGGCGCTCCCCACCCTCGCTGGGCAACTCCCCCTCGGTCAACGCCCGCGCGGCAAGCTCAACCAGAGCGTCGGCATCGCGCTGGCTCGCCTCACGCAGATCGACCTCGGTGTCGGTGGTCGGGCGCGGCGCGGCCAGCGGACTCAACGCCGCGCGAACGATCTCAGCGGCCTCCCGATCCAGCCATCCCGCCAGCTCAACACCCCCATTACGGTCACCGAACCGCAGCCACCGCCGAGTCTCGCCAGTGTCTTTAGGGCGGGAACCGTCCTGATCCAGGTAGGCCAAGATCCGCTTGCCCAGCACCGCCAACTGGCCCGCATCCAGCGTGCGGGCGTGGCGGGCCAACTCGGCCTCCACCTCCGCCCGCTTCTCCGCCGCCACGTGCGCGGGGATGCGGGCCAGTACCGAGCGGATTACCGTGACGTCGGCGGCGCCGATCGCATGCTCGGCGATCGCCGCCGCTGTAGCCGGCAGCTTCGGCTCCACTGGCGTGCCATTGAGCCCGCGCCCGGGCAGCACATCAGCGGCCGCGGAGACCCGCGCGCGGGCCTCACCGCGCGAGACCCGCGCGACCGCCCGCACCAACTCCACCGTCGTGCCATACCCCACCTGACCGGCCACACCCCGCGAATCGACCTCAGCGACGATCGACAGCATCTGCGCCCACGTCGAATGCAACCGAGTCTCCAGCGCGCCCAGCTCAGTGAGGAGCTCAGCATCACTGCACAGCCACACTGGCTGGCACACCAACGCCGTCGACATGCCCCCATTTTACGACGGGACACCGACAAAAACCGGCACTCCAACCGGACCCGGACAAGAATCCCGCGAACTCACCAGCGGAACGGGACATCCGGGACCAGGACCGCTCCCCCGCACCCAAGGTGCTCCTCGCAGGCCTCGGCTGCGACGGTCAGGGCCTTGCGCCATTACCTGTCGAATTCAGGTTGGTCACTGGTCACGCTGACCAGGTCTGGCCGAGGACTGCTGGCGTCCAAATAGAATATCAAATTAGTCCGATCGGCCGATAGATCGGCATGGAACCCGGCTCGGCGCCACGGCGTCCCAGCACTGCGCTCGAAGTGTGGTGGGACGGGCGGCGATGGATGGTGCCGCCGGAGAGGTCCTTCGTCATCGGCCGGGACGAGAGCGTCGACCTGCAGATCATCAATGCGATGGTGTCGCGGCGCCACCTGCTGCTGCAACCAGCCGGGCACAGCTGGCAGCTGATCGACCAGAGCCGCAACGGCACCTTCGTCAACGGGCAGCGCATTACCCGGGCAGCAATCAGTCCGCAGGACGTGGTCGTCCGCACACCAGCCGGTAAGCAACTGCTCGGCAAATAACCCTTGCTGCGCGCACTGACCGAGCAGGTGGACCAGCGGATCACCAGCCTCTCTGGTGGCCAGCGCAAACGCACCAGCTTCGCGCTCGAGTTGCTGACGGCCGTCGCGCGCTGTTCCTCGATGAACGAGGACTTGCCGATGACGGGCGCACCGTCATCGTAATCACCCACAGTGTGGCCAATCTTGACGTCTGTGACCGGTTGCCGGCAATCCCTTCCGGGCTACACGCGGCCAGCGTAGCCCGGACCTGCTCGGCGAGTGGCAACCGGCGCCAACTCACCTCATCACGGGATGCGGGGTCTTAGGAATCGCCGCTGGAGTGCCTGTTCATGGCGTCGATGAGACTTTGCGGCCGCATGTCGGTCCAGTTTTGCTCGATGTAATCCAGGCATGCCTGGCGGGTGTCGTGGGGATGAACGATTCTCCAGCCGGCTGGCACGTCGACGAAGGCCGGCCACAGGGAGTACTGACTCTCGTCGTTGATCAGCACGAGGTAGGTGCCGTCGTTGTCCTCAAAAGGATTCGTCATGGTTCAGCGCTCCTGATGGGATTGGTGTTGCGTGAGTGATTTCTTCAAACGTGACGCCGCTGAGCAAGGCCACTGCGTGCGCGGCATCCTCAGCGGCGTGCGCGGCCCGGGCGGCCAGGTCGCCACCGAGCTCACCGAGCTCGACATTGAGCCGGACCAGTTCAGCGGCAGCCCGGGCGGCGGCCGCAGCCAGCGTGGCCGCGGTGAAGGCATCGCCCCGCAGGTTGGGGTTGCCCCCCTTGGCGAGTTTCACCGCCTCGGTGGCGATACCGCTGGCCGCCTCGGCGATCTCGGTCGGCACCCTCGCCGCCCGCTCCAAGGCACGCCGGATCTGCCGGCGGCGAACCTCCGGGTCGGGCTCGCGGGGGAGCGCGAACGCGGCGAGCACGGCCTGGTAAGCCGCAGCATCCTGCTCGGCCAGGGCAGCGACCTGGCCCCGGACCCGGTCGGCGAACGCCGCCCGCCCCGGCGCGTCGATCAGCTGCGCGGTGGAGAACCGCGCGACCATCCCGAGCAGACCCGCAGCCATCGCAGCAGCCATTGCTGCCGCGACGCCACCCCCCGGCGCGGGGCGCTTAGCGGCGAGACGATCCAGCAGGTCAGCAACCGAACAGTCGAGCAGCGGAACACCACGAGCGGGGATCACGAGAGGCCAACGATCTCGCCGCGGGAGTCGATGTCGATGCGAGTCGCGGCGGGGCTCGCGCTCAGACCCGGCATAGTCCGCATGTCACCACAGATCGGGTAGATGAACCCGGCACCCACCGAGGCCCGCACCTCCCGCACCGGCAACACCCATCCGGTGGGCGCGCCCGTGAGTGCGGGGTCCGAGGAGATCGACAGGTGCGTCTTGGCGATGCACACCGGCAGCGTTGCGAAACCGTGGCGCTCATAGCTGTCCAGCTGCCGGGACGCCGTGGCGGTGTAGTCCACCCCCTGGGCCCCGTACACCCGCAACGCCACAGTGCGAATCTTCTCCCGCAGCGTCGCCTCGTCGGGATACAAGAAGGCGAACTGCGACGGCTCCGCGGCGGCCTCCGCGACTGCCGCGGCCAGTTCGGCGGCTCCCTTGCCACCTTCGGCGAAATGCGTGCACAACGCGGAACGGGCACCCACGCCCTCGGCGATCTCCCGGATGGCGGCGTGCTCGGAGGGGTGGTCGGTGGGGAAGGCGTTGATCGCCACCACCGGTGAGACGCCATGGATGCGCACGTTCTCGATCTGCTTGCGCAGGTTGGCCGCACCAGCGTGCACGTCGTCGGGGTTCTCCGCCAGCATGCCCTCGGGCAGCGGGTGACCGGCGACGACCCGGTACCGGCCGGAGTGCGTCTTGAGCGCGCGCACCGTGGCCACCAGCACCGCCGCGTCCGGTCGCAGCCCCGAGGCGCGGCACTTGATGTTGAAGAAGCGCTCGGCGCCCATATCGGCTCCGAAGCCGGCTTCAGTGACCAGGTAGTCGCCGCAGTGGATGCCGATCAGATCGGCGATCACCGAGGAGTTGCCGTGCGCGATGTTGCCGAACGGCCCGGCGTGCACTAGCACCGGCGTGCCCTCCAGCGTCTGCAGCAGGTTGGGTTTGATTGCCTCCCGCATGATCACCGTCATCGCGCCGGCT
>JBOHFG010000043.1:0-2600 GCA_050699575.1 Pseudonocardiaceae bacterium
GTGAGTGATTCAGGAGCCCCGACCCGGTGGGCGTGTGCTTGGCGGTTCGGGCCGCCGGGTCGGGTGTCGTGCATGTCGCGTGGATTCGGGCCGTCACCGTCAGGTTGGTTGCCGTACCCAGTTCGGCTGCCATCAAGCGGTGTTCCGTCACAACCAGAAATGGCACCGTGCAACGGCAGGGTACGTACTACCGCTGCCGCTGAGCGTCGCGCCTGACGGCGGTGCTGCCGCTGGGCGGCCGTGCCATCCATCAGCGCTGAGGCTGGACGTGGCCGCGCGGAGATGGTCACGTCCAGCTCTGTGAGCAGTACATCGATGATCTGCTCGGTCAGCCCGTCCGGGCTGAAACGCACTCGGTCCTCGTTGCCGTTCACCGACCATTCCCCCCTCGGAGTTAAGGTCCCCTTGCTAGTCGCAAGGGGTGGTTGCAGAGAGGAAGTTAGCGGGACCGCTTGCCAGTCGTCAAGCCCCCTTGGCAGGATGTCGTCAAGACCCCCGTTGCATCAGGAAGGCAGGCGAGTGGAACTACCCGTCAAGACGATCCTCGGCGTGGCGGACCCGCTCCGGCGGGCACGCGAGGCCGGCGAGCTAGCCGCGCTCTACCAGGCCGCCATCACCGAACTCTCGCGCATCCGCCGCGAGGCGCTCGAAGAACTCATCGCCCAGGGCATGTCTCAGGCACAGATTGCGGGCAAGCTGGGGGTGACCAGGACACGCATCGGGCAGCTGCTGTCCACCGGGCCCAGAGCCGAACGCGCGTTCCTCGGTTCGGGGACGCTCACCGTCGCCGTGGGCGGCAAACTGGAGGCGAGGGCCACCACACCCGGCCCCGTCGTCGCCGAAGAAGACTTCCAGGCATACGAGGCACTCCAAGCACTGGCGCGTACGATGCAGCTAGAAACCGACTATGAAGTCATCCGGCCGCCGGGGATGATCGATCTTAACCGGGACAATCTCATCGTGGTCTGTGGACCACGCCTGTCCCCGCTGATCGCCCAGGTTCTCGCGTCCGACTATCACCTAGGATTCGAGCAGGACGAATCAGGATGGTACCTGGTAGACCGAACAGAAAAGACCACCTACCGCTCCCCGATGGACCACGGCGAGCCCAGCGACTACGCCTACTTCGGTCGGCTGCCCCGACTCGATGGCAGGGGCAACTTCCTCTACATCGCAGGTATTCACTCCGTCGGTGCCGCCGGCGCTGTCCACTACCTCGACCATCACCTCACCGAACTGTACCGGGAAGTCAAGACCCGCCGCTTCTCCATGATTATCCGCTGCAACTTTGACGCGGCGACACGGAAAATCGAGAGTTCGAAACGGGTCTCCCCACTGCACAAAACCGAAGGAAACTGATGCGCGCTGAGATTGCGACCGCCGCGGGCAGCGCCGAAGCACTCAACGAGGACTGGGTGGGCGTGACCCCCACCGCCGTCGTAGTGCTCGACGGTCTCACCGCCCCAGGCGACCTCGACTCCGGCTGCACCCACGGTGTGACCTGGTACGTGAGCCACCTCGGGCCCGCACTCCTGGCCCGGGTAGCCGACAGCACTACCGGACTGGCGTCGTGTGTGGCGGCGGCCATCAAGGACGTGGCGGCCCTGCACGCCCACACCTGCGATCTGACGAACCCCGGAACGCCCCAGTCCACCGTGGCTCTCGTACGAACCCGGGGCAGCGAGCTGGAGTGGCTCACCCTCGCCGACGCGGTCACCCTCCTCGACCTCGACGGAGACCTCCACATCATCAGCGACCACCGAGTCGAGCAAACCGCTCGCCTGGAGCGCGCCGAAGCACTACGGTCACCCCTCGGTACCAGCCACCATCACCACAACCTCAGCCAGCTGATCACCGCACAACGCAGCATCCGAAACCAGCCCGGCGGGTACTGGGTCGCGGCAGCCGACCCCACCGCCGCACACGAGGCACTCACCGGCACAGTCCCCCTAGCCACCGTCACACGCGTAGCCGTCCTGTCCGACGGCGCCGCACGCCTCGTCGAATTCGGCCTCGCAGGATGGGAAAAGATCCTCACGATACTGGACCAGAGAGGACCCCAGGGACTGATAGACGAGACACGCCGGGCCGAGGAAACCGACCCCCGTGGTGAGCGCTGGCCCCGATACAAGGCAAGCGATGACGCCACCGCCGTCCACATCCGGTTCCAAAGGCGTAAGTAGGCAAGTCGGTCCGTGGAACGCTCCAGAACACGACTCTGGAGTATTAGTGAGATCAACCTGACCACGGCAGGCCGCCACTTGGCCGGTACCCTCCAGCGCACCAAGCACAACACGTGGTACCACTCTGGATCTGAAACGGGGGAATGCTCAGTGTCCACCACAGAGCCCAGCCAACCTGACGGAAAGCGGGCACTACCGCCGAATGATCTGCTCCGGGCGGCGCGGCACCGCACCGCCTCACCCACCTCTGCGGGCCGGGGACTGTCCCGACAGCAACTCGCCGAGCTGGTCAACACCTGGGTGTTCAAACACCACCACGAGACACTGGAGCACAGCGCCAACTGGATTGGCGCGCTCGAACGAGGCAAAATCCGCTGGCCACGTGAGTGGTCCCGAGACGCCCTCCGGGACATCCTG
>JBOHFG010000044.1:0-1261 GCA_050699575.1 Pseudonocardiaceae bacterium
GGCATGGGCTGCCGGTTTTCTGGCATGCTATTTTCCCTGGCTACCCTTTCGGGGCCGGGTTAGCCATCAGATCCAGAGACATCTCCTCCCATCCCTGCCCGCTAAGCGGGCGATATAACAGTGCGCCTCATGGCGCACTGACTACTGCGGACAACCCCAGCACACGCCCGCCCAACCCTGACCTGGAGCGGGTGATCACCGCATCGGGTGCCAGCCACAGCTCCCTCGCACTGCGGCTCAACCAGCTGGCGAGAGGGAACGGCGTGCACACCAGCTACACCCACACCAGCTGGGCGAACTGGACCCGGCGCGGCACCATGCCCGCCGAACCGATCCGGCCGCTCATCGCCCAGGTACTCGCCGAGCGCCTCGGCCGCCCGGTAAGCCTCAGCGAGATCGGGATGAACACCACAGACGTCACCGAATCCGCCGTAGGGTTGGACTTCCCGCGCGACCTGCCAGGTGCAATCCATGCCGCAAGCCGCTTCTGGAGCCAAGTGGATCGACGTAACTTCCATGCCAGCGGAGGAATTGTCACGGCCCATTACCACACACCCATCCGGCGCTGGCTCACCACACCCGCCGATCCCGACGCCTCCTTCACCGGCGACGCCGCTTTTCCCAAGGTCGGCAAGGCCGACATCACCGAGCTCCTCACCGCGGCAGAAGAAGCCCGATGGTGGGACTCCCGCTATGGCGGCGGCAACTGGCGCACCTCCGCGATCACGGTCTGCCTCAAAGAACGAGCCGCGCCGCTCCTGCATGGACAATACCGCGACGACATCGGCAAACAGTTGTTCACCGCCACCGCCCAGCTTTCCCGGCTGGCAGGCTGGGCAGCCTTCGACAATGGCCAGCACGCCCTAGCGCAACGCCATTACATCCAAGCCCTGCGCCAAGCCCGCGCCGGCAGCAACATTCCCCTCGGCGGTTACATCCTCACCTGCATGGCCTTGCAAGCCACCCTGCGCGGCTTTCACGACGACGCCATCGACATGGTCGACGGCGCGTTCCAACGCGCCTGACACCACGCCACCCCCAGAGTGCTCGCCTTCTACAAGATCATCGAAGCTCGAATATGGGCACGTGATAGCAACCCCCGTGCGGCCGGCACCGCACTTGCCGCCGCCGAACGACTACTCAGCTCTGCAGCCAACCACAGCGGGGACGACCCCACGTGGATCAACTTCTTCGACCATGCCCGCCTCGCCGCAGACGCCACCGAAATCCACCGGGACCTCGCCATGCCCACCCAGGCCCT
>JBOHFG010000045.1:0-8181 GCA_050699575.1 Pseudonocardiaceae bacterium
CGCAACTTCAACCGCTACTTCGCGGCCCGCTGCACGGCAGCTGGTGTCCGGCAGATCACCGTGCACGACGCCCGGCGGACCTGCGCGACACTGCTCGTGGACCTGGACGTACATCCGCGGATCGTGATGCAGATCCTCCGGCACGCGCAGTTCGACGTGACGATGGAGGTCTACGCATCAGCATCGTCCGACGCGACCCGGGAAGCGCTCAAGCGGCTGGGGGCGAGCCTCGATGGCTGAGACTTGCTGCTGTACTTCGCAGCTGTACGGACCGACCCGGGCGCTGAAACAGAACAGGAGCCCGCTGCCATGGGCTCCTGACCTGCGACTTTGCGGTGTCGGGGTGGCGGGATTCGAACCCACGGCCTCTTCGTCCCGAACGAAGCGCGCTACCAAGCTGCGCCACACCCCGGTTGGACGGCGCCCACTATAGCCGACGCCAGCTAGCCGGCGCCGACAGCATGCCATGCGCTGGCTGGCACCGCGGAGCCGCTGCTGCGCGGGACCAGCGTGAGCAGGCTCGTCTCCGGGGGGCAGGCGAAGCGCACCGGCGCGAAGGGGGAGGTGCCCACGCCCGCTGAGACGTGCAGCCAGGTGTGCGCTCCCCACCGGGATGCACCGCGGGCCCGGGAGCGGTCCAGCCCGCAGTTGGTCACGATCGCGCCGTAGCCGGGTAGCCGTAGTTGGCCGCCGTGGGTGTGACCGGCCAGCACCAGGTCGTAGCCGTCGGCGGCGAAGGCGTCCAGCACTCGCGGCTCCGGGGAGTGCGTCAGGCCCAGCCGGAAGTCGGCGGCAAGATCGGCCGGTCCGGCGATCCGCTGGTAGCGGTCCCGTCGCAGGTGTGGGTCGTCCACCCCGGCGACGGCGACCCGGCGCCCGGCCACGGTGAGCTGGTGGCGGGTGTTCGTCAGGTCGAGCCAGCCGTGCTCGACGAACGCCGCGCGCAGATCCGCCCACGGCAGCGGTGCGCCCCGGACCCGCTTGCCGGTGTGTGTCAGGTAGTGCAGCGGGTTTTTGGGTTTCGGTCCGTAGTAGTCGTTGTTCCCGAACACGAACACGCCGGGCAGGGTCATCAGCGGCTGCAGCGCCCGCAGCACGGCCGGCACGGCCTGCGGGTGGGCCAGGTTGTCACCCGTGTTCACGACCAAATCGGGCTGCAGGTCGGCCAGACTGGCCAGCCACCGCTGCTTGGAGCGCTGGTTGGGAGTCATGTGCAGGTCGGAGATGTGCAGGATGCGCATCGGCGGTGCCCCGACCGGCAGTACCGGCAGGGTGGCCTGGCGCAACGTCCAGTGGCGGACCTCGAGACCGGCGGCGTACGCCGTACCAGCGACAGCGAACGCGGCGGCGCCGACCACGGCCCGTCCGAGACGGTTCATGGCAGCGAGCCTAGTGGCTCGTGAGTGGCATTGGGTGCCAGAGCACCCAATGCCACTCACGAGCTTTAGGCTGGGGCAATGTTGAAAGATCGGCTGCGCGCTGACCTGTCTGCGGCGATGAAGGCCCGGAGCACCATCACGGTGGCGACCCTGCGGATGGTGCTGACCGCGATCACGACCGAGGAGGTCTCCGGCGCCAAGGCCCGGGAGCTCTCCGATGACGAGGTAGTCACCGTGCTGGTCCGGGAAGCTAAGAAGCGCCGGGAGGCCGCGGACGTCTTCGCTGCGGCGGGGCGCGATGAGCTGGCCACCCGCGAGCGCGCGGAGGGTGCGGTGCTCGCCCAGTACCTCCCCACCCAACTCAGCGACGACGAACTCACGGCCGTGGTCGCCGGGGCCATCGACGACGTCGCGGGGCAACTCGGCAAGCGCCCGGGACTCGGCCAGCTGGGTCTGGTGATGAAGGCCGCGAAGGTCAAGGCAGCTGGTCAGGCCGAAGGATCCCGGTTGGCCGCCGCGGTCCTCTCGGCTCTCCAGGGGTGAGACCTATCCGCCGCCGGGAGTGTTCGGGGGTTGTGGCCGTCGGAAAAGGGGGGCCCCGGGGGGCGGGGATCTCGGTGCGGGGCTCGGCCGGACCGTCCCATCACTGACGCCGATCGTGATCACGTCACCGGGCTGGGCGGTGAGGGGTGCCTCGGATGCGACCGTGCCCGGCGGCTGCTCCGATGCCGAGGGCACTCGCTTCACCCGGAACCCCGCGCGCTCCAGGACGAGCTGGGCGGTGTTCTCCCCCTGCCCCACCACGTTGGGGACATTGGGTCCGGCGCCGACGACGTAGCGCGGCTCGGTGGGCGGCAGGGGCATTACCTGGAGACCCTCGTGCAATGGGACCATCGCGTTGAACCAGGTCCTGGCCGGCACCTTGCCACCGAAGATGTCGCCGTTGCCGCACAGCCGGGGTGGGTCGGAGTCGCAGATCCCGCTTGGCCGGGATCCGTCGGGCCACACCAGCACGGCGCCGGAGTACTGCGGTGTTGCGCCGAGAAACCCGGCGGAGCGGTTATTCTGGGTGGTACCGGTCTTGCCGAGGATCGGGCGGGTCCAGTGCGCGGCCTTCGCGGCCGCAAAGGCAGTGCCACCAGGCTGGTCATCCTTGCTCAACCCGACCGCCAGGGAGTTCGCCAGGCCTTCGGGGACGACCTGCTCGCAGGCCGGCTCCGGCACCTTCACCGGGGCGCCGTTGCGGTCCAGCACCGCATCGATTGGGGTGGGCGGGCACCATTTCCCGCCGCTCATCAGGGTGGCTCCGACGTTGGCGAGGTCCAGCGGGCTGGTCGGCTCGGGTCCCAGAGTGTACGAGCCGCGGCGCTCCTTCTTGACCGCGTCAGCGATCGTGCGGCCCCCGGAGTCGTGGGCGTTGAGGCTTTGCCGCATGCCCAGCCGGTAGGCCATGTCCACCACCGGGTTGATCGACCCGATCTTGTCCTCCAGCGCGACGAAGGTGGTGTTCGGGGAGATCGCCAGGGCGGTCTGCAACGTGACCGAGCCGTTGCGGTACTTGCCGGCGTTGGTGACCGTGTACGACCCGCCGTTGTCTCGGAACACCCGCGAGGTGTAGGCATCGGTCACCGGCACTGGGGCCATGATCCCCAGACCCCGCTCCAGCAAGGTCGCGGCGGTGAAAATCTTGTAGATCGACCCGGCGCCGAAGCCCTGCACGAGTGAGGGCAGCGCATACGAGGTTTGGCCGGCGTCGGCGTCGAGCCCGTAGTCGCGGTTGGCCACTAGCGCACGGACCGCGTGCCGGTCGCGGCCCGGCTCCACGATAGCCATCGCATTGGCGATCCCCGGCGTCTGCGTCGGGACCTCAGCGGTCACGGCGCGCTTGGCGACGTCACTGGCCCGCCGGTCGAGGTTGGTGCGGATCAGGTACCCGCCGCGGCGCAGCTTGTCCTCGGGGAAACCCACCGTGGCGAGATAGTCCAGGGTGTACTGGCAGTAGAAGCCATCCGCTGGACCGGCCCCGACGCAGCCGTTGGTCAGGCCGGTCAGCGGACGCTGAACGCCCAACGGCTCGGCCTTGGCCGCGTCGGCCTGCGCGTGCGTAATCGACCCGATGGTGGTCATCTCGTCGATCACGACGTTGCGCCGCTCCAACGCCTGCTCGGGATGCTCCAGCGGATCGTAGGCAGTGGTCGAGCGCACCATGCCGGCGAGCAGCGCCGCCTGGGCGAGGGTGAGCCGGTCCGGTGTGGTGTTGAAGTAGGTCCGTGCGGCTGAGGCGACCCCATAGGCGTTGTGACCGAAGAAGACGATGTTGAGATATCGCCCGAGGATCTCGTCCTTGGACAGGTGCTTCTCCAGCTGCAGTGCCACCCGGATCTCCCGCAGCTTGCGGGCCGGGGTGCTCTCCACGGCTGTGGCGCGCTCCGCAGCGTTCTGCGCGACCGCGTACAGCACGTAGTTCTTGATGTACTGCATCGTCAGCGTCGAGGCGCCCTGGCCCTCCAGTGCGCTGCCGCTGGCGGACAGGTTGGTCATCAGAGCGCGCGCGGTACCCCGCCAGTCCACCCCGTTGTGCTCGAAGAACCGCCGGTCCTCGATGGCGATGATCGCCGCTTTCATCGTGTCGGCGATGGCCCGCGTGGGCGTGTTGAACCGGTTCTGGTCGAACACGTAGGCAATCGGTGCCCCATCCTTGTCGGTGATCGTGCTGACCACCGGCACCTGGCTCTGCACCAGGTTGGACGACACACTGTTGACCGTCTCGCCGGCCTGGTTGGAGGCCAGCCCGATGCCACCCACGGCGGGGAACAGGACGCCCGCTACCAGCAGGCCCGCGATCAGGCACAGGCCGAGAATCCGGATCAGCGGGTTGCCGGTCGCCACCTGGCAGAGCCTACGGGGCAGCGCCCAACGCGCCGACGAGGCGTGGCCGGTTAGGCGGGAGGCAATGTCCAGGAAATGCGACAGTCGAGTATTGTCAGGGTGTGTGAGCCCACTCAGCACCACCCAGCAGAGCCTCCTGCTCGACGTGGACGCGGTGGTGGCTGCCCTGCTGGGGGATGCCTCATCCGAACAGGTCAAGGCCATCGTTGACCGGCTTGAGGACGCCGCGGACTACGGGGACGGGATCTCCCCCGCCACGGTCGACGAGATCCGAACGGCGATCCGGCTGGTGCGCAGTCGCCAGCCGTGCGCCGGAATCGACGCACTGGTCGCGGTTCGCACCGAGCTGAGCTGACCTCAGCCAGCGCGAATTTCCCGCCCGGGCCATGCTGGGTTGGGTGGATGACAACGCTCTCAGTAACGCGTTGCGGGCTGTGGTGCGCGGCGACGTGGGAACCGACGCCGCGACCCGCGCGGTCTACGCCACCGATGCGTCGAACTACCGGGTTCCGCCACGCGCCGTCGTGTTGCCCCGATGCGCCGAGGATGTGTCCGCCGTCCTGGCGCTGTGCCGCGAGCAGCAGGTACCCCTCACTGCCCGGGGCGCCGGCACCTCAGTAGCGGGCAACGCCGTCGGCCCCGGTGTGATCGTCGATTTTTCCCGTTACCTCGACGCGGTGCTCGACCTCGACCCGTCCGCCCGGCTGGCCCGGGTGCAGCCGGGAGTCGTGCTCGACACGTTGCAGGCCGCCGCGGCACCGCACGGCCTGCGTTTCGGCCCGGACCCCTCCTCGCACAGTCGTTGCACGCTCGGCGGGATGATCGGCAACAACGCGTGCGGCACGCATTCGGTGGCCTGGGGCACCACCGCGCAGAACGTCGAGGAACTCGTCGTGCTGCTGCCCGACGGCTCCCGGCTGGTCGCCGGCGCCGGGTCGCTGCCCGCCGAGGTGCGCACTCTGGAGCGGGAGCACCGCCGGCTGATCCGCACCGCGCTGCCGGATTGGCCACGCCGCGGCTCCGGCTACGCGCTGCAGCACCTGCTGCCCGAGCACGGGTCCCAGCTGGCTCGCGCCCTGACCGGCACCGAGGGTACCTGCGCGGTCCTGCTCGAGGCGACCGTGCGGCTGATCGCGCCGCCGGGGGCGGTGGTGCTGCTGGTGCTGGGATTCCCCGATACTCCCGCCGCGGCCGACGCCGCCCCTTCGCTGCTGCCGCACCAGCCACTCACCGTGGAGGGAATGGACGCGGCGCTGATTGCGGCGTTGCGGGCCCGCAACGCTTTGGTGGCCCAGCTCCCCGACGGCGCGGCCTGGTTGCTCGTCGAGTTCGGCGCGGACACCGCAGGTGGGGCGGTGGCGGCCGCGCAGGCGGTGGCGGCGCAGGCCGGCCGGCCGCACCTGGTCGTGACCGATCCGGCGCACCGGGCGGCGCTGTGGCGGATCCGCGAGGCGGGTGCCGGTCTGGTGACCCGGCTGGCCGACGGTGCCCAGGCGTGGCCGGGCTGGGAGGACGCCACGGTGCCCCCCGACCGGCTCGGTGACTACCTGCGTGACTTCGCCGGTCTGATGGCTGAGCACGGCCGGCAGGGCGCGGTGTACGGGCACTTCGGTGAGGGCTGCGTGCACGTGCGTCTCGACGCCGACCTGCTCACCGACGCCGGCCGCCGCGATTTCCGGCGGTTGCTGGAGCACGCCGCGGACCTGGTGGTGGTCCACGGTGGGTCGCTGTGCGGGGAGCACGGTGACGGGCGGGCCCGCAGCGAGCTGCTGCCCCGGATGTACCCGCGAGAGGTGCTCGACCTGTTCGCTCGGTTCAAGGACATCTTCGATCCGAACCGGCTGCTCAACCCCGGGGTGCTGGTGGATCCCCGCCCGCTGGACGCCGACCTGCGCCCCGGCCGGGAGCGTCCGGTGCCGGTGAGTCTGGCGTTGACCCGCGACGGGGGCAGCCTGGCCGTGGCGAGCCGCCGCTGCGTCGGCGTCGGTGCCTGCCGGCAGCTGACCGGGCCCGGCGTGATGTGTCCCAGTTTCCAGGTCACCCGGGACGAGAAGCACTCCACCCGTGGCCGGGCGCACCTGCTGGCCGAGATGCTGGCCGGGGACCTGGTGACCGGCGGCTGGCGCTCGCCCGAAGTGCACGAGGCGCTGGACCTGTGCCTGGCCTGCAAGGCGTGTGCCGTGGACTGCCCGGTCAACGTGGACATGGCCAGCTACAAAGCGGAGTTCCTGCACCAGTGTTACCGGTGGCGGCTACGGCCACGCTGGCACTACGCATTGGGTGGGTTGCCGCTGGCGGCGCGGGTCGCCGAGCCGGTGCCGGCGGTGGCCAACCTCGTTGCGCCGCTACTCGCCCGGCTCGGTGGGGTGTCCACGGCCCGCCCGCTGCCCCGGTTTGCCCGTTACCGGCCGCCGCCGCTGGTGCGCTCCGGGCCAGCGGGTGCGGTCCTGCTCTGGCCGGACTGTTTCACCCGATCGTTCGACCCCCAGGTGGTGCATGCCGCGGCCCGAGTGCTCACCGCGGCCGGCTTCACGGTCCGGCTGCCCCGGAGCACGCTGTGTTGTGGTCTGACCTGGTATGCCACCGGGCAGTTCGCCGTCGCACGCCTGGCATTGCGCCGGACCCTGCGGCTGCTGCGCAACCCTCTCGCGGCCCGGGTTCCGGTAGTCGGGCTGGAGCCCAGCTGTGTGGCCATGCTCCGCTCCGATCTGGTGGAGCTGCTGCCGGACGACTCGGCGGCTACCGCGCTGGCCGGGCAGACCCGCACCCTCGCCGAGCTGTTGACCCAACGGGCGGCGGACTGGCAGCCCCGGCGCGATGGTGACCGGGACGCGATCCAGCAGGTGCACTGCCATCAGCACGCGGTACTCGGCCACGACGCCGACGACTCGCTGCTGCACGCAGCGGGGATCCGGGTGCGTCGGGCGTCCGGGTGCTGCGGGTTGGCCGGCAGTTTCGGTTATCAGCGCGGCCACGAGGAGGTAGTTTCCGCGCTGGCCGAGCGCTCGCTGGCCCCCGCCGTCCGGGCCGCACCCGACGCGCTAGTGCTGGCGGACGGGTTCAGCTGCCGGCTGCAGATCGTCCAGACGACGGGCCGGCGGGCGCTGCATCTGGCCGAGCTGCTCGACGGTGACGTGCCTCACGGAAACCGGTGACCCACACGCCGAACGGCAAGAGATTCAGACCAACCGACGAGGTTCACCCTCGACTATCACCCAGAGGGGGGCTGCGCGGCCGGTGAGCGGTAGATAGGTTGCGGCGAGCGGTGAGACCTAGAGATGTCAGCGAAGTTCAGGAGGGGCGAATGAGCCGTCTGTCGAGCACCTACGACCTTGGTCTGGAGACCGGCGCGGAACTCAGCAGGGCGTCAGTACCTGCGCAGCGCGGACAGGACCCGCATCGCGTCACGGCCGAGCAGGTGGACCGGGCTCGCCTTTCGGTCGCGCGGTCGGCGCTGGGTGCTGAGGATTGCCGGATGCTGCTGGACATGCTGGGGTTGATCGACGGCGAGGACGGCATCCCGCCAGTACGTCGGTAACTGACCGGGCGTAGAGCTACCCGTGGTGCAGTCGGTCATGGCATGCTCTATGCTGGTGTAGCTCACGGCGGGCGACCGGCGGGGGTAGGTCTGGACGACCTGGTCCCCATCGTCTAGCGGCCTAGGACTCCGCCCTTTCAAGGCGGCAGCGCGGGTTCGAATCCCGTTGGGGGCACTGAAGCAGCAAGGCCCAGTGGCGCAGTTGGTTAGCGCGTCGCCCTGTCAAGGCGAAGGTCGCGGGTTCAAGTCCCGTCTGGGTCGCCGAGTAGACAGCGGGCCGCGTCCGGTCCGTACGGCCAGGTAGCTCAGTTGGTACGAGCGTCCGACTGAAAATCGGAAGGTCGACGGTTCGACCCCGTCCCTGGCCACCACCTC
>JBOHFG010000046.1:0-1681 GCA_050699575.1 Pseudonocardiaceae bacterium
GCACGGTGGTTTGAAGCCGCCCCCCGCAGGGAGGCTCCGGAGGGCCAACCAACCTCCATCTCTCCTACAGCACCGCAGAGAGAAAGCTCACCATCGCACACTTACTCTCCTACGTTCGTACTCACAAGGGTGATCAGTGTCTTAGGCTCGGAGAGCTCCAGCGTGAGCTCATCGCGCAGGAACTCCCCAATCTTCGACTTGATCTCCTCCGCTTCGCGCCGGGGACCGGCGAACCCAAGGAGAAAATCATCGCAATACCGCACATACCGAAGCCGCCGATAGCCGGGATCGTCAGGGTCCTGGCTCGGCAGGCGACGACGCAGGCGGCGAAGCGCCCGCACCGCCTCCCGGTCTCCGTGCCGTTTAGCCTTCGCGATCCGACTCTCGACACGATGGTATCTGGGCTCACTCCGACGCTTCTCGCCTCGGGTATACTCCGGTATCAACCGCTGTTCAACGAACTGATCGAACCGGTCCAGGTAAATATTAGACAGGACGGGGGAAGCGATCCCACCCTGTGGAGCACCGGACAGCGTCGCATTCCACCGCCAATCCTCCAAATACCCAGCTTGGAGCATCCGATTGATTAATTGCAGGAACCGGCCATCGTGGATCTTCACCGCCAACGCCGAGACCATGATCTTGTGATCAAGACTCCCGAAGTAGTCGGCGAGATCCCCTTCGACAAACCAATGCGTTCCCGTCCAGACCGACACCACCTCATCCAACGCGGTGTGGCAGCCCCGGCCCGTACGGAACCCATGGGACCGATCGGAGAACCGGACGTCGTAGTACGCATCGAGGAGCATACGAACTACCTCGGCGACCAGCTTATCCGACCACGGCGGCATCCCCAGCGGGCGTTTCTTCCCATTCTTCTTCGGGACATAAACCCTTCTGGCCGGTGACCACCGGTACGACTCCGAGCGTAACGCCTCGATAATCATATCGATCTTGGCCAGGGACATGCCGTCCACGGTCTCCCTGGTAACCCCCGGCGTCATCGCACCCTGATTCGAGTAGATACGCCCGTAAGCCAACAGGAACAGCTCCTTGTTGAACAACTGCCGGTACAGCCTTTCCAGCGGCAGGCCCCGCCCGCCGCGTTCCCGGATGACACTCAGTACAGTTTCAGCACCCTGCATTACGCAGACCTCCCTTCGCTGAGTATCCTGAACACCTGTGCCCCTTTGCCCTGTTCCCGGCTTTCCCGAGATCCCTGGCGGGTCGTTACTCCCACGACTACTACGGGCACTCCTCACCCTGGGGCTCGCGCCCTGTAGGTGATCCCGCGGTACGTCTTCGCTGTACGTATCGAGCACGACGTAGGCCGCCCACTCATCCCCTTGACCGTCCTCGCTGGACGGCACCGCGCGCCACGGAGGTTGCCCGGTCTCACGGTTCATGCCCGAGCATGGCGCGCCGCCGGTTACGGGCGTCGTTCCGACGGATGCGCACTTTCATCGTTGGGGATTAGGCATCAAACAATCCAGTCTTGGCCATATCGCGCGGACCTTGCGGCACCCCGCCCTGGACGCCTCCAGACGGCCACCGCTTCCCTGACATGCTCTGGTCCCCATCGGGCTTTCGCCTCTGGGTAAGTCAGGCGATCCAGGAACCTCCCTCCGAGTTCCTCCCGGCTGCGCCGGGGATACAACGAAGCGCCTCACGGCGCACACCG
>JBOHFG010000047.1:0-9090 GCA_050699575.1 Pseudonocardiaceae bacterium
TGGTGGAGGTGCCGGGAATCGAACCCGGGTCCTTCGTGGTCTTGTCAGGGCTTCTCCGTGCGCAGTCCGCTAAGCCTCTACTCGGATCCACCGATCGCGCGGACGAGCCGGTGTGACGATCCCAGTCGCTGTAGGTTTCCCGTCCAGGCCCCGCGACCGGGCCTGGCGGTGGAGTCCCCTAGCTGATGCCGGGGTCCGGGGCGGGGACGGCCCCCGGTCCGACACAGTCACTCCTCGCTCAGGCGGCGAGGGCGAACTGGTGCTGACGTGAGTCGGCACTTATTGTGTGCGATGACGCTTACGGTGGTCTCTCGCCTGCACCGGCACGCTTCCCACTGACTCAACATCCGAAGTCGAAACCGTTCACCCCCCTGTCGGGACAGACAACTACCGCAGTGTAGCTCATCCCCGGTAGCCGTCGAGCTGGAGCAATCGGGCAGGGGTGTCGTGCAGCACGGCCCGCAGGAACGCAGCACCCAGCCGGTCGTCGGCAGCGGCCCAGCTCACGATGGCACGCAGCTGGGTGGCGTAGTCGTAGGGGATGTTGGGGAAGTCGGTGCCGAGCACGATGCGGTCCGCCACGTCGACCAGCTGCGCAGGCCAGTCCGGCGGCAGCGGGGCGAAGGCGTCGGTGAACGGCACCCCGACCATCGTGGTGTCCAGGTGCACCCTGGAATAACGCCGGACCAGCGCCAGGGCATCGCCGTAGTCGGGCAGCCCTGCGTGCGCCAGCACCGCGGCCAGCCGGGGATGGGCCGCGAGCACCGCACCGAACACGTCCAGCCCGGTGTAGCGTCCGGCAACCGGACCGTGGCCGCAGTGCACCACGACCGGCACACCGGCCTCGGCCAGCAGCCCCCACGCCGCGTCGAGCAGCGGGTCACGCGGGTCGAAGTCACCCACCTGGACGTGCACCTTGACGCAGCGCGCACCCTCGTTCAGCGCCCGCTCCAGGTACCCGGCAACGCCCGGCTCGGGATAGAGCGTGGCCGTGGGCACAGCTTCCGGCACGGCGGCGGCGAACTCGGCGACCCAGCGGTTGAGCCAGTCCGCCATCCCCGGTTTGTGTGGGTAAACCAGGGGCGCGAACGCCCGCACGTCCATCGCGCGCAGCACGGCGAGGCGTTCGTCCTGCGGCAGCCGGTAGTGCACCGGCCATGTGGCGCCGTAGCGCGCTGCGGCCCGGTCGAAGAAGGCCCACACCTTGGTCATCACCTGGTCGGGTAGGAAGTGCACGTGCACGTCGATCAGCCCGTCCAGGCCCAGCGCGGCCGTCCACACCGCAACATCGGAGTCGGCAACGGGCGGCGCAGTCAGCGGGTCGCGGCTCACCGGCGTCGACGCACCCATGGCCAGCTCACTCCATACCCTTGGCGCGCCGCCCCAAGGCCCGCGCCACCTCACGGTTCGCGTCGCGGGTGGCCAGGTCGGCCCGCTTGTCGTAGGACCGCTTGCCGCGGCCCAGCGCAATCTCCACTTTCACCTTGCCGTCGGCAAAGTACATCGACAAGGGCACCAGGGCCAGTCCCTGCTCCCTGGTCTTACCGATCAGCCGGACGATCTCCTTGCGGTGCAGCAGCAACTTGCGGGTGCGACGGGGCTCGTGGTTGGTCCAGCTACCCTGGGTGTACTCCGGAATGTGCAGGCCGCGCAGCCACACCTCACCGTCATCGACGCTGGCGAAGGCGTCGGCCAGCGAGGCGCGGCCGGCCCGCAGGGACTTGACCTCCGTGCCCAGGAGCACGATGCCCGCCTCGTAGACATCCATGATCTCGTAGTCGTGCCGGGCCCGCCGGTTCGACACGATCACCTTACGGCCTCGCTCCTTGACCATTACGTTCGCACGTAAAGACGCAGCGTTACATAACCGGTCAACGCGGCGACCACCGCGCCCACCAGGAGCAGGATCGGCGCGACCGAGAAGATGTCGGCATAGCCCACGCGCGGCACGATCGCCGCCTCGAAGACACCGGCCAGCACCCGGTCGACGAAGCCAACCTTGCCAACCACCAAACCCACGATCGCCAGCAGGCCACCCACCGTGCCGGCGACCACCGCTTCCAGAAGGAAGGGCAGCTGGGTGTACCAGCGGGAGGCACCGGTCAGCCGCATCACGCCTACCTCGGTGCGCCGAGTGAACGCCGAGAGCTGGATCGTGTTCGAGATCAGCAGCAGCGCCGCGAGCGCCTGGATCAGGGCGATCACAAACGTGGCGTTGCGCAACCCGTTGAGGGCCCGGAACAACTGCCGAAGGTACTCGCCCTGGTCGGTGACCCGGTCCACGCCCGGCCGCCCGGAGAACGCCTTGGCGATCGAGGGGAACCGGGCCGGGTCGGCCAGCTGGACCCGCAGCGACGCGGGTAGCGCCTCGGGTCTGGCCAGCTGCAGCAGCTCCTGCTGACCTTGGAAGATCCGCTGGAATCGGGCGAAGGCAGCCTGCCGGCTCTCGAATATCACTGACTGCACACCTGGCGAGGATTCCAGCTGCCCGCGCAGGCCCGCGCACGTACTCGACGTGCAACCGGCATCATTCGCGCTGATGTCCGCGCTGAGGTACACCACGGTCTCGACGCGCTGGTAGTAATCCTGCTGCATCCGGTCGATTGTGCGGACCACGAGCAGACCCCCGCCGAGCAGGCCGAGTGAGATCGCCGTAGTCAAAATCATCGCCACGGTCATCGTGACGTTGCGGCGAAGGCCGGTGGCGACCTCGCTGAACACGAAGCTGGCGCGCATGGGGAGTGAGCATTCCTCGGGTCGGTGGTGGGAGTTCCTAGCGGCCGACTCCATACACGCCGTGGGTCTCGTCCCGGACCACTTGCCCGAGGTTGAGCTCTACGACGCGGCGGCGCATGGAGTCGACGATCGCATGATCGTGGGTGGCCATCAGTACCGTGGTGCCGGTCCGGTTGATCCGTTCCAGCAGCAGCATGATGTCGTGGCTGATGTCGCGATCCAGGTTTCCGGTGGGCTCGTCGGCCAGCAGCACCAGCGGCCGGTTCACGAAGGCTCTGGCGATCGCCACCCGCTGCTGCTCTCCGCCGGACAGCTCGTGGGGCATCCGATCTGCCTTGCCCTCCAGCCCGACCAGCTCCAGCACCTCGGGCACCACCTTGCGGATGGTGTGCCGGGGCTTGCCGATCACCTCGAGCGCGAACGCGACGTTTTCGGAGACGGTCTTGTTGCCCAGCAGCCGGAAATCCTGAAACACGCAGCCGACCCGCTGTCGCAGCTGCGGGATACGCCGCTGGGACAGCTTGCTGACGTTGAGGTCCGCCACGTAGACGTCACCTGTGCTGGGCACCTCCTCACGCAGCAGCAGACGCAAAAAAGTGGACTTTCCCGATCCGGACGGTCCGATGAGAAACGCGAACTCGCCCTTCACCACCTCGACCGTAACGTCGTCGAGAGCGGGTCTCGTGGAAGTCCGGTAGGACTTGCTGACGTGCTCGAGCCGGATCACGAGCGGCGAGTCTACTCAGCTACCCGTGCTTCCTGCTGGCGGCGCCACCGGATACCCGATTCGAGGAAGGCGTCGATGTCGCCGTCGAGCACTGCGGCCGGGTTGCCCACCTCATGCTCGGTTCGGAGATCTTTGACCATCTGGTAGGGATGCAGCACGTAGGACCGCATCTGGTTGCCCCACGAGCTGCCCTCGCCCTTGAGCGCATCCAGCTCGGCCTGCCGCTCCAGACGCTTGCGCTCCAGCAGCCGGGACTGCAACACGCGCATCGCCGCGGCCCGGTTCTGGATCTGCGACTTCTCGTTCTGGCAGGACACCACGATCCCGGTGGGCAGATGGGTCATGCGCACCGCGGAGTCGGTGGTGTTGACGCTCTGACCACCGGGTCCAGAAGATCGGAAGACGTCGATGCGAATTTCGTTCTCCGGGATGTCCACGTGGTCGGTGGTCTCGGTCACCGGCAGCACCTCCACGCCCGCGAAGGACGTCTGCCGGCGACCCTGGTTGTCGAACGGGGAGATCCGAACCAGCCGATGGGTACCCTGCTCGACCGACAGGGTGCCGTAGGCGAAGGGCGCCTTGACCACGAACGTCGCCGACTTGATCCCGGCCTCCTCGGCGAAGGAGATGTCATAGACCTCGGTGGGGTAGCCGTGGCGCTCAGCCCACCGCAGGTACATCCGCATCAGCATCTCCGCCCAGTCGGCGGCGTCCACTCCCCCGGCCTCGGAACGGATCGTCACCAGGGCGTCGCGCTCGTCGTACTCGCCGGCCAGCAAGGTCCGGATCTCCAGCGACGCGATCTCCTTGCGCAGCCGGTGGCGCTCGACCTCGGCTTCGCTGCGGGCGTCCTCGTCGGCGCCTTCTTCGGCCAGGTCGTAGAGGATCTCCACGTCCTCCAGCCGCTGCCGCAACCCGACCACCCGCCGCAGCTCGCCCTGCTTGTGGGCAAGCTTGCTGTTGACCTGTTGGGCGTGCTCGACGTCATCCCACAGGTCGGGGCGGGTGGCCTGCTCCTGCAACTCGGCCACCTGCGCCCGCAACCGGTCGATGTCCAGCACAGCCTCGATCCCGGCGAGGCTGCTGGCGAGGTCCTTGAGATCCGGGGCGACGTCGGTGTTCACAACACACCAGCGTAGTCGCCCCGGTGCTCAGTCCATGGGGATGGCGTCGAGCAACGCGAGCACCGCGCGCCGGTGCGCCACCGCAAACTCCGCAGCCGCCTTGAGGTACGGGGTCGGGGCAGCCTGCACGTCGGCCCCGGCCTCGTCCAGATAACCAAGGTAGTCGGCCCGGACGCCGCTGACCAGATTGGCCCGTTGCTTGGGTGTGAGCTGCCCGGCGTGCACCAGGCGCAGGATCAACGGGCTGCGCAGGTTGTCCAATCCCGCGGTGGAGCTCAACCAGGACTTGAACGCCCGCTTGCCTGCGGCGGTGATGACGTACTGCTGGCTGGAGCGCGCTCCACTCTTGCCGAGCCGGAGCAGACCGGCCTCAGTGAGCACGGGCAGCTCGCGATAGACCTGACTACGGGTGACGCTGAAGAACGACTCGAACCGCTCGCTTGCCGCCGCGAACAACTGCCCGCCGGTCATCGGGTCCGTGTGCAGCAGGCCGAGCAGGGCCGCCGAGGTGGCGTTCAGGTCACGCATCTACCCACCGTGCCACGCCCGCCAGGATCTTGTCCACAGTGGTCGTTAGTGCCCGAGCGCCTGCTTGCGCCGCTCGATCAGCCGCCAGATCATCGGGGTGAAGATGAGCTGCATCGCGAGATCCATCTTGCCGCCGGGGCAGACGATGGTGTTGGCACGCGACATGAACGAATCGTGCAGCATCGAAAGGAGGTAGGAGAAGTCGATGCCGTGCGGATCGGCGAAGCGGATGATGAGCATCGACTCGTCCGCCGTCGGGATGGTCCGGGAAATGAACGGATTGGAGGTGTCCACAATGGGCACGCGTTGAAAGTTGACATGCGTGCGCGAGAACTGCGGGCAGATGTAGTTCACGTAGTCGGGCATGCGGCCCAGAATCGTCCTGGTCACCGCCTCGGTGGAGTAGCCCCGAGTCGCCTTGTCACGATGCAGTTTCTGGATCCACTCCAAGTTGATCACTGGAACGACACCCACCAGCAGGTCCACGTGCTGGGCGACGTCCACCTTGCCGGTCGCCACCGCCCCGTGCAGTCCTTCGTAGTACAGCAGATCCGTGTCGTCGCGCAGCTCAACCCAGGGAGTAAAGGTACCGGGGGGCTGCCCGTAGGGCGCCGCCTCCTCCTCGTCGTGCAGGTACTTGCGCACGCGGCCGCGACCGTTCTCGCCGTACTGTCGAAACAGTTCTTCGAGCTCTTCGAACAGGTTCGCCGCCGGGCCGAAATGGCTGAGGCTGTGGTCACCGCGGTCCAATGCCTCGGCCACCTTGGCCTTCATCTCGATACGGTCGTAGCGGTGGAAGCTGTCGCCCTCAATAAGCGCCGCGTTGACCTGCTCGCGCCGGAAGATCTGTTCGAAGGTACGCATGACCGACGTCGTCCCGGCGCCCGAAGAGCCGGTGATGACGATGATTGGATGCTTGGCTGACATGGCCTCCTCCCCTTTCACTCAATCGTTGGCACGGAACAGGCCACGCGTGCTGAAGAGCGGCGTGTTGTACTCGACCACGTTGTGGTCGCGGTAGTACTGGTCGATGAGCTCGACCTCCTCGCGCGCGCCGAAGATGAACGCGATGCGCTGGTGCAGGTCCTCCGGTGCGACGTCGAGCACTCGCGCACGTCCGGTGCTCGCGAGGCCACCCGCCTGCTCGACGATGAAGGCCACCGGATTGGCCTCATACAGCAAGCGCAGCCGGCCCTGCTTCGCTGGGTCCTTCGTGTCGCGCGGATAGAGGAACACGCCACCGCGGGTGAGGATGCGGTGCGTCTCCGCGACGAGCGAGGCGACCCATCGCATGTTGAAGTCCTTGCCGCGCGGGCCCGTGCTGCCGGCGAGGCACTCATCGACGTAGCGCGTCACCGCCGGCTCCCAGAATCGGCTGTTCGAGGCGTTGATCGCGAACTCACGCGCAGCGGCCGGAACCCGGATCGTCGGATGGGTCAGGATGAACTCGCCGAGCTGCGGCTCGAGCGTAAAACCATGCACGCCCGTACCGACCGTCAAGACAATCATCGTCGACGGGCCGTAGATCGCGTATCCGGCGCAGACCTGCTCCGACCCGGGCTGCAGGAAGTCTTCCGGGACGGCGTGCGCGCCCGGATTCATCGCACGCAGGATCGAGAAGATGCTGCCGACCGAGAGGTTCACGTCGATGTTCGACGAGCCGTCGAGCGGGTCGAACATCAGGAGGTACTTGCCGCGCGGGTAGCGCTCCGGGATGGGATACGGTGCCTCCAGCTCCTCGGACACCATCCCGCAGACCTGGCCGCCCCATTCGTTGGCGCGCAGGAACAGGTCGTTCGCGACCAGGTCGAGTTTCTGCTGGGTCTCCCCCTGGACGTTGGTCGTCGCCGCGGATCCGAGCACCCCGCCGAGCGCACCGTAGGCCACCCGCTTGGCGATCGCCTTACAGGCGAGCGCAACATCGAGGATCAGCGAGTTCAGCTCCCCGCTCGCGCCTGGATAGCGCCGCCGCTCCTCGATCAGGAACTGGGTGAGGGTCGTACGGTCGGTGAGCATGGCGTCCCCTCATATGTTCTCGGTGTAAGCAGACTAGACCAGCGGGTGAGCGTCGGCGACCTGCGTCACAGTGGATGCCCGCTACGCAAGGTGAGGTATGCGCGTCTTCATCTGTTATCAACGGTCTTCGTTGCCACGCGTGGCGGTGCTGAAGTAGGCGGCGCGGCGACGCAAATGACGGTAGCTGCTGTCCTGCCGTGGCGTAGGTGGTGCGATGCTAGTGGCACCGTAGAAGATCCGTTTGCCGATCTCGATCAGGACCAGGTAGCAGACGACCATGCCGGCCAGCGCGGCGAAGAACCCGCCCGGCAACGGTTGGAAGCCCAGGGAATGGGCCAGCGGTGTGGCAGGGAGCAGCGTGCCGAGGGCGACAATGCCCAGGGCAGTCAGCGTCAGCGGCAGGCTGGGGTGGCTGCGGAAGAACGGGATGCGCCGGGTGCGGATTGCGAAGATCACCAGGGTCTGGGTGGCCAGGGACTCGACAAACCAGCCGGTGCGGAACTGCTCTGGGCCGGAGTGGAAGACCCACAGCATGACACCGAAAGTAGCGAAGTCGAACACCGAACTCAGCGGCCCGAAGTAGATCATAAAGCGGCGGATGAATGCGATGTCCCAGTGCGAGGGGCGGCGCAGCTGCTCGTCATCGACGGTGTCGGTGGGGATGGCCAGCTGGCTGGTGTCGTAGAGCAGGTTGTTGAGCAGGATCTGGAACGGCAGCATCGGCAGGAACGTCAGAAACAGCGACGCACCTGCGGCGGAAAACATGTTACCGAAGTTGCTGGACGTGCCCATCAGCACGTACTTGAGGGTGTTCGCAAAAATCCGCCGTCCTTCGGTGACCCCATCGGCGAGCACGTCGAGGTCCTTGTCCAGCAGAATCACGTCGGCGGCGTCCTTGGCGACGTCGGTTGCGAAGTCGACCGAAATGCCCACGTCGGCCGCGTGCAGGGCGAGCGCGTCATTGACCCCGTCGCCGAGGAACGCGACGCTACCGCCGCCGCACCGTTGGGCCCGCACGATCCGGGCCTTGTGCTCGGGACTCACCCGGGCAAACACGGTGGTACGCGCGATCGCCGCGGCAAGTTGAGCATCGTCGAGGGTGTCGAGGTCGGCGCCGGTCAGCGCGCCACCCTTGCTCAGCCCGAGGTCGCACAGACCTTGACCGCGACCACGGGATTGTCGCCGGTGACGACCTTCACCGCGATGCCGAGGTCAGCCAGCCGGCGCAGCGCCTCGGCCGCGTCGGGCTTGGGTGGATCCAGGAACACCAGCAGCCCCACCAGACGCAGCCCACGCTCGTCCTCCGCAGTCAGCTGGCTCGCGCCGGCGGCCGAGCGGGTAGCCACGGCGACGACCCGGTTGCCGGCGGCGAACTCCGCCTCCAACGCCGCGCGCGCCGCAGCCGGCACGTCGACACAGCAGCTCAGAATGGTCTCCGGTGCCCCTTTGGTGACCACGGTGAACTGGCCGGCCGGGTCACGAACGAGAACCGAGACCATCCGGCGCTCGTGGTCGAACGGCAGCACCGCACGCCGCGTGTAGCCGGCCAGGGCGGCCCGCTCTCCCGCAGCGGCCGTGGACTCCCACAGCACCTGATCAAGCGGGCTCCCGCCCACAGCCGGCCCGTCGGGAGCCGTATTCTCAGTGCACAACAGCCCCCACCGCAACACCGTGCCGGGCCCGCCATCACCAGCCGGCACGGCGCGCACGTAGTTTGATACGGCCCTCGGTGAAGGTGCCGGTCTTGTCGGTGAACAGCACGTCGACGTCGCCGAGATCCTCGATACACACCAGCCGCTTGACCAGCACCTTACGGCGGCGCATCCGCCGCGACCCCGCGGCGAGGCTGGTGGACACGACCACGGGCAGCAGCTGCGGGGTGATACCGACCGCGATCGCCAGCGAGAACAGCAGCGCGTCAATGATCGGCTTGTGCAACACGACGTTGATCACGAAGAT
>JBOHFG010000048.1:0-1783 GCA_050699575.1 Pseudonocardiaceae bacterium
AGGACAGGACGGTGCGGTTGTGGGACACCGACCCCAACGAGGCCGCCAAGAACATCTGCTCCCTGATCGTCACCCATCTCACTCCTACCCAGTGGCAACAATATATTCCCGACCTACCCTATAAACGTCCCTGCTAGCATTCCTCGCTACCGATATTAGCCAGCGGTATCTTTGAACGCTGTCGTACTGATCGCTGGTACGGGTTCCTTCCTCGAGGGGAATGCGGTGGCGAACGGCGATCTTCACGAGAGCCTTGGGACCGTGGGCCGAAACGGGCCGCGGGGCGACGCCCTTAGGCTGCCCACAGCCGGTGACCCATGCTGAAGTGCCACCATTCACCGGGATAATTGATGAATCCGGCTTCGGTGAGGCAGCGGGGGTGCGTACGACGTACCCCCAGAACCCCATGCTATCGATGCTCGTCCCGCAGCAGCCTGCGAAGCGTGGTGTGCAGTGTCTCGATGCCTTGTTCCCGGGTGGGTCCCTCACCGAGCCTTCCAGTGCGCAGAGTGGCGCGGTCGCGCATGGCACGGCGCAGCAGGGTGACGAGTCCGTTGAGGTCGCGGTGGTGGATGTGGTGGAAGCGGCGCGCCTCGGGGATTTGGAGCAGCGCCGCATGGGGTGGGCAGACCGCGATCACGGGGACGCCGGTGGCGAGATAGTCGTAGGTCTTTGCTGGGATGCGGGATTCCACAGCGCTGGTGTGATCGATGGTCACGACGGCGGCGTCAGCGTGCTGGAGTCGCTCGTAGAGTTCTCGCCAGGACCGGGTGACCTGGGGTAGGAGTGGTTGCCCGGTAGCTCGGATCAGTTGGGTTGTGATCGGCGGTGATACCCCGCCGATCACGGTGAGCTGGGCGACTGTGGGACCGACGCACCGTAGCGCGTCGGCGAGGATTCCGGGTCCGTTTCGCCCGTACCAGTAACCGCTCATCGCCAGCTGCAGGGGTTGGCCGTTTCGATGGCGGCGCACCTGCGTATCGCTCAAACCCTCGATGTCGGCAATTCCGAAGCCGTTAGGCACGGAGATCACCCGATGTGGTGGGAGCCGCAGGTGCCGGACGAGCAGATCGCCGAATGCTGGTCCGCCGGCGTAGACCACGGCGGCTGCCCGACGCACCGCACGTCGCTCGATGGTTCTGGTCGTCCGCGCGAGCAGCGGCGGGGCGTGGCGGGCACTCCATGGGTCACGGTAGTTG
Organism: Pseudonocardiaceae bacterium; assembly: GCA_050699575.1. Classification (GTDB taxonomy): domain Bacteria; phylum Actinomycetota; class Actinomycetes; order Mycobacteriales; family Pseudonocardiaceae. The sequence continues at coordinate 1,200 of JBOHFG010000048.1, forward strand.
AGAACCAAGGGCACCCGAGGGTCCCTCGCTATCGCGGCAGTCCCGAGGAGGGAGAACGGCGGCACCGACACTACGAGGACATCGTCATCCACACCGCGCAACGCCCGGCGGGTGTGCCATCCGCGCCGGGTGAGCCCTCGGGCGAAGGCACTGATGCGGTTGCCCATTGCGGTGTTCCCGTGCGCCCCGACGGCGACCAGGGCAACCGTCGGAATCATGAGCGGGCAGCAGCGGCGTCCTGATCGTGCTGACCACCATGAGTATCCTGGGCCGGCCCGCGTTGGAAGACTCGAAGGGCAGATGGATACCACGGCGTCAAAAGTGGCGTCCGTAGGGGGCAAATCGAGCACATCGGCCCGGTCAACCAATGCCTGGGGCACGTTTTGGCGAGCGATCGCGACCGCCTCAGGATCCAGGTCCGACCCAACGGCCTCCCAGCTCGCTGACAGCGCTTCAGCCAGGATCGTCCCCGAACCACAGCCGAACTCTCCCGCGACATCAGCCGCATCCTCACCACCGTCGTTCCAGACCTGGTGCTGACCTGCTCCGCAGTCGGCGACCACGTCGACCACCGGCTGACCAGG
>JBOHFG010000049.1:0-1367 GCA_050699575.1 Pseudonocardiaceae bacterium
ACCAGGACAGCGTCGAGCGGCTGCGCGAGGAACTCACCGAGGCCCGCCAGCAGCACCGCGAGGACATGGCCACGGTGCGCGCCGAGCTCACCCAGGAACGAACCGCCATCGCCGCCGAGCGCACCACTCACACCGAACAGCTCGCGGCCATGCTGGCCACGGTGCGCCAAGCCACCGGCCACAGTGCCCCCACTGACGCGCCAGCGCCCCAGACTCGCCGCGACCGCACGACCCCACGGGGAACGGTAAGCACGAGCGAGAACTGATGACCGTAGGAGGTAGGGCATCGTGGCCACTCAGCAGGCCAAGTGCATCACCGCGCTGTCCCGCGTGGTGCTCGCCGACCAGCTCGCCGAGACGCGGCGCGATGCCGACCGTGCTTGGTGCTGGCGTCCGCCGGTCGGCGCCGACCAGGGGAGCAGACCATGAGCGAGGACGACGAGCATCAGCTGCATCAGGAACACGATGACCAGCGGGGTGAGGACCGGCTTGACTGGGGTGAGCTCGGCAGGTTCGCCCCGCGTGTCCAGTCGGGTCGCCTGCGGCCGTGCCGTGATCTCGGTCCCGGTGGTTCCCTCGCGCAGGACGCGCGGCGCGCACGACGGTTGAGGCAGCCGGAACGGTGGCGCGGCGCACCGGTTGTGCGGACACTCCTGGGTGCTGGTGGCGTGGTCGCCGCCGTCGCGCTCGTTGCCCTGATGGCTGGCGTCACCACGTGGCTGGCCGTCTCGCTGTTCGTGCTGTCCCTGCCGCCGCTGGTTGCTGGTGCGCATCGCGCGTACCGGCGCCCCGCCAGCGAGGCCCGGCTCCTGGCGCGGGCCCGCACGGAGCGGTGTATCGCCGTTGAGCTTGATGGTCTCGCCGTGTCCGGGTGGGTGCTGTTGCACGACCGTGTGCTTCCCGGTGGTGAGCACCGTGTCGCGCACATCGCGGTCGGTCCGTCTGGTGTGTTCATCGTGGCGCCGATCCCGGATACCGGGCCACTGCGTATTGTCGGTGCGGTCGAAGACGAGATCGACAATCGTGAGTTGTACGCCGGTCCGCTGCACCTGGGTGTGTGGCTCAACACCCGCCGGTGGGAGCTGGAGCAACTCGAACCCGCTATCGCGGCCGGGATGGAAGACGTGGTGTGGACCGGGCCGACAGCCGGTGTCGCTGTCCTGGTGCCCGCGCTGCCGTGGTGGCGGCTGCGCGGCGCGAGCACCGACGTACCCGAGATTCCTTATGAGTGGAACGGGGTCGAGTTCCGTCCGCTCGGGGTGCTCCTCGACACGCTCACCGAGCTGCCCAGCACGCTCGACCGGCCCGCCGTCGCCGCCCTGGCCGCTGTGGTCGAGGGACTGTGCCCGCCGGCTGGCCGGGTTGAT
>JBOHFG010000050.1:0-24828 GCA_050699575.1 Pseudonocardiaceae bacterium
CGGTTACCCCACCGCCCCCGGTAACCGATCCAGCGGTTACCCCAGATCTCTCGGTTACCCACCTGACCAGGCAAGTAACCGCGGTAACCGCAGTAACCGCACCACCCAGCCCCACCCCGGGAGGACCCCGACCATGAGCACCCACGCCACCAAGCACACCTCACCCCGTGCCAGCGATCACACCCGCACCACTGAAATTGCGGACCTGCTGGCGCAGCTGGCGGTCCTCATGTCCGATCAGCCTCCCACTGTCACCGAGACATCCACATCCCGGCCGATGCCTGAACGGGTATTGCTGACAGTCGAGGAAGCCGCCGAACGGCTGCACATCGGCAAGACCAAAACCTACGCCCTAGTCAAGACCGGAGAAATCGAGTCAATACTGATCGGCCGCCTACGCCGCATCCACATCGACGCCATCAACACCTACACCGCGCGCCTCCAGCAGAACACCACCGATCGATCGGCGGCATAGGAGAGTGGGATGCCACGCCAAAAGATCACGCGAAACGCCAACGGTCGATCGAGCATCTACTATAGCGATAAGGACAAAGGCTGGCACGGCTATGTCACTGTTGGAGTGAAGGATAATGGCAGGCAGGACCGACGGCACGTGCGCGGCCAAAGTCAAAGCGAGGTGACCAAGAAGGTTCGCAAGCTAGAACGGGAACGCGATGACGGCAAAGTCCGCAAGCCGGGTCAAACCTGGACCGTCGAGCAGTGGCTAACCTGCTGGCTTGACACCATCATCACCCCGCCGGTAATCACAGAAAATGCGTTTATTGCTTACGAAGTTGCCGCACGTGTGCATCTCATTCCCGGAATCGGCGCACACAAACTCGACAAGTTAGAGCCCGAGCACCTGGAAATGCTGTATCGGAAGATGACAAGAGCAGGAGCCAAACCGGGGCGAGTACACCAGGTACACCGCACCATCCGAGCCGCACTCAACGAAGCCATGCGGCGCAAGAAGATCACCGAGAACCCCGCGCTGCTGGCCAGGGCACCGAAAATTGAGGAGGACGAGGTGGAGCCATACTCAGTCGCTCAGGTCAAGAGCCTTCTTGAAGTCGCGCAGCAAAAGCGCAACAGTGCACGATGGGCGGTCGCACTGGCACTCGGCCTGCGCCAAGGCGAAGCACTCGGGCTACAATGGCCGGATATCGATCTTGACGACTGCACACTCATCGTGCGCCGCAGTCGGCTACGCCCGAAGTGGACGCACGGATGCACCGAACCGTGCGGCCACAAGTTCGGCGGGCACTGCCCGCAACGGGTCCCGCTGCGCAAGGAAACCGCCGGTACAAAGTCTAAAGCTGGCAAGCGCGGCATCGGTCTACCCGACGAACTCGTGACGCTACTCAAACAACACGAGGTAGAGCAAGAACACGAGCGGCTGACGGCAGCTCAGCTCTGGCAGGAAACCGGCTATGTGTTCACCACGCCGACCGGCGGACCGCTCAACCCGCGCACTGACTACACCGAGTGGAAGCGGTTGCTTGAACGGGCCGGAGTACCAGAGCGCCGGTTGCACGACGCCAGACACACCGCTGCCACGGTGCTGCTGCTGTTGCAGATCCCGGACCGGACGGTGATGGCGATCATGGGATGGTCCAATACCGCGATGGCCGCGCGGTACCAACACATCATCGCAGCCATCCGGCGGGACGTGGCCACCAGCGTCGGCGGGCTGCTCTGGAAACCGGCCACACCAGCCGGGCCAGAGGACAATGACAGCGCCACGGGGGACCCCGCACCGGCCGCGTAACAAGCAAATGCCACCACAAATGCAACCAACCAGCACAAACGCCGGTCACCTCAGTTATGGGTGACCGGCGTTTGTGCTGGTAGATGGCGGTAGCGGTGGGATTTGAACCCACGGAGGGTGTGAACCCTCACGCGCTTTCGAGGCGCGCTCCTTCGGCCGCTCGGACACGCTACCGCTAGTTAGGGTACCGGACGCGCGGCGCGGCCTCGTGAGTGCGTAGCAGTGTCAGACACTGCTACGCACTCACGAGCGCCGCAGGCGCAAAAACCCGGTGAGCAGGGCGGCGCACTCGGCTTCGAGGACACCCCCGAGGACCTGCGGACGGTGCGGCAATCGGCGGTCCCGGACGACGTCCCACAGCGAGCCGACGGCACCGGTCTTGGGCTCCCAGGCACCGAAGACCAGCCGGTCCACCCGGGCCGCTACCAGGGCGCCCGCGCACATCGTGCACGGCTCCACGGTCACCGCCAGGGTGCAGCCGGTCAGCCGCCAGCCAGCTCGCAGCCGGGCAGCCCCGGCCCGCAACACCAGCAACTCGGCGTGCGCGGTCGGGTCCCCGGTGGCTTCCCGGGCATTGCCGGCGGCGGCCAGCTCGACGCCGTGCGCGTCCACCAGCACCGCGCCGATCGGGACGTCACCGGTGGCCACCGCGCCGCCGGCCACCTCGATCGCACGCCGCACCATGGCCAGGTCGGCACCGGTGGGCGCCATCATCCCGGTTGCTTCTCCAGCAGTGCGGACAGCTGAGTCCGGAACCCACATCGCTGAGCGATCATGTCGAGCTGCTCGTCGGGGTACAGGTCCACCTCATCGATGATCACTTGCATTTCCTCTGCCGGCAGCCCTAGGTCGGCGAGCAGTCCGAGGTCACCCTCCGGCCAGACATCCTCGGTATCCACGGCATCCTCTTCGGGGACCTCGACGCGCAGCAGGTCCAGCACGTCGGCGGCGACGTCGTAGTCCAGCGCGGCGGCAGCGTCGGACAGCAATAATGACACCCCACCTGGGACCGGCCGCACCACGACGAAGAACTCGTCGTCGACATCGAGCAGCCCGAAGACCGCTCCCGTGGAGCGCTGCCCGCGCAGTTCCGTGATGGCTGCGTCAAGATCTTTGAGGGCCGCGGCGTCCAGTGGCGTGCACTGCCAGTGCCCGTCCTCGCGAACCACGGCAACGGCGAAGCCGGTGACCGACATGTCATCAGTATGCGCTGTTTGGCTGTGCACGGAAGTGGGATCACCGATCCGACCCGCCGATTCGATGCAGATATGCAACAATGCGGGGTTGTGAGTGAGCGCACCCTGAGCGTCATCGGGTTGGGCCTGATCGGCGGGTCACTGCTGCGCGCCGCGGCGAGTGCTGGGTGGAAGGTCCGGGGCACCGCGGCCTCGGAGGCCACCGTCACTGCGGCCCGGGACGCCGGATTCGACGTCACGTCCTCGATCGAGGACGTGCTGGCGGACGCGGCGGACTCCCCCACGTTGGTCGTGCTCGCGGTACCCCTGCCCGCGGTCGTCGATGTGCTACCACTGGTGGCACGGCATGCCCCGGGCTGCCGGCTCACCGACGTGGTGAGCGTCAAGCAACCCGTCGCGGCGGCGGTGGCGCGTCTAGCCCCGTCGGCCCGCTATGTCGGCGGGCATCCGATGGCGGGGACATCCGCCTCGGGCTGGGCGGCCGGGTCGGCGACGCTGTTCAACGGGGCCTCCTGGGTGGTGGCCAGCGATGACGGCGCAGATCCGGTGGTGTGGGCGCAGGTCGCCCGGCTCGCGCTGGACTGCGGGGCGCACGTGGTGCCGGCCGGCGTGCAGGACCACGACGCCGCGGTGGCCCGGGTGTCCCACCTCCCGCACCTCCTGGCCGCGGTGCTCGCCTCGGTGGGCGCCGACGGCGGGCCGCTGGCGATGTCCCTGAGCGCAGGTTCGTTCACCGACGGCACCCGGGTGGCCGCCTCCGCGCCCGAGCTGGTCCGCGCGATGTGCGAGGGCAACCGCAGCGCCCTGCTGGCGGCGGTGGACGATGCCCTGGGCCGGTTGGGTGCGGCCCGCGGTTCGCTGGCGTCCACCGGCGGGCTGGCGGCCACGATCCAGGCTGGCCATCAGGCCCGTCAGGCCTTCGACGCCATCCGCAACGGGGCCCGCGGCGACACCATGCACCTCGACCTGACCACTCCTGGGGCCTTCACCCGCCTCCGTGACCTCGCCCAGCAAGGCGCCCGGGTCGTCGCTCTCCACGACACCCACTGCCAACTGGACATCACCACGTGGCCCCGGGGAACCTGAGCAAAGCTCTGGCCGAAGACCCGCACAACGCGATCGTGCAGCTGGTTGCGGAGCGACCTGCGGGGGCCGGGGCGTTGCGCGGGTGGCCGGTAGCGGTGAAGGATCTCATCGACGTGGCGGGAGTGCCCACCCGGTGTGGCAGCGCGGTGCTGGCCGATGCTCCACCGGCGCGCGAGGACGCCGCGGTGGTGGCTCGGCTGCGCGCGGCCGGCGCCGTGGTGGTGGCCAAGACCCACACCCACGAGTTCGCCTACGGTCCCACTGGGGACGTCGCCGTCCAGGGCCCGTGCCGCAACCCGCACGATCCGCAGCGGATCACCGGCGGGTCCTCCAGCGGGTCGGCCGCCGCGGTGGCGGCTGGGCTGGTGCCACTGGCGGTGGGCACCGATACCGGCTGCTCGGCGCGCACCCCGGCGGCGCTGTGCGGGGTGGTCGGGCTCAAGCCGGCCCGGGGCGCGCTCCCCACTACCGGGGTGTTCCCGCTGTCGGAGACCTTGGACCACATCGGGTTGCTCGGTGCCGACATCACCACCGTCGCGGTCGCCTTCGGCGCACTGACCGGGTGCCGGATCGACCCCTTCGCCCCGATCCGCGGCACCGTGGTCGGGCGCCCTACCGACCCGTACTGGCGGGTCCATGACCCGGAGATCGCCGCTGCGGTGGACCGCGCCGCCGTCGCGCTGAGCGGCGCCGGGGCCATCCTGCGCGACACCCGCCTGCCCGGGATCGACGAGCTGGCCGCCACCTATCCGGTGATCGTCGGCGCGGAGGCCTACACCACCCACCGGCAGTGGCTGGCGCAGCGGCCTGGCGACTATCAAGTGGCCACCGCAAAGCGGCTGCAGGCCGCCGCCACGTACACCTGTGCTGACTACGTTACCGCCCAGCGCACCCGCCGCCGACTCAGCGCCGAGCTGTGCACCCGGATGCTGGAGGAGGGAATCGACCTGCTGCTGTTACCCACCACCCCGCTGCGCGCCACCCCGATCGGCGCGCGGCAGGTGGACGCCCCGGACGGCACCCGGGTTGCGGTGGTGCCCGCGCTGCTGTCCCTCACGCTGCCGTTTAACCTGCTGGGCTGGCCGGCGATGTCGGTGCCCGCACCACAGGTCACCGGGCTGCCGGTCGGGATTCAGGTGGCCGCTGTACGGGGCGGAGAGCAGGCGGTACTCGCTGCCGGAGCCCGGATCGCACTCAGATCCGACGGGCCAATCCAGGGTACTCCAACACCAGACCCTCGGCGTCCACGGTGAACTCCGCCTCGAACGAGTCGCTGCTGAGGCTGACCACCGCGGCCGCTCCCAGCGACACGGTTCGGTAGGTCTGGGTGACCCGGCACACCTCCAGACCGGGCAACGCGACGAACACCACCGGCAGGTCGTGCCGGGCAGCGTCGCGGTGCAGGCCCAGCCGGCGCACCGGCAGCGCCTTGAACAGCGGGCTGAACGCTAGATCGACGTCCTGGGCGCCGCCGAAGTTGGTCCGCGCGGCACCTTGGCCGTGATCGACCAGCCAGATGCCCTCCTCCGAGCGAGTCAGGGTGACGTGCTGCTCACCTTCCTCGGCCCGAGTGGCACGGACGGTCAGCCGCTGGACCACGCAAGACTCGTCGGTTGCCAACGAGTAGGACGCGGAGTACGCCTCGACGCCGTCGTGCTGGGCGCTGACCAGCGACCCGGTGGCACGCAGGCCACGTTCGCCGAGCACCACCCGCGTCGCTTCCAGCCGCAGTGAGTTCACGCTCGCCCAGGTGAGCATCCTGGTCACTTGTGACGCCCGTCGGGACACCGTCCCGTGAGGATGTTTCTCGCCGATGGGGAGGGCGCTCATCGACCAGCCCGACCAAGGTTCTGAACGGAGCCCCACATATCGGAGACCCTCCCTCGCGTTGGTGGGGTACTGCTCAGTTGCAGTCCCCAGCTTACCGTTGCCGCATGATCGCACGGTGACGTGTCGTGTCTGGCCAAGCCCGGACCAGGCACCCTGTCACCTCAGTGGGTACCATTCGTCAGCAGGTATGCCTGCCGTGCCGGTAGGGGGTACTGTTCACCGGGGACGGGAGCCCGGGGTTGCACCATGCTGGCCGCTTACCTAAGACTTGCTCGGCACACACGTCGATGCTTGGGGGCGCTTGAGCATGCGGATTTACTCCGCTGTGCAGGCATGTTTCTCGTTTCCAGTATCGACTGTGATCGTCCCTGAACACCACAACGAAGAAGGACGCCATGCGCACGCCTGTCTCCGACCGCCGACCGCGGGCCGGAATGACCCTCACTCCCCGCCATCGGCAGAGCCGACCCCTGCCGATGAGTGCCGTGGCCGTGCGTCGCGGCCAGTTCGGTGAGTTCGAGCTGCGCCCGGTGCGGGAACACACCGTCGACGCGCTGACCGCTGAGGCGGAGCCTGAGCAACGCTGAGCGCGTTCCTGCTTGGGCATTCCGGAGGATGACCCCTACGGTAGCGGCATGCTGACAGTGACCGAGGCGGCGGCGCACGCCATCACCTCACTCGTGACCAAGAACCAGATGCCCGACGGGGCGGGTCTGCGGATTGCGCCGCAGAGCCAAACCACCCGGTCCGAAGGTTTGGGGCTGTCCATCGCAGCGCGCCCGGCCGATGACGACACGGTGCTCGAGACCCACGGTGGAGCCAAGGTGTTCCTGGCTTCCACGGTGGTCTTCGACCTTCATGAGCAACAACTCGACGTCGAGAACCTCGGCGATGGCGGCCCGGAACAAGTGCGCTTCTTCGTTGACCGCCGACCCAATGACTGATCGTTCAGTGCAGAGCCGGGTCTCCTGACCGGCATCAGCCAGTCAGGGTTTCAGGCCGGGTGGAAGCTGGTCGGTGACCAGGATGCGCTCGACTGACGGGTGCCGGAGGCGAAGCACCATCAACGTGTAGTGGCCGGCGACCGCTGGTGGGCTGGTTTCGGTGATTGTTCCCGCCGGGTAGCTGCCGTGGTAGACAACCAGGCACGCCTTGGGCCACGTGGACCGGGCCGGGGGGTGCGGTCCACGTGGAGCTGGGTGCGGTGCAGGCGGGGTTGCACCCAGCCTTCGGCTGAGTGCGTCAGCGTCACCTTGGTTGATCCGCCGCACCAGGGTCAACGTGCCCTCGTCGTGGACGATGTCGCGAGCCAGCGGCAGCACTGCCGCGCAACCGGAGACCTCGCTGGTGGCCGAAGCCCCGCTGCGTGGTCCCGAGCACCCCGCCACCATGGCGAATGCCGCCACGAGCCCGATCACTGTGGCGGCATGGCACCGCAGGCCGGCTGTCATGATGTTGGCTCCACTTCGGCGACCTGGGTGGCTATCGGGTCTGGGCGGGCGGCTGGCTTCGGTGCAGCTGGCGAGCTCGCCCGCAGCGCCAGCCACGTCAACCCTCCGACGGGGATACAACCCCAGTAGGCGATCAGCCGGTAGAGCAGTACTGCCGCCAGCGTGATCGGCTCAGCACCACCGAAGGCGACCAGGGCCACGGTGATGCTGCCCTCCACAACCCCAATTCCGCCGGGAGTCACCGGCACGCTCGCCGCGATCTGGCCGGCGCAGTAGGCGAGCAGCAACCCAGTCCACGGGGGTGTGGTGTGCAATGCCACGAACGCCAGCGCCAGCACGGCGACGTCGGCCAGCCAGGACACCATCATCAGGGCAAACGCTGCGAGGCCCGCGGTCAGGGTCAGCCGGACCGTGCGCAGCTGGTGCGCCCAGTCCCGCAGACCTGCTCGCAGCTTCGACGCGGTGGCGCGAATCCATGGTGGTGTTGCCGGCAGGAACCGGCTGGACCAGCGGCGGCTGGCGGATTCGAGTAGGTGCCGGCGGCACAGCAGCGGGGGAACTTGGGGCCGCACTCGGGCGAGTCCGCGCTGGACCGCGGGCCGGCGCAGTAGCACGTACCCGGCGCCGGCCAGCGCCAGCACTCCCAGCAGCACGGCGCTGGCCGATTGCAAACCGGGAATTGGGTCGTCGTCACCGGCTATCGGGATCGCGACGATGGTCAACACTGTGACCGCGCCGACGTAGAGCACTGAGGACATCCCGAACATCCACCCGGCCACCGCCGCACTTACCTGGCGGCGACGCAACACGCCCAGCATGACCACGCCGGAGGCGGCGAACCCGAACGGCAGGCAGTACGCCGCTGCGTCACCAGCCAACGTGGCCGCGCCCATGGTCAGCGGCCCGACCCGACCGCCGCCGCGGCGCAGCACCACTGCCGTCGCCGCCCCCCGCGCCGCGTAGGACAGCACCTCGACGAGGACCGCCACCGCCACCCATCCCACCCGGACGGAGGTCAAGGTGTCCGCGGCAGTGAACAGCTCGTCGCTGCTGTCGAACAACACCCGGCCCGCCAGTGCGGCCGCGGTCAGCACGACGACCCCTACGGCCACCCGCCGCCACCGGCCACCTGGTCCGCGATGATCCGGTGCCACGGCCCTACCTTCTTCCACTCAAGCCGGACACACCAGAACTACCTTGCTTGCGTGAAGCGTACGCCGTCGTGTTTCAGAATCACCCCGAAGACGTAGCAACCATCGGCGATCTACCTCAGCTGATGTAGGGGACTGCATGACTTGGAGTATGTGGAAGATGGTCCGTGGAAAGGACGACCGTCGTCCGGGTGTCCGACATAGTGGAATAGCAGAAGGGATCATCCGGGTCAGTCAGCAAAGGGGCACCCTGTGGCTACGCTTTCACTATGCGACCTGCACACGTCGCCGGTTCCGCACCAGGGCCACGGCGAGGTCGCCGGTGCCCGATCACTGACCACTCGTCTCGTCCGAGCGATCGAGACCCAGAGTGTCACCACGGTTCCGCGCGGTGAGCGCGCCCTGAGAAATGCGTCCGGGGATGACCACAAAGCCCTTGTTGCGGCCGCCATTGAGGGTGACCGAGATGCCATTTCGGGTGTGCTGCGCTGGATCCGGCCGATTGTGGTGCGGTACTGCCGCACTCGCGTCAGCGGCCAGGAAAAAGTGTTTGCTTCGGTGGACGACGTAGCCCAGGAGGTGTGCCTTGCGGTGCTCACGGCCCTGCCCAGCTACCGCGACCAGGGCCGGCCGTTTCTTGCCTTCGTGTACGGCATTGCGGCACACAAGGTGGCCGACGCCCACCGGACGGCGGCGCGCAACCGCGCCGAGCCGGTCGCGGAGATCCCCGATGGGTCGGAGCTGGCCGACGGACCAGAAGAGCAGTTGCTGCGGGGTGAGCTGACCGAGCAGATGGCCAGGTTACTGGACCTGTTGCCGGACAAGCAGCGGGAGATTCTCGTCCTGCGGATCGTGGTGGGGTTGTCCACGGAGACGACCGCCGCGGCGGTGGGCTCGACTCCTGGCGCGGTCCGGGTGGCTCAGCATCGGGCGCTGAATCGGCTGCACACGGTATTGACATCGAAGAACCGATCCGGTCACGGCGCCAGAGTGCGGATCCGCTCGACGGGGGGCGGACATCAAGATCACTGAGCTCGTACCCCAGGTCATGCAGTCCAGCTACATCGAATGAAGTAGACTCGACGGGTTTCTACATCTGTGGGATGACTTCGGGCCGATCCGCTTGGGAAAAGGCCGTGTCATCTGCTACAAGCAGGTTGCCTTCGGTCGAGCCGGGTGGAACAATCATGACAAATAGACCAGACGCGCCTGATGCGCAACGACAACCGAGGAGAAATAGCAATGACCAGGCTCGAGGCGTCTGTGGTGAGTGGGACACCGAGAAGCTCGCATGCGCAATCGTCAGGAAAACGCATTATCGCGACGGTGGTGGCGGCGTTTCTGTTGGCTATCACCTTCGCTCTGGCGGGCGCGTCTGCCGCGGCAGCCGCACCAGGTTGCGGTAATCCCGGGGTCTGCCCCGACTTCCCGGATGCGGCAACTCGACAAACAGTCGACAGTGCGTCAGCTCCCCGAGTTCTCCTGGTGACGACGGAGCCAGTATCGAGCAGCTCGGCCGTGTGCGCAGACTGCCTGCCGCGGCAAGGGGCCTGATGAAAATTCCGGGTTGGATACCGGGTGGTATCCAGATGGTGCCCGCGAAAAAGCGGGATGCTTTGCTTTTTCCGACACTTTTTGTCCTCAATTTTTTTATTTTTTCTAAATGGGAAGTGTTGGGTCACGTGGTGGCCAGGCCAGGGCTGATCCTCGTGTGGCTCTACGCGCTGGCCGTGTTCGTGCCGCTGGTCTGGCGTGACAGGGCACCGATCACCGTCTTCACCGTCCAGTGGGTTCTCACCGTAGCGGCATGGCAGTTCATGACTCTCTACACCCCGGTCATAGGAATTCCCGTTGCATTGCACGCGGTTGCTGTTCATTGTCACAAGAAAACCGCCCTGCGGGCATTGTTGGTGTCCACTGTTCCTATTGTGCTCGACGCCACCGTAGCGTTCAGGCTCTACTCTGACTTCGGCCAACAGCTTCGGTCAGGCATCCCCAATGCGACGCTTCTTGTCATCGTGACCATGGGAGCGTGGGGGGCGGGTCGCGTGACTCGGGTCAACAGTTTTCATGTTAAACGTCTGGAGAGTGAGCGGGAAACGGTCCGGGAAGCAGTGACTGCCGAGCGGAGCAGAATCGCTCGAGAACTTCACGACATCGTCTCCCACTCGGTAACCGCGATCGTCTTGCAGGCTGCCGGGGCGGCCCGGGTGGCCCATACCAACTTCGCCCAGGTCATCCAATCACTGGCACACATCGAGACCACCGGAAAACAGGCGATGGACGAGTTACGACGCCTACTCGGGGTACTCGAGGCCAATGATCCCAGTGATCGCACCGCGGACCGCGACGGACTCGGTCCGCAACCTGGACTAGCTGATTTGCCCACGTTGCTCACCTCACTGCGAGACACTGGGATGCCAGTTGCCGTCCACCCTGAAGGCACCCCACGCGACCTGGATCCGAGTATCGACCTCGCCGCGTACAGGATTATTCAGGAAGGCCTGACCAACGTCCTCAAACACGCCGGCATGGACTCCCATCCGCAGCTGCGGATAGTCTGGGAAGACCGCAGCTTGCGCATCCAGATCGACAACGACATTGATGTTGCGGAGGCACACCTCGGGGAAGTGTTCACCGGCGGTCGCGGCCTGGTCGGCCTGCGCGCGCGGGCCCACGCGGCCGGTGGGGAGCTGCGGGCAGGACCTCATCACCATGGTGGCTACCGGCTGGTCGCGACCCTGCCGCTGCCGAACGCCGCACAGCGCGGATACTCCTCAACCACCGCCAATCGGTCCGATCAGAGCAGCGGGGACCAAGGGAAGGTGTCAGCGTGATCCGAGTCGTGGTAGTCGATGACCAGCCGCTGGTCCGAGCCGGCATCGCCATGATTGTCAACTCCGAGCAAGACATCGCCGTCGTCGCCGAAGCCGCCGATGGCCAGGAGGCCCTTACCCAGGTCCGCACCCAGCGTCCGGATGTGGTCCTGATGGATGTCCGCATGCCCGGCATTGATGGCGTCGCCGCTACCCACACCATCGTCGAGGAGGGTTTGACCGCGCAGAATGGCCAGCTCGTCGGCGTCATCATCCTCACGACTTACCACATCGATGAAGCCGTCGCTGCCGCGCTGCGGGCCGGTGCCAAGGGTTTCCTGCTCAAAGATGCCGCACCCACCGATATCGCCGCCGCGATCCGCGCGGTGGCCGCCGGCGATGCCTGGCTGGGTCCGGCGGTCACTCGCCGGCTCATCGACGAGTTCAATGCCCGGCCTGAGGCGCACCCGCCCACCCCAGAGGAGATGGCCCAACTGACGCCGCGTGAGCGAGAAGTGCTCACCCTGATGGCCCGAGGTCTGTCCAACGCTGATGTCGCCAGCGAGCTAGTCATTAGTGAGGCCACCGTGAAGACACATCTTTCCCGGGTGATGATGAAACTCGGTGTTCGGGAAAAGGCACAAGCGGTGGCCGCCGCCTACCTGACCGGACTCGTCCAGCCCCCGACCCGGTGACATAACCCGTGGATTGGAGGCTTGTTCACATCGGCCCCGCCGATGCGGGTGGCGCCGATCTGGGCCGGTACGCAGCGCAGCTGTGTAATGTTGTATGCAACCCCTTCGACGCGCACGTCACGGCGGCGTAAGGCGCCGCCTGCCCCTGGAAGGTAACCACCCGGCGCCAGTTACCCTTGGTGTCAGCCGGTGGAAGCAATTGATCTTGCTAGGAGGTCGGCGAAGACTTCTGCTGGGGTTCGGTAACCCAGGATACGGCGTGGCCGGTTGTTGAGTTCGGTGGCTACGCGGTCGAGGTAGGTCTGGTCGTCAGTGATCTCTGTGCCCTTGGGGAAGTACTCGCGGAGCAGTCCGTTGGTGTTCTCGTTGGTGCCGCGTTCCCAGGGTGAGTGGGGGTGGGCGAAGTACACCTGCACGTCGGTGGCCAGGGAGAACGCGGCGTGGGCGGCCATCTCGCTGCCCTGGTCCCAGGTCAGGGTCTTGATCAGCGCGGTGGGCATCCCGCTCACCGTGGTGATCAGCGCGTCACAGGTAGTGGTGGCGTCGCGGCGGCCGGCGGGCAGCGCGACGGGCACCGTGTAGCGGGAGGTCCGCTCGATGAGGGTCGCCATCGCGGTCTTCCCGGCCTTCCCGATCACGAGGTCCCCTTCCCAGTGCCCGGGAACGGCCCGGTCGGTGACCTCGGCGGGGCGGGCGTCGATGCTGGTCATGCCCACGATCCGGGCTCCCGGTGAGCGAGTGCGGCCGCGGGGGCGGCGCTGGGTGCGCCCGGAGCGCAGCAGGATGCCCTGGGCGGCCAGCTCGCCCTTGGGCAGCGTGTAGATCCAGGTGTAGATCGCCTCATGCGACACCCACCGAGCCTGCTGGCCGGGATGCCCGTAACGCAACCGGCCAGCCACCTGATCCGGGGAATGCCCCGCCCGCAGCCCGGCCACCACCTCAGCCCGCAGCTCAGGACAGGCATCCAGCCTGCGGACCTTGGGCCTGCGGCGCTGCTCCGCGGCCGCCCCCTGGGCGACCACGGCCCGGTAACCGGCCCGCCCACCATGGCGGGTGATCTCCCGGGACACCACACCCGGGGACCGCCCGATCCGGGCGGCGATCACCTTGCCCTCAAGCCCCTCGGCCACCCCCCGGGAGATCTCCTCCCGATCAACCTCGGTCAACGGCCTGCGCTCGCAGCTCACCCGGTGCTCCTCATCGACGGTGTCGCCGACGATCTACACCAAGATCAATTGCTACGACCGGTTGGGATCAAGACCACCATCACCTGGCGGCTGGAACCGAGTTCGGGAGGACAGGGTCGAACTACCAAGAAACAGCAAGTCAACAACATGATCAAATTAAGCTACGTGGCGCTGGAGGTGGACCGCAGCTCCCAATGGTCTCCCGTCTCCACACAAGTTCACCCGATTAGGGTTGGGTATGACGTATCTACCGGGCGTTTCTGGTCCTCTTTTCTATGGTGCTGGTTTAGCGCCGATGGACGGGAGAGGACGTCGAGATGCCGAAACTGTGGGTGGGAAGAAACATCGGCCATGGCACAGCAGGGGAGATCGAGCCGACGATCTTCGGGCCACAAGCATCCAGCTCAATCGGAGTCATGAGTGGACACAGTCAGGCAGGTGTCGAAACGGCTATCGGAACCGTGGGGAATGGCGGTCTTTTGTGAGCGCCAACAGTTCAGCGCTACCTACGTGCACTTCCCAGGTAGCGTCTCTTTGGCTGCTAGAAAAACTAACCAACGGCGGACTGATTTCTTTTCGGCTAGCCTGGGTTGCGCAGGGCAGCCATAACCCAGGGTCTTGATTTGGTGTGGACGGTGGAGTTTTCTCGCAGTAGAGGCTCAGTGCTGGGGTAGCTACGCCTGGGGGCAAACTCGGCCTGTGACTGGTCAGGCCTTTCGCGCTGCTCGTCCGGGGCGACAGTGCGGGGTCCGAGCGCTGTGCTTCTACGATGACCGGGGACGTCCATGCGGGCACGAAACAGGGGTACGTGGTGACCGACGAGCCAGCTCGGCTTGATCATGTTTTTGCGCAACCCCAGGCAGTGGGCCCGGCGATCCAGGGCCGCTCACCCGGCCAGCTCGCCTGGCTGCGCCTCAAGCGTGACAAGGTCGCCCTGGCCGGTGGTGGCGTTGTTGTGGGCCTCATCCTGGTTGCGATCCTCGCGCCGGTGATCGTCGCGGTGCTCGGGCATCCGCCGCTGGAGTTCCACTACGACAAGGTCGACCCCGAGCTGCAGGTACCTCTCGGCAGGTTCGGTGGGATCGGCCCGGACTTCCTCTTCGGAGCGGAGCCGGTCAACGGCCGTGACGTGTTCAGCCGCGTGGTCTACGGCTCGCGGATCTCGCTGCTCATCGCGTTCCTCGCGACGTTGTTGTCGGTGGTGCTCGGTACTGTGCTGGGGGTGATCGCTGGGTACTTCGGAGGTTGGGTGGACACCATGATCAGCCGGACGATGGACGTCTTCCTGGCGTTCCCGTTGCTGCTGTTCGCGATCGCGCTGGCCGGGGTGGTGCCGGATCGGGCGTTCGGCCTGGCAGGCGACACCTTGCGGATCGTGCTGATGGTGTTCATCATCGGGTTCTTCAACTGGCCCTACCTCGGCCGGATCATCCGCGGGCAGGTGCTGTCGCTGCGGGAGCGCGAGTTCATCGACGCCGCACGCAGCCTTGGCGCGCGCAGCCCACGGATCCTGTGCACTGAGTTGCTCCCCAACCTCATCGCGCCGATCCTGGTTTACTTGACGTTGCTGATCCCAACCAACATTTTGTTCGAGGCGGCGCTGTCGTTCCTCGGGGTCGGCGTGCGGCCGCCGACCCCGACCTGGGGTGGGATGCTGTCCGAAGCCACGCACTGGTTCCAGATCGCGCCGAACTTCATGCTCTTCCCCGGGCTGGCGATCTTTATCACGGTGCTGGCGTTCAACCTGTTTGGTGATGGTCTGCGTGACGCGCTGGATCCGCGGTCGCGATGAGCTCCCGCCTGGTAGCGAAGGGGGGATCGGAGATGAGCACGCGTCGCCGATCTGCTTTGGCCGCGCTCGCCATGCTGGTGGCGGCCGCGTGTGGTGGGCCGGCGTCCAGTGGCGACGCTGCCGGCGGCACCTCCGGTGGAGTCCGTCATCCTTCGGATGTCAAGGGCGGCACCTTGCGGTTCGCCAACTCCGGTGACTGGGACTCCCTCGACCCGGCCGACATGTACTACGGCTACGCATGGAACTTCGTCCGTAACTACGGACGGGCCCTGGTGATGTTCACGCCGGCACCGGGCCAGCAACAAGGTGCCACACTCGTGCCCGACCTTGCCGAGTCCCTGGGCCGCGCCAGCGATAACGCCAAGACCTGGACCTACACCCTGCGCCAAGGGGTGAAGTTCGAGGACGGCACCCCTGTCACCAGCAGGGACGTCAAGTACGCGGTGGAGCGGTCGCTGGACAAAACGACCTTCCCCAACGGTCCGACGTATTTCAACGACGTGCTCGATCTCCAAGGTTATACCAGCCCCTACTCCGACCCCGACCCGAACAGGCTCGGCCTGAAGGCGATCGAGACCCCGGACGATCGGACGATCGTGTTCCGGCTCCGCAAAGCGTTCAGCGGTTTCGACTACCTCGCGCAGTTACCGGCCACCATGCCGGTGCCGCAGGCCAAAGACGCCGGATCGAAGTACAAGGAGCACGTCGTCTCCAGCGGCCCGTACCTGTTCCAGACCAACGAGCTGGGCAAGGGTTTCACGCTGGTCCGCAACCCCCACTGGGACCCAGCTACCGACCCGAACCGCCGGGCGCTGCCCGACCGGATCACCGTTGACCTCAACGTCAACGCCGACGACGTGGACAACCGGCTCATCTCCGGTGATCTCGACGTCGCGGTCGAGGGTTCCGGCGTCGGGCCGTCGGCGCAAGGTCGGATCCTCGCCGACCAGGGCTTGCGCGCGAACACCGACTCCAAGCTCATCACCCGGACGTGGTACACCGCGCTCAATTCCGACGTCGCGCCGCTGGGCGACATCCACTGCCGCAAAGCAGTGCTGTATGCCGCCGACCGGACCGGGTATCAGCGGGCTTATGGCGGAGCGACCGGCGGCGAGATCGCCACGAGCATCCTACCGCCGGTGATCCCGGGCGCGCGGCGCTTCGACCTCTATTCCTCGCCGAACAACATGGGTGACATCGCCAAGGCCCACGATGAGCTGGCCCGGTGCGGCCGGCCGGGCGGCTTCACCACCGGCATCTCTTACCGCGCCGAGCGGCCCAAGGAGAAGGCCGCCGCCGAGGCACTGCAGCAGTCGCTGGCGCGGGCTGGGATCAAGCTGGAGATCAAGCCGTACCCGCTGGCCGACTACCAGCGCCTTTACGCCGGCAAACCGGACTTCGCGAAGTCCAACGGCCTGGGCCTGATGGTCTTCGGTTGGAGTGCGGACTGGCCCGACGGCTACGGGTTCCTCGCTCAGATCGTCGACAGCCGGGTGATCCGGGCCACCGGAGGCAACACTAACCTCGGCGTCAAAGACCCCGCGATCGACCAGCTGCTCGAGACGGCGTTGGTGACCACCGACACCGTGGCGCGAGAGCAGATCTGGGTCGGCATCGACCGCAAAGTGATGGAGGACGCGTTCGTGCTGCCCGGTGTCTGGGCCAAGGGCCTGCTGTACCGGCCACCGAACCTGACGAACGTGTTCATCGCCGATGCGTTCCAGATGTACGACTACTCGACGCTGGGCACCACCCGGAAGTAGGTGAAGGCACTGGTGTCCGGGCCGCCCCGGGCGCCCCGCCGTACAGAGTGGGCAGCTACATTCTTCGCCGGATGGTCGCGGCCGTGATCCTGCTGGCGGTTGTCACCGCGGCCACGTTTGCGATCTTCTTCCTGGTGCCCCGGCTGGCCGGGGCCACCCCGGAGGATCTCGCCTCACGTTACGTCGGCCGGACCGCCTCCCCCCAGGTGATCCACCAGATCGCGCTGAAGCTCGGGTTCACCGACCCGATCTGGGTGCAGTACGGCCGGTTCGTCAAGGGCCTGGTGCTGGGCGCGGACTACAGCACGGGCCCGACCACGGTGCACTGCCCGGCACCGTGTTTCGGGTACTCCTTCCTCACCCAGAACCCGGTGCTGCCCGACCTGCTCAACCGGCTGCCGGTGACGATGTCGCTCGCCGCCGGTGGGGCGCTGATCTGGGTGATCGCGGGCGTGTCCACCGGGGTGGTCTCCGCGTTGCGCCGGGGCAGTGTCTTCGACCGCGCCGCGATGGGCGTCGCCCTGGCCGGCGTCTCGCTGCCGATCTTCTTCACCGGGCTGCTGGCGTTGTCGGTCTTCAGCTACAGGCTGGGGATCACGGCTCCGGGCGGCAGTTACGTCCCCCTCGAAGACAACCCGCTGCGCTGGGCATACGACCTGGTCCTGCCGTGGGTCACGCTGGCGTTCCTCTACGCCGCCGGCTATGCCCGGCTGACCAGGGCGGGCATGCTCGACACAATGAACGAGGACTTCATCCGAACCGCCCGCGCCAAGGGGCTCCCGGAGCGCACCGTGGTGCTCAAGCATGGGCTGCGCGCGGCACTCACCCCGCTCCTGACGATCTTCGGGCTGGACCTCGGGTTGCTCCTGGGCGGCGCAATCCTGACCGAGAGCACGTACTCGCTGCCGGGTATCGGTAAGTACTCGGTGGACGCGGTGGTCAACAACGACCTGCCGAAGGTGCTCGGGGTGGTGCTGGTCGGCAGTATCTTCATCATTGTGGCCAACCTCGTCGTCGACCTGCTCTACGCCGTAGTGGACCCGAGGGTGCGGTACGCATGAGCCCGCTGCTGGACGTGCGTGACCTGCGGGTGCACTTCCCGACCGCCGACGGCGTGGTCAAAGCCGTGGACGGGCTGTCCCTGCAGCTGGACCGCGGCGCCCGGCTGGGGATCGTCGGGGAGTCCGGCTCGGGCAAGAGCGTGACCAGCTTATCGATCATGGGACTGCATCAGCCTGGCACCGCGCGGATCTCCGGTGAGATCTGGCTCGGGGGCACCGAGCTGGTCTCGGCCGGCCCCGAGCAGGTCCGCAAGCTGCGCGGCCGGACCATGGCGATGATCTTCCAAGATCCGCTGTCGGCGATGCACCCGTACTACTCAGTGGGTCACCAGATCGTCGAGGCGTACCGGCTGCACCACGACGCCAGCTTGCGCGCCGCGCGTCAGCGCGCCGTGGAGCTCCTCGACCGGGTCGGCATCCCGCAGGCGCGCTCGCGGTTCGATGACTACCCGCATCAGTTCTCCGGCGGTATGCGGCAGCGCGCGATGATCGCGATGGCGCTGTCGGGCAGCCCCCAACTGCTCATCGCCGACGAGCCGACGACGGCGTTGGATGTCACCGTGCAGGCCCAGATTCTGGACTTGATCCGGGAACTGCAGGCTGAGCTCGACTCCGCAGTGATCATCATCACTCACGACCTGGGCGTGGTTGCCGAGCTCGCCGACGACATTTTGGTGATGTACGCAGGGCGAGCAGTGGAGTACGGGCCGGCCAGCGCGGTGTTCTCCGCACCCCAGCATCCCTACACGTGGGGCCTGCTCGGTTCGATGCCGCGCTGGGACCGTGAGCGCACGGAGCGGCTGGCGCCGATCCCGGGCAACCCGCCCAGCCTGATCAACGTCCCAGCCGGTTGCCCGTTCCACCCGCGCTGCCGCTACGCCTCGCTGACCGGAGGACAGGCCAGCGCGGTGCGGCCCGAGCTGCGGCCAGTGGAGTCTGCGGACCACCTGGTCGCCTGCCACCTCTCCGACGAGCGCCGGGCGCAGCTCCTCGACGATGAGATCCGGCCGAAGCTATGACCGCGACCCAAGCGAGTCCGGCGCAGCCGAATCCAGCCCAGCCGAATCCAGCCCAGCCGAATCCAGCCCAGCCGAGTCCAGCGCAGGTGAGCGCGGCGCAGCGCGTGCTGCTGCGGGTGTCCAGGCTGCGCAAGCACTTCCCGGTCCGGCGGGGCCTGCTGCAGCGCACGACCGGCGCCGTGCAGGCCGTCGACGGGCTGGATTTCGACGTGCTCCGCGGCGAGACGCTGGCACTGGTGGGGGAGTCGGGCTGCGGCAAGACGACCACCGGGCGGCTGCTCACCCGGCTGCTGGAGCCGACCGCCGGATCGATCGTCTTCGACGGGCGCGACATCACGCACCTGTCCACCCGCCGGATGCGCCCGCTGCGTCGGGACATCCAGATGATCTTCCAGGACCCGTACTCGTCGCTGAACCCGCGGCACACCGTCGGCACCCTCGTCGGTGCCCCGTTCCGGATCCAGGGCGTGCGCCCGCCTGGCGGGGTGCGGGCGGCGGTGCAGGAGCTGCTAGAGCTCGTCGGCCTGAACCCCGAGCACTACAACCGCTACCCGCACGAGTTCTCCGGCGGCCAGCGCCAGCGCATCGGCATCGCCCGCACACTGGCGCTGCGCCCGAAACTGATCGTGGCTGACGAGCCTGTCTCCGCGCTGGACGTGTCGATCCAGGCCCAGGTGCTCAACCTGCTGGAGGACCTGCAGGACGAGCTGGGCCTGACCTACCTGCTGATCGCCCACGACCTGTCAGTGGTGCGCCACGTGTCGGACCGGGTCGCCGTCATGTACCTCGGCAAGATCGTCGAACTCGGTGCCCGGGAGGCCGTGTACGCCCGGCCCCGGCACCCCTACACGGTGGCGCTGCTCTCCGCGGTGCCAGTACCCGACCCGACCCGGCGCAGCCGACGGATCCTGCTCACCGGCGACGTACCCAGTCCCCTGAACCCGCCTCCGGCCTGCAGGTTCCACACCCGCTGCTGGAAAGCCCAAGACATCTGCCGTACCCAGGAACCCCCGCTGGTCGAGCTGACCCCCGGCCACCGCGTCGCCTGCCACTTCCCCAACATCGTCGCCTCGTCTGCTGATCGGACCGGCTGACGACGGGTAGTCCGGCTTGCCGTGACAGCGGTAACGGGCCAGGTCGGCGCGGGGCCCACCGGGAGCGACCGGTTCGCTGCCAGATTCTTTAGCCGTTGAGTCGCACCCGACGAAGGCCGACCACCCTGGAGACCTCCGCTGGCGTGTTCATGCTGATCCCCCGCCGTTGTTGGATCGGCAGTGGCGGTCTGGTCAGTACGACGCGCCTGGGCAAGCCACGGTGAGACCGACGGCGGGCGCGACAGTGGCGTGGTTGAGGAGACGGAGCAGTCGCAGGAGTTCAACGGCCAGCAATGCGGAAGAAACCAGGTGTGGCTTCTCGTCAGTCCACCTGTATGCAGGACAACGCGCTGAGATCGTCCGTGGGTCGAAGCACGGCTCGGGCAGACCGGTCGGGGCGTACAGCCGTCATATGAAGAGGCAGTGTTCAGAAAAAGCAGTGCCGAGTCGTTGACCCTGCTTCAACTGGTGCCCTTGTTGTTGGCACCGGGCACCAGTTTGGCGCATCAGCACGTCCGGCTCGGTATCGCTGTTTTCAACTCGGGCGACGCTGTAGAGGACGCGCACGTTGCGTGCCCCGTGCACTGACTGCGCCACACCGGTACGTCGCAACACCCTGCGCTGCGGGATGTCTTTGTGCACGTTCACACTGACCCCCGTTGCTGCTGGACCGGCGGTATCGCACCGCAGGGCTCTTCATCGACTTTTCGGTCGGTTCGACCATTCCCTCCGATCGCAGGATGCGAAGCCAGTAGGCCACGGTCGATGCGGTCAATCCGGTTCGGCGGGCCAGGTCGGCCCGGGACACCGGCTCGGCGCCGAGTTCAGCTAGGAGCTGGACCCGCCGGTCGGCTCGCAGCGGCATCTGCGCGGACTTATCCCCCGCGCCCGTCAGAACTGGCGCAAGCTGGTAACGCGTCCAGCGGTGGTTGCCTATCTGCACGACGAGTCCTCGCGACACCAGGTCCCGAAGCTCATTGCGCGCGATCTGAGAGTCCACTCCAGTGGTCCGACGATACGACTGGTTGTCCAGGAACTCGCCGCTGCGCAATTTCGCCAGCGCGACACACTGATTATCGTTGAGACCCGCCTCGCCGAGCGTATTGATCCACTCGACAACGTCATCACCGAGCAGAGTGTGGTTGGGGAAGGTCACTGAGAACGTGCCAATACGGTCACGGAACTCCGGAGGACTCATTCGCGCCGCTCGCAGTTTTTTGATCATGGCGGGGATGCCGGATCCGCGATTCTCACAGACGGTCCGTGTTCCGCCAGGGACGGGGACGTCTTCGAGGATCTGCAGCAGGGTGGCGTTCCGCGCCGCGGAAATACCCTCTTCTCCCAGAATGTCCACGGACACCGGTCCGAACAGTCCACCGGGATTTCGGACGACCAGCCGATTCGGATACATCTCGATCTGAACCTGTGCACCCCGGGACGTGGGAGACAGGTCTCGATGCACCAGGGCGTTGACAATTGCCTCGCGCAGCGCGGGTTCTGGGTACTCCCAGGTGTCCTCCCGCCCAACGCCGGCAACGACCGATCTACGGCTCATGTTCCGCAGCAACACCGCGATGCCGTCGCGCGCCATCACCGGAATCGGCCCTTCGAGCAGCACGTTGCCGATGAAGCGACGTCCGCCGGGGTCGGGTCCGTCAACGGTGGGGTAGTGCACGAAGGTCAACATCAGTTCGGGGAACAGTGCCTGCGGGTCACGGCCCAGCGCCAGTAGCCCACCCAGGGACACGACGAGATCACCTGTTCCCCCGTCGACGAGCACCCGTGCCCGGCGGAGCGTTCTGACCTGGTCGAGCCCGCCGAACATGTACGGTCGGCTCTGCCGAAGCCGGGCCAGGAACTCGGTGAGGAGTTGTGGTTCGAGGTCGTCCACGCTGGTGGCCGGCACCGGCTCTTCGTCGTCCCTCCGTCCGGGGCCACCGCCCTCATGGACGGTGGACGAGCCAGCCGATGTGGGACGCCATTTCAGGCGGCGACGCGTGTGGCGATGCGTGTGGCATCCTCCAACCGCGTGCCGTCGCGGACGAAGACCGGCTGCCCGAATCCGCGCTCAATATCAACGATGATGTCAGCGACCTCGTAGGCCGGTAGATGGACAAGCCGGGGACAGCCCTCCGGGCCGAACTCCACCCGCTGCAGATAGGCCGCCACGACCTCGTTGAAGACTCGCTGATCGTTGCGGACCACGACGAACTCGCGGGCCGCGGTCGGATCATCGGCTGACTCGGCGTAGTCGAACAACACTTCTGCGCCGTCGGTGTACAGCCGCTGGCTGGCTAGCGCGTGTGTCAGCCCGAACTCCTCTTCGAGCCGTTCCAGGGCTGGGCGAATCCGCTGCAGCGGGACACCGCTGCAGCGCATCGCCACCAGTACCAGGCCTTCCGCCAGCCCGATGAACAAGATGACCGGCGCCCGGATCCCGGAGCGGGGCAGAGCAGTAAGTACCGGCCCGCCCACCACCTCCCGTCGCCCGGCAGGACGACGCCGATAGCCATGGGTCCAGGTCGCGAACGTGCTCGCCGGCACGTCCAGGTAACGGGCAGCCTCAGCCACGCTGTACAGCGGCGTCGCGAACCGGTCGAGCCCGACGCCACGCTCGTCTCGCACGCCCACTTCCTCCGGCTCCCCGATACGAATCAATGATGGCCCACGAATGACGATCCAGACGCCGACGACACGGCATGAGGGCCGGTGGGAGTGATTCCTCCCGTGATTGGTGCAGCGGGCGTTCTAGAGTCCGCATGGAAGAACGATACTGGGTTGCCGGGGTTGGGTTCCCACTTTCATTTTCCCAGGTCCATGATTGGCACCGGCGAGGGGAGTGAGGTGCGTATCAAGGGGACGTTGCAGCAGCGGCAGCTCGCTCGGACGCTGCGCCGGCTGCGTGAGGAAGCCGGGCTCAGCCTAGAGGAGGCCGCACCGAGGTGTCGGCGACGTGACCGACTGCCGGATGGTCCGGCCAAGTTACGGCGTATGACGGATTGGTGCCTGCGGTGGCGCGAGCGAACCGGAGCAGCTCACGGATGATCCCCGCGTTACCCATGGCCCAGCCCGTTCGTGGTTCGAGCGCGCTCGGGGTGACGCGGTATTCGTGGTTCGACCAGCGTACCTCGTCACCGTCCACAGTGGCGCGAGACGCAAGATCATCGACGAGCATGGTCGCGAACTCGAGATTGTCGCGGCGCTCGGCGTGTCGGTCGCAGGCCAGCGCCAGCACGCCCGCCTCGAGGGCGTGGTCTGCCGCCGTGCCGGCAGCAACGTCTCCGAGCAGGTCGTCAACCGTGCGTAGGGCGACAGCCATACCAGCTAGACCGGAGTACAAAGAGCAATCGCCCACCTCATCAACCCCGGCGGCGATTGCCCGACCGCCGCGGACGGCGGCATCGGCGAATTGGTCGTCGCCGAAGTGACGGTGAGCCTCAAGCAGCGCGATCACGATTCCCGCAGCACCGCTGTACAGAGTGGGGTCGACCTGGTCGGAGTCGGCCGTTCCGGTCCAGACGAGACCATTCACGGTGTCGCGCGCTAGCCCCAGCAGCCACTTCAGTCCGCCTGCGCCAGCGTCTCTGCGTCAGGAGCAGTCGTGCTCATATCTCGGAGTGTCTCACGGTCACCGGCAGACGAGGACGTCCAGACGGTGATCGCGAGCGGCCCAGGTGCCCACGCTGGGCAGCAGATTAAGTGGTTGTAGGTTCTCAACGGTCCCGCACAAGATCAGGACTCAACTTCACCAGGGGGAGTGTCATGTGGAAGACCCGAGTGTCGCCATGGTCAGCTGGTGGGTCGCACGTTGGTCGGGACATCTCGGGTCGGCTGAGGTGGGGAGGTCGTGTCGCGACGCTGGTAGCAGGGGTGGTCGGGGTGGTGACCGCTGCCGCCTCGACGGCGGCCGCGAGCCAGGTCACGATCGTGGACGGCCGTGCCGCCCCAGTGGTCAACGTCGGCGACGGGCGCTTGCCCAAGGCGCCGGTGATGGACGTGGGGGACTACGTTGCCCTGGGTGACTCCTACTCCTCCGGAGTCGGCACGGGTGTCTACGACGCGGCGAGCGGCGACTGTGCCCGCAGCCCGCTGTCCTACCCGTCGCTCTGGGCAGCGGAGCGCCGCCTTGCCAGGTTCGAGTTTGCGGCCTGCTCCGGGGCAAGGACCGCCGATGTGCTCGCCAACCAGATCGCGGCGCTGCAGTCGACCACCGACTTGGTGACGATCACCATCGGGGGGAATGACGTAGGGTTTGGGCCGGTGTTGCAGACCTGCACGGTCGCGCAGAGCGATCGCACGTGCTTCGGTGCGGTCGACGCCGCGGAGGCCTTCGAGCGCTCCGTGCTGCCGGGCCGGCTGGCCCGCACCTACGCCGCAATTCGCCGTGCCGCGCCGCGCGCCCGGGTGATCGTGCTGGGCTACCCTCGACTGTTTGACCTCGCGCCGAGCTGTGCCGACCCACTGGTGCCGAACCTGGCCCGGCGCAACAAGCTCAACCAGGGCGCCGACAAACTCAACACCGTCATCCAGAAGGCTGCCAGCCAGCAGTCCGGGTTCAGCTTCATCGACGTGCGAGGCCGGTTCGCTGGCCATGGGGTGTGCTCGGCTCAGCCGTGGATCAACGGTCCGAGCGCGCCCATCTCCATCGGGCCGTACCACCCCAACCAGATGGGTTACCGCGACGGCTACCTGGCCACACTGGGTGCGGCAACCTCGCGCGGCGCCGCAGCGGGCTGAGCGATAAGTCGACACGCCGACGTAATTTCGCACCACTACCATATCGGACATGAGCCGACGTGTGAAGATCGTTTGTACGATTGGTCCGGTTACTGCGACCCCGGAGAAGGTTCGGGAGTTGGTCCGGGCGGGGATGGATGTGGCGCGGCTGAACTTCAGTCATGGCACTCATGCGGAGCATG
>JBOHFG010000051.1:0-6897 GCA_050699575.1 Pseudonocardiaceae bacterium
ACACAGCCGGACCGGACAAAGATCAGCCCCTGACCGTGTAAGTGCCGGTCAGGGGCTGTTTTTGCTGGTGTGGCGGGTCAAGGATTCGAACCTTGGAAGGCATCAGCCGACGGATTTACAGAACAGCGCCCGCGACGTACTGACCAGTGACTACGCACCCTCGGTGTCGGCTCGTGGACCGAATAGGGCCCGCTCCTCACTGTATCCATAGTAGGCAGTCCGGCCCGCTGGGCGGACCTCCCGTGAGCTGATCAAGTAGGTTGATCTGGTGGTCCCCACCCCCTACCCGGTCATGAACGTCTCCGGATGGCCGATCGCCAACTTGGAGCCGCGAGGCGGCGGACCCAACACGTGGCTGTACTCCGGTCCCGGACGGTGGCTGTTCAAGCCGGTGTTGACGGTCAGTTGGGGATGCCAGGGCGAGGACTGGGCTGAGAAGATCACCTGCGAGATAGCCAAGTTGGTCGGAGTACCCTGCGCCGAGATCGAAGTGGCTCAGCGCCACGCGCAACGGGGGATCATCTCGCGGGACCTGGCCCCGCCACCGTGGGAGCTCCAGACTGGCTCGGTGGTGCTCTCCGGGCTACTGCGGGACTATCGGCCCGGCTCGGAGAACCTTCGGGGTCGTCCTGGACACTCACTGGGCAACATCAAAGCCGCCCTGGATGGCATGAGCCCTCCACCGGGCTGCGGTTGCCCTGAGGAGCTGGGGGCGTTCGGGGTGTTCGCTGGCTACCTCATGCTGGATGCTCTGGTAGCAAACCGGGACCGTCACGACGAAAACTGGGCCGTCTTGCGTCCGGAGTCGCTGGACGCGCCAGATTTGCTGTGCCCTTCCTACGACCATGGAAGCAGTCTCGGCTTCAATCTCATGATCTCGAAGCAGGAGTTCTACCTCAGCGAGAACAAGATCGAGTGGTGGGCCAGCCGAGGCGATGCTTACCGCTTCGATCACCGTCCGCCCGTGAAACCGCCTACTCTGGTGGAACATGCCCACGAGGGGCTGCGGCTCGCGGGCACGCTAGCCCGGACCTTCTGGTTGACTCAGCTGGAGCACCTCACCCGATCGGACGTAGACACGGTGGTCCACCGGATGCCGGGACTGTCAGACGTCACCCGTAGTTTCATTGTGGACTTACTGGTGATAAACAGAAGGAGGCTGCTCGATGAGTGTTAGCTCAGCCATCGCACAGCCGCTCCGTGACGGAGCCGGCCAGTCAGCGGTGGTGCGCCGCATGGCGGTAGCGTGGCAGCATCCCGACGAGCGTAGCGTGCGTCCCGTCGGTCTGCTCCAATATGATGGCCAGACGCACGAGTTTTTTTACTTGCACGCAGTAAGCGAAGTGCATGATTTTCGGCCTTTCCTAAACTTTCCCGATCTCGCCCGCATTTATCGCTCAGCGGATCTCTTTCCCATGTTCTCCCAGCGGGTTATGAGCGCCCGGCGCCCAGACTACACGCAATACCTCCGGCAGCTCGACCTCGTCGGCGGCGCAACACCATGGGAGCAACTTGCACGCACCGAGGGAAAGCTCGCCAGTGATACCATCCAGTTGATTCCCGAGCCAGAGGTGGACGGTAAGGGCAGGACGAAATCCCAATTCCTGGTCGCAGGCATCCGCCACCAAATCAAAGACGAGCACCAGCGTGATCTGATACTGTCACGGCTCAAAAGGGGCGACAAGCTGCAGCTGGTGGAGGAACCCGGCGACCCTGTGAATCCGCGCGCGGTACTGGTATCAACCCGCGACCAAGTCGCTCTTGGCTGGGTGCCCAACATGCTAGTCGACTACGTCCATGATGTACGCGATGGTGGCCCATTTTCTGTCGAGGTCGCACATGTGAACGGCCCCGATGCGCCCAGTCATATGCGACTTCTCGCCTTGATTGAAGGGCAACTCGAGCCTGGCTGCCACCCCTTCGCTGGGCCAAATTGGCAACCGTACTCAGGGATAAGGTAAGTGGTTTAAGTGGTTGCTCCATAGTGCGCTACTGGCCAGGAAGATTTCTTAATGGCGCGGGATGCCATGTTGCAAGATCGCTGATCAGTACGGTATCAACATCACTCCCGGAGGGATTGAGGTACCCCCGGATAGGCCTTGTTTGTCGTAGTGATCGAAATACATTTCAAAGAGTGGCTGACCGACGCTCGTAAGCTGTCTCGGCTAGCGCTCAATCTTAGCCACTGCCACCCCGATCCCGCTCTGCCGGATGGAGAGGCCGTGCATCCGCGACCGCTACACCATTCGCGGCTACGTCTCCACCGCTATCAAACACGGCCACGACACCATCGCCGTCCTACGCGACGCGCTCACCGCCAACCCCTGGATACCCGCGCTACCCACGCCGACCTGACCACGCCCCAGTGCAGCACACACCGGAAGCCCCACTGGCCGACCGGCCATCACGCCTGCCATCCGAACGGCTGGATGTTCATATGGCGAAGCGCAGGCCGGACGAGCTGGCCTGTAAGCCGAGTACAAGGCGCCGCCTGCGGCGCCGCCGCGTAGTCTGGTCCAGTGGCTGCGCCGTCCGCCCGGCCACGCCACTGCGCGCGGCCCTTCGGGCCGTGCTCGGTCGCGCCCGGGCGGACAGCGCCCTGCACTTCACACTTCCCCCTGTCCATAGTCAGCAGGCACCAAACGTGTCCAGCTCCCACCGGGTCGCCCAGACACGTGGACGCACGGCGATACGCAGGTCTACGACGGGTGCTGGGCAGTGGGGGAGGTCGCGGGATTCGAGGTGGTGTGTCCGGCCAGCTGGTCTTGCAGGGTTGCGTGTCGGAACTGGTAAACCGCTCCGGCGGTGCGTAAAACACCGCGCTCCCGGGCGTCTTCGAGGAAGGGCATGAGGCCAACGGCGGGAACGTGATGGGAACGCCGTAGTTGGAGCCGCCAAGTCAGGGTGGTGGGCCACGTCTCCGAGGAGGTGATGCCGTACGGGAGCCCCACCGCGAGTGCGAACAAAAGTCCGGCGGCGAGCGTCACCACAAGTCCGGTCCCGAGCCCGGCTACGAGCCCGGCTGCGAGCCCGGAACTGTGCCCGACAGCAAGCCCCAACCCGATCCCGTACGGGAGCCCGAACGGGAGCCCGAAGGCGAGTCCGGCCGCGAGGCCAAACACTCGGTCGTTTCGCCAGCTCTCAAGCGGTTTCTGGGGGCTGCCCTCGCCTTCGGTGGAGCCGGCCGCGATTCTGGCGACAAATCCACCCGCGAGACGGAATAGGAGCCTGAACACAAGCCTGAGTAGGGGTACTAGGAGCACTAAGAGCACTAGGGGTACTAGGAGCACTAGGAGAAGCCCCAACGCGATCCTGCCCACGATTCCGGCCTGGCGGACAATACGTCGGCTCTTGGCCAGTCTCTGGGAGCTGTTGGTGCCTTTACTTTGCCTGCGAAGGAGATCGTGGTTTCCGAGCGTGAGCCCCATCGTGAGCCCAAGCACGAGCGTGGCCACGAGCCCAACGGTCGCGCTCGATGTCACGCTGCCCAGGAGTAGGGCAGCGAGCATGAACATAAGTGGGTATAGGAGCATGACTGCGAGTCCGTATGCGAGCCCGTGTGCGAGTCCGTAGGCGAGGAGGGAGCGCACGTTGATGGCACGCCAGTTCCTGACCCGCTTGGGCTCACGGCCGCCGCGCCAGAAGCAGAGGCCGAGCGCAAGCCCGACCCCAAACCCGAATGTCGCCCCGAGCTGGAGCGCGATCCCGAGCCCGCCCCAGAGGCCGTGGACCCGGAGCAGGGTCCCGAGCCCGGCCACGACCGCATATACGAGCATGGAGGTCATCCCGCCCAGGAGTCCGCCCATAAGGCCGCCCGCGAGCAGGCTGGTGACGACGCGTGGCCTGGTGGGGGCCCAGCGGGGAATGTGCCACCAGGCCAGATCGCGGGTGTGGTCCTGGTTCATCCGGCGGGCGAGAAAGGTCAGCGCCTGTCTGGCCTGGGTGATGCTGTAGCGGGGTGCTGGGCGGCCCGGTCGGGGGGTGTAGGCGGCGGGTAGGACGCGGGCGATGAGGTGCTGCTCAAGGTCATCAGCGGTGCCGGATCGGGTGGCGGTCAGTAGTTCGTTGACGTCATCGCCGGGCCGGTAGGTGTCGCGGATGAGGGTCAAAGCCAGTGGGGTGGACAACCCGTGGGTGAGAACGCTGTCGGGGTTCTCCCGTAGGTGGGTGAGCAGCTGGGCCCATCCCGCTGGTGCGGGTCCGGTGCGGGCCCGGTGCAGGTAGGCAGCGCCTTTGGGTCCGGTGACGTCGTGCAGCTGTACCGCGATGGCCCCGACTAGGTAGGTGGCGGCCTGGACCATCTCTTCACTGCGGGTTATTACCACCACACGGAAAGGGGCGTCGCTGAGAGCTTGTAGCGCGTCCGTGCGCTGCGCTAGGTCCATCTCGTCGAGCCCGTCGAGGAGGAGCGCGACGGCCCCAGCGGCAACCAGGTTGTTGGCTTCGGCTTGGCCGCCGCGGTGTTGAAACAGTGGGTAGTCGGCGGCTAACCGGGCGGCCAGCCAGTCCCGTACCGAGCAGGTCACCGGGTCCCAGCTGTACGCGGTCAATAGCACTGGCACCGGCACCCGGATCCGGTCCTTGTCATCGACGCGGTCGCGGTGTTCCAGAGCGTCGAGCAGCAGCAAGATCGCGGCCCCGGTCTTGCCCGCCCCCGGTGCGCCGACCACCACGACTCGACCGGAGGCGATCCCGGCGTACACCGCGAACAGCTCACCGCGCCCCCACCGGCATCCAGCTGTTCCCCAGTGACCCGGGTCTGGCCGGGCAGCGGCGGGAACGCCGGTGCCACGTCCGGGTCGCCGACCGCAGCCTCCACCGGACCCACCAGCGGCAGGTCACTCAGCGACCAGCCGACCGGAATCGGCGCAGGCGTCACCAACACCCGCTCAACAGCCTCCTTATGCCACTGCGTGTGTACCCCCTGGGCCAACAGGTCCGCCAGCGCGTCCACGGGCCGGGGATCAGCCGGACTACGCGCGCGCCAAAACCCCCTCAACTCGGAGACGAGGAAAGTGGCCACGCTTACGACGACGGCGCCGTACCCAACGACAACAGTGCGCTCACCTGACGAGAAGAAACCAAGCACAAGCCCCAGGCCCGTGACCAGGAGGATCACGCTGACGATCAACCGGTCCCTCCGCCTGCCATACCCTGTCCTCATGACACCCCCCACCCGGCTGACGACAGGACTCCTTGACGGTCACCGCTTGCCGCCGAAAACCTCTCGAACTGAGCAGCAGCCATGTCGCCTCCAGCCAATCATCGATTTCACGGAGGGGGATTCTGCTTCCCGAAGGTGAACAGGAGGAGTCCAGCCCCCGAAGAGATTGCGGCAAACCCCACAAGGAACAGCTACCTACAGTAGTAAGCCGGCACGACGAGTTAGCACCGGCCAATTCTCACGAGCACCCAACCGCCGATCAGGGCACGCGGCGACACTCACAGGCAACCTGACGCACGGCCCGATCAGCGTTCACACCGAAGAGATCATGCCAGGTCCAGGCCGGGGCCCCGGCACAAATCGGGTACAAAACACGCTACCCGACACTAGTCAACGTCGACCAACATCACCCAACGTTCCCGCAGCCCACCGGCCGTCCCAACCACCAAAGCCCTGGTCGGCGTCCACCCAGCGGCGCTACATCAGCAAACGTAGCGCGGTCCACAGAAAACCTGCCCTCGCCGGG
This sequence comes from Pseudonocardiaceae bacterium, assembly GCA_050699575.1. GTDB lineage: Bacteria > Actinomycetota > Actinomycetes > Mycobacteriales > Pseudonocardiaceae. The sequence continues at coordinate 5,691 of JBOHFG010000051.1, forward strand.
CGGGCAGGATGCTCCTATGTCATGTCAAGCTGCGCGGTGAGCGGGGTGTGGCGGTTTCCTTCCTCGTCTTCGCCCGATGGTCATGGGCCGGAGCGAGCGCGTCAACCCCGCTGCGCGCACCGTGACGCCGGTCCTGGCCACGAGTCCCCAGCCCACGGCTGGGGGGTGTTGGATGGTGGCCGGGACCGGCGTTCACGGTGTGTCAGGGTTGACCCACTCGTTCCGGCCCATGAGGCGGCTAGGACGACGAGGAAGGGGGCGGGCTGACCAGCACCTGGTAGATCTCGCGGGCGAGGTAACGTTTCTGGCAGCGGATGCTGTCAGGCTTGCTCAGCCCTTCTTTGGTCCGCCGTTGCAGGTACCGGCGGGTGCGCGGGTCGCAGCGCAGCCGACTGAGCGCGACGGTGTACAGGGCGCTGTTGGCGGTTCGGTCGCCGCCGCGATTGAGCCGGTGGCGGTGGGTCTTTCCGCTGCTGGCCGGGATCGGGGCGACGCCGCACAGGTGGGCGAAAGCGGCTTCGGAATGCAGCCGGTGCGGGTTGTTCCCGGCGGTGCACAGCAGCTGCCCGGCGACCTCGACACCGACGCCACACAGGGTGAGCAGTCTCGGCGTGGTCGCGGTGACCAGAGCCGTGAGCTCGGCGTCGGCGGCCAGGATCTCCTCACTCAGGTGCTGGTGTCTGCGGGCCAGGCGCCGTAACGCGAGTTTGGTGGCCTGCTCCGGGTCGGTGAGCGGGCCGGTCGGACGCAGCCGGGCGCAGGTGTCAATCAGCGCCGCGGTGCGCAAAGGGCGCGGCTTCTCGCGCAGGTCAGCTGGCCCGGTCAGCAGCAGCGCCTTGAGCTGGTTGGTGGCCTGGGTCCGCGCCTTCACCGCGCCCCGGCGGGCCACCCGCAGCGCCCGGATCGCCTCCACCGCTCCGTCACGGGTCTTCGGGACACCGGCGGCGGTGCCCGCCAGCGCGGCACGAGCCGCCGCGTAGGCATCCAACGGGTCGGACTTGCCCACCGCGGCGCGGGTCTGCCGGTCGGGCCGGTTGACCTCCACCACCGTGACACCCTCGGCACGCAGGTGCCGGGTCAACGCGGCACCGTAGGCGCCGGTGCCCTCCACCCCCACCCGCCCCAGCTCACCATGCCCACGCAACCAGGCCAGCAGAGCCCGGTACCCCGCCGGGGTCGCGGGGAACTCCCGGTCGCTCAGCGGCCG
>JBOHFG010000052.1:0-45289 GCA_050699575.1 Pseudonocardiaceae bacterium
GGGGTGTGTTCTTCCCCCGCCCGGCGGTCCCCGTTTTATTCGGGATGGGTTACGCACTCATTTTACTGGGCGTTGTTTTGGCCCTGAAGCTTTTCCAACTTGCGTAATTTGGGCCACTACCCCGATATCGGTGTTATGCCGATGTCGGGGTGGGGAGTGCTGGTGGGTGGGGGTGCCCGGGCTGGTGATATCGGCATAACGGAGCTACTGGCGGCGTGATGCTGTCCTCTCCGACTTCGGAGAGGACAGTGAGCATGGATGATTTGCATGCCGTCGGCATGGCGGGTCCGCTGGGACCGTATGCGCGGGGGTTCGCCGCAGAGCTGGCCCGGCTGGGCTTCACGAGAGGTTCCGCGCAGAAGCAGATGGGGCTCGCCGCGCATCTGAGCAGGTGGTTGGGTGATGCGGGCCTGGGGGTGGCTGATCTGGCCACCCCGGTGGTGGGTGGGTTCCTGGCGGCGCGCCGTGCGGCCTATCGGGATTTGCTGACGGAGAAGGCGCTTGTGCCGTTGCTGGGGTACCTGCGCGGGCTGGGCGTGGCTCCGCAGCCCGAGAACCGCGCACCGCAGACCGTGGTGGCGGTCCTGCTGGAACGCTATCGAGGCTGGCTGCTGACCGAGCGCGGCCTTGGAATCAAGGTGGCCTGTGGCTACGTCGATGTGGTCCGTCCGTTCGTCGCCGCTCATGCGGTCAGCGGGGAAGCCGGGCTGCGGGAGCTGGGCACCGGTGATGTCACAGCGTTCATGATCGCCCAGTCGCGGAGGCTCGCGCCCAAGACCGTGCAGCGGCTGGCGAGTGCGCTGCGGTCGCTGCTGCGGTGGTGGCACGTGCAGGGCCTGATCGGCGGGCCGCTGGATCAGGCGGTGCCCAAGGTCGCCAATCGCCGGCCTGGGCTTGTCCAGCCGCTTCAACCAAACCAGGTAGGGGCGCTGCTGGCATCTTGCGACCTGGCCACCGCCGCTGGGCGCCGCGATCTGGCGATGGTGACGCTGCTGGCGAGAATGGGTTTGCGGGCGGGTGAGGTCTGCGGGCTGGGTTTGGACGACATCAATTGGCGGCGTGGTGAGATCACGATCCGGGGGAAGGGAAACCGCCTCGATGCGCTCCCGCTGCCCGCTGATGTCGGCCAGGCTATCGCGAGCTACCTGCGGGACGGCCGACCAGCCACCGCGCTGGATCGCAGTGTGTTCACCCGCGTCCGGGCACCACACCAGGGCCTGAGCCCGGTCGGGGTTACCCAGGCGGTAGCCGCCGCTGGGCGCCGGGCTGGGTTGGGCGTGGTCTACGCGCACCGGTTGCAGCACAGCGCCGCCACGTCCATGCTCGCCGAAGGTGGCTCCCTGGCCGAGATCGGCCAGGTGCTGCGGCACCGACAGCCCTCCACCACGGCGGCCTACACGAAAGTCGATATTGAGGCGCTGCGCGCGCTGGCGCGTCCGTGGCCGGGTGCGTCATGAGCGGGCTGCGCGAGGCGCTGGCCGGCTACTTGGAGCTGCGGCATAGCCTTGGGTTCACGCTGGAGCGCGACGCCAGGCTGCTGGAGCAGTTCATCACCTACCTCCACGAGCGCGGCTTGGCCACGGTCACGGTGACTGACGCGCTGGCCTGGGTTAGCTTGCCGCCCGGCGCCAGCGATGGCTGGTTGCGGTTTCGGATGCAGGCGGTGCGCGGTTTCGCCGCCTACCTGCGTACCCTCGACCCGGCCACTGAGGTTCCCCCAGCCAGCTTGCTTCCCGGCGGGCCGCGCCGCGCGGTGCCCTACCTGTATTCGCCCGCCGACATCACCGCACTGCTCACCCAGGCCGACCAGTTGAAAACACCGCTGCGCCGGGCGACCATCACGACACTGATCAGCTTGATGGCAGTCACCGGCATGCGCGGCGGCGAAGTAGTCGCGCTCGATGATGGGGACTTCGACCCCAGCTCCAGGCTGCTCCTGGTACGCCACGCCAAGCTGGGCCACCACCGACTGCTCCCACTGCACCACACCACGGCCGCAGCTCTACTGGCCTACCGGCAGCTGCGTAACCAGCACTTCCCGCACGGAGCTGTACGGCGGGTTTTAGCTTGACGGTCACCGCACGCCCCACAGCGGACCGTCCTGGCTCGGCACGATCCGCTCGAGGTGAACCTTCCAGTCCTCGGCGTCGTCCAGCAACTGCTTCGCGACCGCCAGCTCCGGGGGCCGGGGTTTAGGGGATGACGCGCACGAGATCGGGCCGCAGGATGATCATTTCCCTGTCCCGCTCGAAACGGACGTGCACCAGGTGGGTACCCCGGCCCGATCACCTTGCGCTGAGGGTGTGCTGGGCATGGTGGGCTCTCCTCTACAGTGGTGGGTGTCGGGTCAGGGCGGGGTTGATCACTGTGATCGCCCAGTGCATGCCGCACTCGCACATCCACGCGTCGACCTCGGGTGAGGTACCAGTGATCCGCCGCACGCCTTGGGTGGCGCCGCACCCGGGACAGGTCTCGGCGAGGCGGATCGGTGAGCATGGGGGGCACCGCCCCGAGTGTGGGGGCTCAGCGTGCGGGTGGGTGACTGTGGCTGCGCACGCCGGGCACGGTGTCCCGCAGGTCTCCCGCAACGGGGTCACCATCATCAACAGGTGACCGCACCGGGCTTTGAGCACGCCGATCGGGTGGTCCAGGTGGTCGTCGATGGCGTGGTCGTGCCAGTCCAGAACACTTAAACCCCACCGGAGAGTTGGTGTCATGGTTGCCTGCTTCCGCGGTGATAGGGGGTGGGTCCGGCCGGCCGCCGGGAGCGCAGCACGGGGATGAGGGCTCAACCAGCGGCCGGCCGGGGCTCTTACGCGTTGTCAGTCAGCCGCCGCGCGGTGTCCAGCGGCTCGTGCGGTGTCTCGGTCACTGGCCCCCACTCTCCGTAGCTGTAGCGCCGCCGGCCCCCAGTGGGCAACCGGTCGGGCGGTCAACACGGCGCTCCACCCACAACTTCCGGGATGTCGCCGACGGTCGCATCTGTGCCGAAGTGGCCCACTTGTGCAGTCTAATATATATAGATAGATTAGTCTAGTCATGTTTCAGAGGGTTTACCCTAGAGCGATCATGCCCGAACCTCAGCTCGCGGCCTTCCGGCGTATCGCCGCTGACCTGCGCAAAGACATCGAGCGCGGCCACTACGCGCCGGGCCACCAGCTACCCAGCGCCAGCGCACTGGCGACGCTCTACGACGTGACCCAGCAGACCATCTGGAACGCGATCAACCTGCTCCGCACCGAAGGCCTCGTGGTCGGACGCCAAGGCGCAGGTATTTTCGTGACCGAACCCAAGGTGAAGTACTTCGCCTCGCTCACCGGCTCGCGTGCGAAACGCCGTGCAGCCAACCGGCGCCGTGACACCTTCGCCCAGCAGATCGAGGCGCAGGGCAAGACCGCGCGCCAGATCAGCACCGTCGAGACCGCGACCGCTGACCCCGACATCGCCGCCCGCCTCGGGGTTGACCCCGGAACCATGATCGCTGTGCGCCGGCGGGTCATGTATGCCGACGACGAGCCGTTGCAGCTCGGGGACAGCTACTACCCGCTGGACATCGTCCGAGACTCAAAGATCATGGACTCGGGCGATGTCGTGGAAGGCACCGACCAGGTCCTCGAAGACCTCGGATATGTTCCCACCCGTTATTCGGATGAGATCACGTGGCGGATGCCCACCGCGGTGGAGACCGAGGCTCTGCGCATTGAGGTCGGAGTTCCCGTTGGACGTTTGGTGCGAACCACATTCGACCAGAATGATCGTCGAGTGGAGGTGTACATCGTGATCCTTCCCGCGGATCGCCACATTCTCCTTTATGATGTGCCAGCCGATTAGGATGACGGGGCGGGCACCCCTCGCTCGCCGGCCAGCAGATCCAGCAGTAGCGCCTCATCGAGATGTCGTAAGCACAGCGTCACCTTGCGGTACAGCTGGCACAGGTGCCACTGCGGCCCGAACACCAACCCAGGCCGGTGGTGGTCGAGTGTCCTGGTCATGGGCCACCTCTCCGGGACTTGTGTTGCGTTGGTTGTCCATGAGTGTGGTGTGAATCATGGATGGGTGGGTCCCGGTAGGGGCGGGAACTTCCCTCACCCCATTGCGGACGCACTGACGTGGGCAAACAGATCGCCGGGGTGGTTTAGTTTCCCGTTGGTACGGTCGCTGGGCTCCGCGTCTGACTGGCCGGGACTGCTGTTGTGCGGCAGGTTTGGTGCTGCGGGCACATTTCGTGGGGGGTGGGCGATGTCTCGGCGGGCGGGGAGTTCAGTGAAGGCTGAGCGTGATCAGCTTCGGGAGCGGATGCGGGGTGTGGGGTGCTCGGTTGCCCAGATCGCCGCTGAGATGGGTCGCCGGTGTGGCGTGGCGGTTTGCGTTGGGATGGACGCAGTGGAAGGTGGCGCAGCAGTACAACGCCGTCCACCCGGGGTCCAGATTGTCGGACCACCGGGTCAGTGAATACGAGAACTGGCCGCAGGGTGGTGCCCCACCTAGTCTGCGCTACCTGGCCAGGTTGGCCACCACCTATGGCCATGGGTGCACGCCGTCCCAACTTGTTGACGTCGAGGACCTGGAGCACTTCGGCCCGGCGGACCGCTGCTTGCTCATGGCGTCCGCGAACGGGCAGGAACCCGTCACGCTGGGTCATCGAGCTGACCCCGATCGTGCACCCGGATACCGAGGCGGTGACACTGTCTCTATCCGGGGCAGCCGGCGGATCGTGCGCTGCGACGCGCGCGGTCTGCCGATCCGCGAGGAGGTTCTCATGGTAGCCGAGGAATCGGCCCAGTTCCGGCGCTGGAGCGCCACCACCAACGTCGATGATGATGTGCTCGAGCAAATGACCGCCGACGTGGCCGAGATCGCCCGGCGTGAGCAGATCGGCCCGCCCGCCACGGTGTTCACCAGCCTGGTCGATGCCCGTGATGACGTGTTCACCCTGATCGCCGGACGCCAACAGCCCCGGCACACCGCGGGCCTGTACAAGGTCGCCGGGCAGCTCTGTGGGCTGCTGGCTATGGTCACGTTCGACCTAGGGCATCCGCACGCCGCGAACACCCACGCCCGCACCGCGCTGCGCCGAGGTATCCGGCTACACCCCGCTGCGGGCCTTCGTTCGCCACGTGCAGTCCATATGGCCTACTGGGACGGTCGTTATGACGAGGCCGCCCAGCTCGTCGAGTCCGGCCTGCCCGATGCCACCGGTACCGCGCTGTGGCGGCTGGCCAGCCAGCAGGCCCGGATCCACGCGGCCCGCCGCCAGCCCGGCGAGGTCAGCCGGGCCCTGGCGTTCGCCGCGACCGCACCCACCGAGCGCACCCCCGACGAACCAGGTGTGCTCGGCTTCGACGCCGGGAGCGCTGCCCTCTCTGCCAGCGAAGCCCACTGCGCGCTCGGTGGCACGGAGCCTCTGGATGCCGCTGTGGACTGGGCGCGCACCGCCCTGGACGAGTTCAGCACCGAAGCCGAACCTAAAGCTATGTACGTCGCCGCAGCCCGTTTCGACCTCGCACTCGCCCACCTGGCCCGGGGTGACCTTGACGCGGTCAGCGAGCACCTCGCCCCGGTGCTGCGCGCTACTGACGCTGAGTACCGCACGGTGCCGGTAATCGGCCGGGCCCGCTCTCTGAACACGCTGCTGGCCCAGCGGCCCGACCTCGCCTCCAACACCCTGGCCACCCTGCGCGATGACCTCACCGAGTTCTGCACCCACCCCGCCCCCACCCCAGCCGGGTTGGAGCCAGGCGCCACCACCTGACGCACCGCTGACGGGGAGGCGGACTCGCACACGCCCTTGGTGTGTGGACCCCGTCACCGCACCGAGCGCTCTGCTCTTGCCGGGTCGGCTAGTGGTTCGCTTCGATTGGCGCGATCCTGACACCTACTTTGGCCTTGACACCTACTCAGGGAGCGTGGAGCCGTGGACGATGATCGGGTCGGTGAGTACCGGCGGAAGCCGCGCTGAGAGTTCGGAGTCTCGTGTCCGCGTCCACCACCGGTGTCCTTCATGCCGACGTCGACAAGGTGGCCGCCGTGTTGGTGGCTGAGTATGGACTCAGCCCGAACCGGCTAAGCCGGCTACCGATCGGTCAGGGCACCGTCAACTACCGGGTCTCCTGTGACGATCGGGACGTGTTCGTCAAGTGTTACCCCGTCGACGCGGACCTTCTCGCCGAGCGGGAGGCCATCGCGCTGTCCGCGCTGGCCGGCCGCAACGGTGTTCCGGTCGCCGCCGTTGTGCGGACCGTCGCCAGCGACCCGATCAGTACTCGCGAGCGCCTTGCGATCTCGGTGTGGGAGTGGGTCGAGGGATGCATCATGACCACTGGGCTCACCACTGCCCAATATCACGCCGCCGGTGCCGCACTCGGCCGGATCCACGTGGCATTCGCGCCTCTGCCCGCCAGTTCAGAGCCCGCTCCGCAGGTGGCGTCCTGGCGCAACGTGGATGTCATGGGGCACTCTGCGGTCATCGGGCGTTTACTGGGCGTCATCGCCGACCGCAAGGCTCACGGCGCGATGGATGAGTTCGACGCGAATGCCCAACAGACCCTCGCTGAGCGCCGAACCATGCTGGCGCACATCCCCGTGCTGCTTGCCGAGCTGCCGGAACTCACTGCGCAGATCCTGCACGGGGACTACAGTCCGGTGAATATCCTATTCGGCGGTGACGACCTCACCGCCGTCATCGATTTCCGTCCACCGGACCCGTTTCTCATTGCCTACGACCTTGGTCGGATGGCGTTCTACCCCAACACCGTCACCTGTGACACGAACTGGTCGAAGGACGCCGCGACCCTGATCTGCGGCTATCTGCAGACGAATCCAACGGTGTCGGCTATCGACATCCGCGCCTGCGCCCGTGTTGCCCTTCTGCAACTGCTGGGCAGCCTGTACGGAGTCACACAGCACTATCTCAAGCCTGGACTGTTCCCGCATGACCTCGACGAATTCTGGTTACTGCGCCACCGCACCGCCAGCACCCTGCTCGAACACTTCGCCGACACCGATGACCTACTCGCCGAACTCGCGGCAGCGCCCGCCACTATGCCGAAACACGTTTCGCAGTCTCGGGCGAGGCGGTCGGGCTCTGGGCGGATGCGGGGGTGATCAGCGAGCAAGGCGGGTCACGATGCCCGAGCCTTCAGAACGAAGGTGCTTCTCGGTCTGGTCCAGATCGCTGCCCTCGCCGATTACCCATAGGTAGCGGCAGATCGCGGAGAGGAGCGCGATCTGGCCGCTGCGGGTTTCCAGGACCGGCATGGCGCGGACCCGCCGGGCCGTGGGTTGGTGCAGCAGGCTGTTGCAGTACAGGGTTGCCGCGTCGTATCCGGCCGGTGCTGGCCGCCAGCTCTCCCAGTCCAGAATGCACAGCTGTGGCCCGCGCAGATTCCCCCAGTGCAGATCCGCATGCGCTGTTGCCCATTCCAGGGCGGCGAAAGTGCCGTCGGTCAGGGTGACCCCGAAATGCTCGCGGACGCCATTGATCGTATAGCGCACAGCGCCCAGCGCGTGCTCCGTGTTGACCGGGTGCGCGCCCAGCGCACCCAGCGCGGCACCGAGGTCCGCCCACCAGGATTCCGGTAGGTGCGGCTCGTCGAACAGCACGCCACCTGGCGCGATTGTGGACCCCGGGGCGAGGGTCATCACCTCGCCCCGGAGCCGACGACCTGCGAGGTAGCTGTCGCAGTGGTGCCAGTCGGCCCAGCGCAGCACCTCGGGTTTGGGGACACCGCGAATCGAGTTGGCGTCAACGTTGCCGTCCCAGCGGCAGGCCGGCTGGTAGTCCGGGTCTTCCACCACAACGCGCAGCCACACGTCCTGGTCGCCGTCGCGTACCATGGCACCGGCCGAGCGCATATCGAAAGTGTTCACCACCTCGCCGGCCAGCTCGACGCCGAACCGGGCGACCGCCACGTCGAGTTGGCCTTGCAACCAGACCCGGCGTTGCTCAACAGCCTGCTCGATCTCGTCGGTGTCCATAGTCATTTCTTGCTGAACTTCCCGTCCTTGTAGTGGCTACCTCCCTTGCGTCCCCAATCCTCACACGTCGGCGCGTCCACGTTGTCGCCGGCATAGTCGGCGATCATGTCGGCCCACACAGGATCAACCGTGACGGTGGCCGCGAGCCGTTCTAGAACCGTCATCCCGTCTCCTTTCCTGCCATCAAATCTGCCAGCGCCAACACCGGCGCTTGCACGGACGTTCGGCAATGTTCGGTTTCGGTGGCCATGAATGTGCCATACTCGAAATACCGGTTTCCCGCGTGCGCACCCTGGCAGTAGGCGAAGAATTCGCACGTCGTTTTACACCGTTCCAGGCCGACCAGAAATTCCTGGACATAGCGCAGGTCGCCCGCGCGGTGGAGAATGGCCGGCAATGTGTCTGTCATGACGTTTCCGGCGACGAAATCGTGGTAGGCCACGTCAGCGGCGCCGAGCAGTTCCGGCGAGAGCAGCACGACATCACCATTCCATGCGATCGTGGGAATCAGGTCATGCGCAGCGTCGGCGGCGCGCACCGCCGGCTCCAGGCCGAGGAACCCGAGTAGTTGTTGGACTTCCCGCACCGTCACGTCACGGTTCTGCTGGCACCACGCGAAGGTGTCCCGCCAGAAACGGCGCGCATCCTCCAGGGTCGGCGTGTCACCGAGAGTGTTCGCGCCCTCTTTCGCCTCGATGTTGAACCCCACCCACCGGCAGCCTAGATCCCGCAGGAAGTCCAATACCTCTACGGCTCGGTGGGTGCCGTCTCGGTTGACCACGGCGAGCACGATGAACGGAATGCCGTGCCGCTTCACCGTCTCGATGCCGGCCACGATCCGGTCGAACATCGGCTGGCTCGCGCGGTCCACCCGGTGGCGGTTGGCCTCGCGTGGACCATCGATGCTCACTCCCACACCGATCTCGTACCGCTCGAACAGCTCACACCAGGTGTCGGTGATCAGTGTGGCGCCGGTCTGCACCTTGTGCTGCACCCGGCTAGCCCGGCGGAGTGGCTCGAATGGCTCCAGCAGCGCCGCCAGCCGCCGAGGACCGACCGCCAACGGCTCGCCGCCGTGCCACACAATCTCAACAGACGGCCAGTCCAGCTCGATGCCCGCCGCAACGGCGGCCGCGACGACCGGCGTCATGTCCCGCTTGAGATGCCGCTGCGGCAGGTAGCAATACGTACACGCCCACGGGCACAAACTCGTCGGCCTTCATCCCCGCCAAACAAGATCCTCAATGCCCCGCCTACGGCGGACAGCGAAACCGTGTCACTGTCGCTGCGACCCGCCCGCGACCAACTCACCGCCGCAGCCAGCAGCGCCACTGCGCCACATGCTCACTCGTACCGCCGGTCAGGTCCGGCCGGGGCACAACGTCCAACCCGGACATACGGGGTGGCCGCCCGCAGCACGGCCGCATCAACGAACCTGGACAACCGCGACACCCCCAGAACCGACAACCTGTCGGGCCGGTGCCGGCGGAGCAGCCCCACCACCGGGCTGACAGGTTGTCGGGATCAGACGATCTAGCGAACCTTGGTCGTTAGCAGCTGGTTCAGGTGCCCCACCGCATAGCTACCAGCTCTCACTCACCGTTATTTTCTGCGCAGAACGCGGCCTAGGGCCAGGTGATTGCTGCGTTCTGCGTTCAGAACGCGGGCTAGCGGCGTGATGACGGACACTACCCGCCGGATCCGCTTGGGGACTGGCCGATCTCGTCCCAGCCTGCTACGTCCTGGCGCCGCCGGGGTGGCGGCCCGACGTACTGCGCTACGGGACGGACCAGGCGGTCGGTGCGTTTCTGCTCCATGATGTGCGCGCACCAGCCCGCCGTCCGGGCGCAGGTGAACATCGCCGCCATCATGTGCGGCGGGACCTGCGCGAAGTTGAGGATCACTGCGGCCCAGAACTCGACGTTGGTCTCGATCACCCGGTCCGGCCACCGGTCCCGCAGCTCGACCAGCGCGGCCTCCTCCAGTGCCATCGCGACGTCGTAGCGCGGCGCGCCGAGCTCTTTGCAGAACCGGCGCAGCACCTGGCATCGCGGATCCTTGGCCCGGTACACCCGGTGGCCGAATCCCATCAGCCGCTCGCCGCGATCCAGCACCGTACGGACCACCGTCGTGGCGTTGCCGATGCGCTCCACGTCCTCGATCATCGGCAGCACCCGCGCCGGCGCGCCACCATGCAGCGGACCGGACATCGCGCCGATCGCCCCGGACAGGCAGGCAGCCACGTCGGCACCGGTGGAGGCGATCACCCGAGCGGTGAAGGTCGAGGCGTTGAGTCCGTGCTCAGCCGCGGAGACCCAGTAGGCGTCCACGGCCTTGACGTGGGCCGGGTCCGGGTCACCGCGCCAGCGGGTCATGAAACGCTCGGTGATGGTGGAGCACTGGTCGATCCGGTGCTGTGGGACAGCCGGATGGTGGATTCCGCGTGCGGACTGCGCCACGTAGGACAGCGCCATCACCGATGCCCTGGCCAGATCCGCGCGGGCCTGTGCGTCGGGGCTGTCCAGCAGCGGGCGATAGCCCCAGATCGGGGCGAGCATGGCCAGTGCGGCTTGCACGTCGACCCGGACGTCACCGGTGTGCACCGGCAGGGGAAAGGGCTCGGCGGGCGGTAGGCCGTGTCCAAAGCGTCCGTCGGTCAGCAACGCCCACACGTCGCCGAAGGTCACGTAACCGGCGAGGTCCTCGATGTCCACGCCGCGGTAGCGCAACGCGCCGCCGTCCCGATCCGGTTCGGCGATCTCGGTGTGGAAGGCGACCACGCCCTCCAGCCCCGGCTTGAACGCTGTCGTGGTGTCCGCGCCCAGCTCGTTCACCGCAGCCACGCCGTCCTCCTTGCCCGATCTGACCTTCACACTGGGCACGCGCGGATCACCGTGCACCCGAAACCCACCTGTCTCACTGTGCACCCGCAACCCACGTGGCGGCAACATTTCCCGCGTTGGACGACGCGCCGGGACTGTCGAGGCCGTAAGTTCGTTCGTGAACCAGGAGCGTGCGGCGTGGTGAGACGGGGGAGTCAGGTTGCGGACCTGGCCCGGATGCGGGTCGATTACCCTGATAGTGTGATGGATGAAACCGACATAGCCGACACTTGGCACGAGCAGCTCACCGGCTGGCTCGGCGATGCTGTGGCCGCAGGCCTTACTGAGCCCAACGCGATGGTGCTGGCCACCGCGGGCACCGACGGCCTACCCAGCTCCCGGAGCGTGCTGGCCAGGGCCCTCGACTCGCGGGGAGTAGTTTTCTACACCAACCTCACCTCGGCCAAGATGCACGACATCAACGCCACCAGCTTCGCTGCCGCGACGTTTCCCTGGATCACGCTGCATCGCCAGGCGCACCTTCGTGGACCGATCGAGCTGGTCACGCCGGAGGAGAACACGGCGTACTGGAACAACCGCCCGCGAGGCGCCCAGTTGGCGGCGTGGGCCTCCGCGCAGTCCACGGTGGTGCCTGATCGGCATGCTCTGGACGTTGCGCTGGAGCAGGCCGGCGCCCAGTTCGCCGATGTCAAGCAGGTGCCGTTGCCGCCCTACTGGGGTGGGGTGCGGATCCGGCCGGTGAGTGTGGAGTTCTGGCAGGGCAGGCCCAACCGGATGCACGACCGCCTCCGCTACCACCTCACCGCCGCCAGTACCTGGACAATCCAACGCCTCGCCCCGTGACACCACGCCGCACTCTGGAGACAGACTGCAGTTATTCGTAGCTTAATAGCCGCGTTCTGCCTTCAGAACGCGGGGCGAGCTACCGTGGAGAAATGTCCTGTGAACAAACCGTGACCTTGGCTTACCCGGGCGGCGAGCATCAAATGCCGATCGTCAGGGCTACCCAGGGGGCGCCTGCGATCAACCTGGCCACGTTGCTGACCAAGACGGGGATGGTCACCCTCGACCCAGGACTTGTGAATACCGCCCTGTGCACCTCGGAGATCACCTACATCGACGGCGACGCGGGCGTGCTGCGCTACCGTGGCTACCCGATCGAGGTGCTGGCTGAACGCTCGACGTTTCTGGAGGTCAGCTACCTTCTGATCTATGGGGACTTGCCGACCAGTGGCCAACTGGAGCGGTTCACCGATCTGATCCGCATTCATACTCTGCTGCACGAGGACCTCAAACGGTTCTTCGACGGCTTCCCCCGGGACGCCCATCCGATGCCCGTGCTGTCCAGCGCGGTTTCCGCGCTGTCCACCTTCTACCAGGACAGTCTCAACCCGTTCGACCACGACCAAGTGGAGATCTCCGCTGTGCGGTTGCTGGCCAAGCTGCCGACCATTGCCGCGTACGCCTACAAGAAGTCGATCGGCCAGCCGTTTCTCTATCCGGACAACTCGCTGAGCCTAGTGCACAACTTCCTGCGGATGACCTTCGGGCTTCCCGCGGCGCCCTACGAGGTCGATCCGGTGCTGGCCGACGCGCTGGACCTGTTGTTCGTGCTGCACGCCGACCACGAGCAGAACTGCTCGACCTCCACCGTGCGGATGGTCGGGTCCACCCAGGCAAATCTGTTCGCTTCGATCTCGGCGGGGATCAATGCGCTGTTCGGCCCGCTGCACGGTGGGGCGAACGAGTCGGTGCTGGAGATGCTTGAGCGCATCCGCGTCGACGGGGGTGATGTGGACGCTTTCGTCACGAAGGTGAAAAATCACGCCGAGGGTGTGCGGCTGATGGGCTTCGGGCATCGGGTCTACAAGAACTACGACCCGCGCGCGAAGATCGTCAAGAAGACCGCGGACGAGATCCTGCACAAGTTGGGGGTCAACGACCCGCTGTTGGAGATCGCCCTGGTGCTGGAGGAAACGGCGCTGGCTGACGACTACTTCGTCGAGCGCAAGCTTTATCCCAACGTCGATTTCTACACCGGTCTGATTTATCGGGCGATGGGCTTCCCGACCAAGATGTTCACGGTGCTCTTCGCGCTGGGCCGGTTGCCGGGCTGGATCGCGCACTGGCGCGAGATGATCAATGACCCGGGAACTAAGATCGGCAGGCCGTGCCAGCTCTACACCGGCTACTCCGAACGAGAGTACCCTGCGATTACCCAGCGTTGACTTCTGGCCCGGCAAAATCATCCGTTGAGCTCTGGGCGGCCAGCCGTCCAGAGCGTAGGTTGCGCGCAGGCCGAAACTGGGGAGCAAGGAATCCATGCGCACTATCCACTGGGTCGACGGACACATCGACGTGATTGACCAGACTGTCCTGCCGCAACAGCGGCGGGTGGCCTTGCGCACCAGCAGCGAGGTGGTGGACGCGATCCGCCGATTGGTGGTGCGGGGTGCGCCCGCCTTGGGCGCGCTGGGGGCGCTGGGCGTTGCGCTCGCCGCGGCGCGGTCAGCCGATCAGGGTTACGACCCCGACGCCGTGCGGACCGACGCCCGCCGCATCGCCGACGCCCGCCCCACCGCGGCACACCTGAGCTGGGCGGTGCGGCAGGTGCTGCCCGCGGTGCCGCGCGGACCCGCTGCGGTACTGGCTGCTGCGCAGGCTCTGGTGGAGGCCGACGTGCGGGCCTGCGCGACGCTGTCCCGGCTCGGCGCTGCCCTGCTGCGGAGCTACGTCGGAGATCGGCCGATGGTGCTGCACACCCACTGCAATGCGGGCGCGCTGGCCTGCGTGGAGTGGGGCACCGCGCTCGGTGTCGTCCGGGCGTTGCACGCCGACGGGTTGATCCAGATGGTATTGGTGGGGGAAACCCGCCCACTGCTGCAGGGCTCCCGGATCACCGCGTTCGAGCTCGCCGGGCTCGGGGTGCCGCACCAGGTGGTCGTTGACGCCGCCGGTCCGGGGCTCATCGCCAGTGGGCAGGTGGACGCGGTCATCGTCGGAGCGGACCGGATCGCCGCCAACTGTGACGTAGTGAACAAGGTGGGCACTTACCCGCTGGCCCTGGCCGCGGCCAGGGCCGGTATCCCGTTCGTGGTGGCCGCCCCGGCCGCCACGGTTGACCTGGACGCGCCCACCGGAGCAGCGGTGACCATCGAGTACCGGGACTCCGACGAGGTGCTCCTGGTGGGCGGCTGGCGGATGGCGCCGACGGAGTCCACCGCGCTGAACCCCGCCTTCGATGTCACCCCTGCGGATCTGGTCACGGCGATTGTCACCGAATCCCGGGTGATCGAGCCTTCTCGAGTGGCCGGGCCAGCGGGTCTGGTGCACGCGTTGACCGTGCCCGCCATGCGGATGGTCGGGGCGTATTGACCATGCGGATGGTCAGGGCGTAGTGACCTTTGGGGTCTAATCTCCGGCGGCTTGGCCGACGACATTAACCGGACCGACGGCGAACGTCAGTCGACCGATGTCCATGGTGGGCAGCTTGAACACGCATTGGTAGGTGTACCCCTCACCCGGCACGAGCTTTTTCCGCGCCGGGGTCATAGTCATCGGCACCGTGGCGTCGTTGAAACGCGGGTCGTGGGGACCCAGGGCACCAGTGTCGACGGTGACCGGGACGTTGCTGGTGTTGGCCAGCGCGATGGTGATCCGCACACCACCCTTGACTTTCTCCGGCCGCAGCACAGTCACCGCCATGCCGGCGGCGTCGGTGGCGGGTGCGGCGAACGCGACCGGATCGACCGGGCGCACAGCCTCCGCCGGCCGCGGCGCGGGAGCGCTGGACGACGCGGTGTGGGAGGTGGCTTGCTGCGTGGTGACCTGACTAGCTGGCGAAGAAGAACTGGAAACAGCCACGACGCCAGCGCCGAGTGCCATCCCCACCAAGGCCGAAACAATGACAGGCAGCCACCTGCCTGGTGTCGATCCTCCGCGATGGCGTGCACTATTACTGGGCAAGACCCCTCCTCGGGCTAGTTCGCCGGGAGAGTCTCACATCAGCACGTGACCACCCTGGCGGCCCACAGGACGCTTTACCCACAATACGGCATCAGTGCGGGTGTGCCTCGGTGACGCGCGTGGTTCAGCCTTGGCAGTGGTGGCGGTAGTGCAGGTCGGTGTGCACACACCGCAGGCCGGTACCGCCACCAGCGCCTCGTGGACCTAGCGACGCTTGGACTTGCGCTTGCGCTTGCCGCTGGTTGTGGCGCTGGCCAGCAGAAGCCCACCGAGCAGGCCGCAGTTGGACAGGAAGTTCTGCTGCTGGGTCTTGCGGGCGTCGGGGGAGCCGACTGGTGAGAACGGGTGCTCCGCCACCGTGGTCGGGATCAAGTCCACGGCGAGTACCGTCGCAGCAATTCGGGGTGCCCACCCCAGACCCATCATCAGCCCGGCGGTAATCTTCACGGCGGCACCCACTTGCACGACCAACGCGGGATTGACGGGGGCGGGTAGTACTCCCTCGCCCTTTGCCAGCAGTGGCGCGACTGCCTCGATCCTCGGTTTCGGGTTGATGAGGGTCTCCACACCGTTGGCGACGGACACGGCGGCAAGCAGTGGGCGGGCAAGGCGACTCAGTAACACGGCGGCTCCTCTCTGAGCTGTTCGCTTTCGCACCGTAGCCTCCCTGCGTCGTGGTGCGCACGAAGCCACCCATCTGGGGTATGCCGCACTGCGGAACGCGGGCCATTCCGGGTCCTCAGCTGGGACGTGAGTTAGCCTTCTCGGCAGCGATGTGCAGCGCCACCCGGTCGGCAATCTTGATTCGGGTACGTCCTGCCGCGGCCCCGAGCGCCTGCTCAGCGGCGTCAATGGCTTCCCAGCCGGCCCAGGTGACCACACCGACGCCCAGCTGGGCGAGTCTGTCGGTGATCGCGTCCGGTTCGCGGTGCGGGGCGCGGGGCAGCGTGTCGAGGTCATGGAGGAGCTGCTCGACGGTTTCCTTGGCATCGCCCTTGTTGGTACCGATCACTCCGGTGGGGCCACGCTTGATCCAGCCGACCACGTACTCGCCGGTTGCGGTCGAACCGTTGCGCTGGACCCGGCCGGCCACGTGGGGGATTACCCCGGATTGCTCGTCGAACGGGACACCCGGTAGCGGCAGCCCGCGGTACCCCACCGAGCGCAGCAGGAGCTGAGCTTCCAGGGTCACCCTCTCATCGGTGCTTGTGACGCCGCCGGAGCCGTCCACTGCGGTGCGCGCACACTGCACCGCGGCTACTCGCTCGGTGCCGAGCACAGTCACCGGTGTGAGTAGGAACCGCAGGTGGATTCGCCGCGCCCGGCCCTGCTGCGACCGGGTGGACCACTCCTGCAGCGTCTCGATGTTGCGCCGGACGGTCTTGTTGGTCGCCACGAGCTCCTCGCCCGCCTGATCGAGCACCAACTCAGCGGGATCCACCACGACATCGGCATGAGCCAGCTCGCCCAGCTCGCGCAGTTCCTTGGTGGTGAACTTGGCGTGCGCCGCGCTGCGCCGTCCGATGATGTGGATATCGCTGACCGCGCTGGTATCGAGTATCTTGAGCACGTGATCGGGCATATCGGTGACGCTCAGCTCCTGCGCGGTCTTGGCCAGAATGCGAGCGACGTCCACCGCGACATTGCCCACACCGATGACCACCGCGCTCTGCGCATCCAGGGTAAACGCGTCTACCTGGGCGTCAGGGTGACCGCAATACCAGGCCACGAACTCGGTTGCCGAGAAGCTGCCGGGGAGATCTTCGCCGGGGATGGACAGCCGGCGATCCACCGGTGACCCGATCGCGTATACCACCGCGTCGTAGTACTCGCGCAGCTCGTCCACACTGATAACAGCACCCAGCTCGACCCCGCCGAGAAAGCGCACGCTGGGTCGCTCCAGGATCTTTCGTAGAGTGATTTCCAGTGACTTCATCTTCAGGTGGTCGGGCGCCACGCCATAGCGCAACAGGCCGTACGGGCAGGGCAGCCGGTCCACGACGTCCACGGACACGGCCTCGTGCTTACTCAGCTCATCGGCTGCGTATAATCCGGAAGGACCGGACCCGATCACCGCCACCCGAACCGATCCGAACACAGCTGATTCACCTCCTGGACTGGCACCCCTTGACGCGCGTGACGTTACGCCATCGCTCTGACGGTATGGCGCAACGCTGCGACGGTGAGGCCGTCCCGCCACTGCGGGTCGCCGCGGAGTACCGAGACCCCATCTGGGTGGGCCAGCTCATCGAGCACCGCTACCGCGCCGGAGAGATTCTGGTCACGGGTATAACCGTTGACCACCGCCACACACTGCAGCCCCGCAGACACGGCGGCCTGCACCCCGTTCGCTGAGTCCTCCACTGCTACTACGCCAGGGGAAGCCATGTCCAGGCGAGCCAGTGTCTCCAGATAGACAGCCGGATCCGGCTTGAGCTCAGTAACGTCCGACCCGGTGACGACGACATCAAAGACATCGATCCCGAAGAGCATGTCGAGCAACGGCAGTACCCAGTCACCGGTCCCGGTGGTGGCGACTGCGATGGCCACGCCCTCGGCGCGCAGTGCACCGATCAGCTCTGCCGCGCCTGGACGCGCCTCCATCGAGCCTGCGCGGACCACGGCCAGAAATCGGCGGGTTTTGTCTTGGTGCAGCCGCGCTGCCAGTGCAGCGGCCTCGGCATCGGGATGCCCTCTGGACCGCAGGTAGCGTTCGAGGCGCTGGCGCCCACCGGTTGTGGTGAGCAATTCACCGTACTCATCGACGCTCCACCGGTAAGTGAGGCCGGCTGCCTCAAAAGCTTCGTTGAACGCCACTCGATGACCGTCTCGTTCGGTGTCGGCGAGCGTCCCGTCGACATCGAAGATGACCGCGCGCAGCGGATCCCCGAATGACATGACCTCAGGTTAGCCGCTGGCTTCGCCCGTCGGTCCGGACCGACGGCCTCGTGTCCCGTGTAACTCCGCCCGTACCGACCTTGAGTTCCGCGGGCGGCTCGCTGGCCGGTCCGGACGCCGCGAAGGACCGCTTTCCACCGATCGTGAAGATCGCTCTCCTAGATCATGATCTGTGTTGCAAGTACTTTGACGGTCTTCCTTTGCCGCACCCGACTCGGTGAGCTGTTCGCCGGTGGAGGTGTCCTGCCAGCTATCGGTGATCGCGCCGAGAGCATCGATCAGATTGCGCACCGACCCGAAGGTTCCGCGGCGGATGGCTTGCTGCGTGATGATCCCGAGGGAGACCTCGACGAGCTTGCGCCACGGGTCGGACTGATCAGCGGGTTGTCCTTCAGCTACCCTGCCCGGGGACGGTCGGTACAACGTCGCAGCGCGCTGGGAAAGGTTGCGGTAGAGGCCGCTGATGTCTCGGACCTGGGCCTGCCGCTTGAGGTCGGTGGCGAACTCGAACGTCTCGACGTGCTCTGGCTGGATACCCCACTTGCGCCAGATCCGAGAGACTGTACCGAACGAGATACCCAGGTGTTGGGCCAGCAGTCTGGACGACCAGTGGCTGACCCCCAGATGGGCTGGTGGGCGGCCGCCGTCAGCGAGCGTGGTGGCCACCACCGCGAGCTCATCAACGACGGCTGGCCGGCCGGACCGAGGCAAGTCGGTGAGAGCGTTGATTCCCCCGGTGGCATAGCGGCTCCGCCAGTGAATCACGGTGGGTCGGGTCGATCCGACCCGGCGGGCGATCTCGGTGTTCGTCAGGCCCTCCGCGGACATCAGCACGATCCGGGCTCGCTGTGCCAGGCTCGGCCGCGCCGACGCGGAGCGTGCCAATGCCTCCAGCCGGCCACGGTCGCCTTCGCGAAGGGCCAACGGGGCTGCGGTAGCCATACCTCATCGTGCCCCACCCCAGACTGTAAAACAACTATCAACACGGGGGCTCCTTGCCACGTCAGTCGCGGTGTTCTCCCCGCTGGGGACAGCGTAGATGCTCTTGACACGCCATCCTGCGCCCGTGTGCACTAGTGCTTCGCGTCACATTAATTAAGACGCGGTAGCCGGGCGACTCCACGAGACGCCGGCACGGGAGCGAGAGGGGCAGACGATGGCGATCGAGTCTGACGGGCACAGCCGAGGCAACCCCCGACTCTTCGAGCTGATCGAGAACGCGCCGAAGACCGGGAAGAGCCCCACCATCTGGGCATGGCCAGAGGTCATTGACTGGCTTCGGGTAGCTGGTCAACCGGTGGCTGGACCGTGGCCACCCCATCAGCAGCCGCGACCGAACCCTGAGGAAGAGAGCCTCCCGGTGGCGGTTGTCGAGCCGGAGCGCCGGGAAGTCACACCGCCCCCGTCGCGCCGTACCTATGAGCCCGACGATGAACCCGCTCCGCGTCGAGGGCTCGGGTTGCTGGATTCCTGAGCCGTCACGAGGTAAGCGTCGTTCCAGGTAATCGCCCTTCGTAGCGTCCGGATGGGATACCTACGGGCGGCCCAATGGTTGTGCAGTTTTTCCGTGGACTGTTCAGGACTTTAGGGAGGGTCTGGATGTACCCGTCTCGTTTTCATTACGAGGCCCCACGTTCGCTCGACGAGGCATTCGGCGTTTTGCAGGCGTACGGTGACGAGGCGAAGATCCTCGCTGGCGGGCAAAGTCTCATCCCGCTCATCAAGCTGCGTTTCGCTGCGCCGGCGGCAATTGTCGACATCAACAATATCTCGGGGCTGGACTACCACGAAGAGGACTCCGACGGGTCGCTGCACATCGGCGCTCTGTGCCGGCACAGAACTCTGGAACGGTCTCCACTTCTGCGGAGTAAATACCCCGTCATGTCAGCTACCGCGCCGCTCATCGCGGACCCGATGGTACGCAACCGCGGAACCTTGGTCGGCTCCATCTGTCACGCGGATCCGCAGGGGGACTGGGCATCAGTGATGTTGGCTCTGGGTGGGGAGATCATCGCTCGGAGTGCGGACGGTAGCGAGCGGGCCATCCCGGTGTCGCAGTTTGTGATCGGGCCGTTCCAGAATGCGCTGCAGCAGGGCGAGATCGCGGTCCGGGCTCGGGTGCCGGCCCCGAGAGGCACGCGGTGGGGAACTTACCTCAAGCTCGAGCGGAGAGTGGGGGACTTCGCGACCGTTGGTCTGGCCGTGTCACTTGAGACGTCCGGTGGCACGATCAACCGGGCAGGTCTGGCGCTGACCGGGGTGGGCCCGAGCAACATTCAATGCACCGCGGCCGAGCAGTCACTCGCGGGGAAGACGCTGAATTCCAACACAATTGATCAAGCGGCACGGTTGGCGGCGGAAGCGGCTCAACCCAAGACCGATGTTCGCGGTAGTGCAGAATACAAGCGCCACGTTGTGCACACCTTTGTCACGCGTGCGTTGAGCAACCAAAATTCCCGAGCGGCCTGAACTGTCTGGTATTTGGATGGCAATATGTTCCGGCGTATCGGCGACGTCAAGGAGGCGGCGTGGAAGAGCGGCGAGTAAACGTCGTGGTGAACGGGGAGCCAAAATCGGTCGATGTTGAGCCTCGTATACTCCTGGCCCATTTCCTCCGCGAGATACTGGGGTTGACCGGCACGCACATCGGTTGCGATACAACGAACTGTGGTGTGTGCACCGTGCTCGTTGATGGCTTGCCCATGAAATCGTGCACGATGTTTGCGGTGATGGTCGATGGGCATGAGGTGACGACCGTCGAGGGTCTCGGCCTGCCCAGCGAACTCCATCCCATCCAGGAGGGGTTCCGGGAGGAACACGGGCTGCAGTGCGGTTTCTGCACTCCCGGGATGATGATGGCATCGAAGGCGCTTCTCGAAGAGAATCCCAATCCGACAGAGGAAGACATACGCTGGGGACTGGCCGGCAACCTCTGTCGTTGCACCGGTTACCAAAACATTGTGAAAGCGGTGTTATGGGCTGCGGAAAAAATGCGGTCCGAGGCAGCATTTAGTCGCTGACGGCTAGAGGCTAGAGTCGACGACAAGGGAGATGTGACGTGGCGCAGGCATTGGACGAAATCAAGATCGGTGGCTTGGGCTCAAGCCGCAAGCGGGTGGAGGATGACCGTTTCCTACGGGGTAAGGGCAACTACACCGATGACTTCAAGTTGCCCGGTATGGTGCACATGGAGATCCTCCGTAGCCCGTTGGCCCACGCGCGGATCAAGTCGATCGACACCAGCAAAGCCTGGCAGATTCCCGGTGTGCACATGGTGCTCACCGGGGATATGGCCGCCCAGCACAACCTGGCCTGGATGCCCACGTTGTCCTACGACACCCAGGCGGTGCTCGCCACCGACAAGGTGCGGTTCCAGGGTCAGGAGATCGCCTGTGTGGTGGCCGACGACCCCTACATTGCCAAGGACGGCTGTGAAGCGATCGTCGTCGAGTACGAACCCCTCCCCCCCATCGTCAACCCTTACCAGGCGGTCGCGGAGGGTGCCCCGATCATTCGGGACGACAAGGAAGGGCAGACCGACAACATCTGCTACCGTTGGGAAGTCGGTGACCGAGAAGGTACCGAACGCGCTTTCGCTCAGGCCGACCTAATCTCGAAGCTGGAGCTGCACTACCCGCGATCACATCCTTCACCCATCGAATGTTGTGCCTCGATCGCGGACTACAATTCGGCGACCGCGAAGCTGACCGTCTACATGACGACCCAGGCCCCGCACATCATCCGGGCAGCGGTGGCGATCGTCGCGGAGCTTCCGGAGCACATGATCCGGATCATTTCTCCTGACATTGGTGGCGGGTTCGGCAACAAGGTGCCGGTCTATCCCGGGTACGTCTGCTCGATTCTCTGCTCGATTTTGCTCACCCGGCCGGTCAAGTGGATTGAGGACAAGACGGGTAACCTCATTTCCACCCACTACGCGCGCGATATTTACTATAAAGGTGAGCTGGCCCTTCGCAAGGATGGCAAGATCCTCGGTGTGCGGTTCCATTGCGACAGTGATAACGGAGCCTTCTTCTCGGACGCCCAGCCCACGAAATTCAAGCTCGGCTTGATCCATTCTGCATTCTCTGCCTACGATATCCCGTTCGGGTACATGACCGCCCAAGGCGCGTACACAAATAAAGCGCCCGGCGGTGTCGCCTATCGCTGTTCCTTCCGGGTGACCGAGGCGATGTTCTTCCAGGAACGTGCTATCCAGACCGCTGCCTACGATCTGGGAATGGATCAGGCGGCGTTCCGACGGCTCAACCTGGTGAAGGATCATCAGTTCCCGTTCCGTACGCCCTACGGTTTCTTGCTCGACTCGGGGCAGTACGAGAAATGTCTCGATGTGGGACTCAATGCCATCGGCTACGAGGAGTTTTTGCGCGAGAAGGAAGCAGCTCGCGCGCAGGGTCGGCGGCTCGGGATCGGTATCTCCACCATGACCGAGCCACTCGGGGCTGGTAACAGTCGCGAGTACGACATCCTCGGCATCAAGATGTTCGACGCCGCGGAGCTGCGGGTGCACCCCAGTGGGAAGGCGATCCTGAAGATCGGAGCCCAAACTCAGGGCCAGGGCCACGAGACGACGTTCGCGCAGATCGTCACCCACGAGCTCGGTATTCCTGCCGCAGATATCCTCGTGCAGCACGGTGATACCGATAACACTCCGTTCGGTATGGGGACTTACGCGTCCCGCAGCACACCGGTCGCGGGCGCGGCAACTGCCATGGTGGCCCGCAAAGTCCGGGCCAAGGCGAGGAAACTGGCGGCGCACCTCCTCGAGGTCTCCGAGGAGGATGTGGAGTGGGAGCTCGGCCGTTTCTACGTGCGGGGTGCTCCGAACAATGGTGTGTCCATCCAGGAGTGCGCTATGGCCGCCTACGGAAACATGCCTGACGGCATGGAGCCGGGGCTGGAGAACAACGCGTACTATGACCCGCCGAACATGACCTGGCCGTTCGCGGCGTACATCGTGACGGTCGAGGTCGATCCGGAGACCGGTGTGTGGGACGTGCTGCGCATGGTCGCGGTCGACGACTGCGGTGTGCGTATCAATCCGATGATTGTCGAGGCCCAGATCATGGGTGGCATGACCGAGGCCTATGCGATGGCCAACATGCAGTTCATCACCTACGATGCCGAAGGGAACTGCGTAGGTTCGAACTACATGGATTATCTATTGCCAACGGCGTGGGAGACTCCGGGTTTCGAGCTGCACGAGGTCGTCACACCGTGCCCGCACCACCCGATCGGTGCCAAGGGTGTTGGTGAGTGTGCCGCGGTCGGCGGGCCGGCAGCATTCGTCAACGCGGTCATGGACGCGATTGACGACACTGGGGTGCGGAATATCGACATGCCCCTGCTTCCGGACCGCGTGTGGGAGGCCCTGAAGTACCGGCGTGACATATCAGGAATGCCTCCGGTCAAGAGTGACAGCTGAGTACACCGAGTAGATAGGTCGATGGTCATGATGGACGGGTGGGACGTCCTCGAGCATGCCCGCGAGTTGTCGCAGCGGGGTGAGGCGTTTGCGCTGGCTACTGTGGTGTGGCGGCGCGGCCCGTCCTCTGGCAAGGAGGGGTGCCGAGCTGTCATCACAGCCTCAGGCGAGGTGTTCGGCTTCATTGGTGGTGCTTGTGCTGAGCCGGTGGTTGTTCGCCAGGCGCGGCAGATCCTCGCCGAGGGTGTGCCGCGCCTGGTGTTCCTCGGCACCCCAGATGAACTAGAAAAAGTGGCAGTGCGGGAGAATATCAGCTATGTGCCGATGTCCTGCCAGAGCGAGGGCGCGCTGGAGATCTACATCGAACCTGTCGAGCCTAAGGCGCACCTCGTGGTGGTAGGGCGGTCGCCGATGGTGGACGCCTTGGTGCAGATGGCGCAGGTCATTGGTTGGCGGACAGTGCTCGTCGACCCTGACGGTGGCGCTGCGGAGAAACACCCCGCTGCAGAGTGTGTGGTCAGTGAGCTCGATTTCAAGCTGGCGGGGGTCGATGAGCGCTCACTCGTGGTGGTGGCCACGCAGGGTCATCACGATGAGGAAGCCGTGGAGCAGGCACTGATTGCGGGTCCCGCCTACGTTGGTTTGGTGGGCTCCCGGCCGCGCGCCAAGTCGGTATTTGACTACTTGGAAAGCCGGGGGTTGTCCCGGGAGACTCTTGACCGAGTGAAGGTGCCAGCAGGTCTCGATCTTGGGAAAGTCTCCCACCGCGAGATTGCGGTGGGAGTGTTGGCTGAGTTGGTGCAATTAAGGGCTGCTGGTGAGCTGGGTAAAGGCGTCCGGCCGGAGCTGCCCGAGAGGGAGATTGTTGAGGCGATCGACCCGGTGTGTGGCATGACAGTGGAGATGACGTCCGCTCGCCACAAGGTGGAGCATGACGGAACCATGTACTACTTCTGCTGTGCAGGATGTGTCAAGGCGTTCGAGGGGAACCCCGCTGAGTTCACTGCATCGGAAACCAAGTCGTGAATCGCAAGTTCGGGCCAGCGTGTGGTAAGGAGAGCGAGTAGTCGATGCTGATCGAGAGCGAGTTCGAGGTTGCCGCGCCGCTCGAGCAGGTGTGGAGGCACATGCAGGATGTGCCGCGAATTGCGCCTTGCCTGCCAGGTGCCGAGCTCACTGATGTCAACGGTGACGTGTACAAGGGGCGCGTGACGACCAAGATGGGCCCGGTGAAACTTCAATTCTCCGGTACTGCGCAGATCGTCCTGCGTGACGAGGTCGGCAAGCGGATCGTGATGGACGCGTCCGGTTCTGAGGAGAAGGGCAAGGGCCAGGCCACCATGAAGGTGACCTCGACGATGGTGCGCTCCGGAACGGGAACACGCGTGAAGGTGGCCCAGGATCTGCAGCTCTCCGGTGCAGCTGCCCAGTTCGGCAGGGGCATGGTTTCGGACGTCACCAGCGTGATCATGAAGAGTTTCGCCAAGTGTATTGCGGACGATATTGGGCGTGCCTCCCGGGGTGAGGCACCTGTGCGGCGGGAGGCTGTTCCCGTCAAGGGTTTCAGTATCGCTATGCAGGCAACCATGACTGCGCTGAAGCGGTTCTTCGGCCAGCTGTTCGGCCGGGGGAAATCGTGATAATGATCTGCGACGGAAAGAGAGGCCTGGCATGATCTTGTGGTGGATTGGTGACCTCATTCTACTGTTTGTGGTGTTGCCCCTCGTGGTGGTGCTCATGAATCGCATTGTCACGCCGGTGGATCGAATTCGGGCGACAGTGGATGACATCCTGTACAACGGTGTCATCCTCACTGGGGAGCTCGACAATGTTCCAGCACTGTTGGCCGAAACTGATAGTACGGTCAAAGAGGTCGCTATTGGTGCGACTCGCTACGTGAAACGCGTGGGTCATCTGCTCGGTGCCCTAGGTGTCTAGTGACGCTGGGACACGATCCAGGAATAGGAGGAAGTCATGCCATTAGTCGCGTGGGTCATGTTGCTTGCCGTTGCGTTGATCGTGGCCGTTGTCGCTGTCTCGCTGTTGAAAGTGATTTCTCAGCTACGGCACGTCGCTTGGACGCTCGGCGCGGTCGTCGTCGGGGTCAACGCGATCGCCTATCAGACGAGGACCGTTCCCGAGGTTTTACCCTCGGTCAACGCTAACCTTGCGCCGGTACGATCCATGGCAGAACAGGTTTAAAGGACCCAGCGCCATCCAGTCGCCGACGATGGAGGGTTCGCGTAAGAATCGGATTGAAGGAGTAAGCGATGCATGAGTTCACGTGCGGTCACCAGGAATGTAGCTCGCAGTTCACCTCGTCTGACAAAGAGGTTCTGATGAGCCAGGTTGCCGATCACCTCAAAAAAGTACACAACGTCCAGACGGCTACCCAGACGCTCTTGGGTTACCTGGAGACGACGTGTGTGACAACGACACCTGACCGCTAGGTCTGGTGACCCCGTAGGTTAGTGACAACCGCTACCGAAAGGAGGGCTGCGGGATGATGTTGCTTGCGGAACAGGCACCCGAGCCCGGTGAGGCACATCTGTTCGGCTGGTACCTGGGTTTCGCGATCGCGGTGGTGGTCATCGCGGTGGTAGTTGCACTGGTAGCCCCGGTACTGGTGCTTGCCGGACGTATCGCCCGGCAGGCTCCGCAGATCAACCAGGGCCTCCAGCAGGCATATCGGAACACGCTCCCGTTGGCGGCTCTACGACAGACGATCGACCATGCTGAGGTCATCATCGGAGGTCTGGAACGCGGACGAGCCAGGCTTGGAGGTTAGCGATGGTATTTCTACTCGGGTACGCCGGTGGGCCTGATGGATATGCGCCTGAAGAGATCACTTTCTGGTGGGTCGCGATAGCCATGGGTTTCGCCGTCTTGATCGTGGTGATCCTGCTGCTGACTTCCCTTGTGTCGATGGTAAGATCTATCGACCGGAGCGTGGTGGGAGTGCGGGACACCCTACGGGCTATCCCGGAGAATACTGCTCATTGCTCGCTCATTCCGGTCACTGCTGACAGGGTCGACGCGGTACTAGCAGAGGGTCTGCAACACCACCTGTTCCTGACCAGGGTTCTGACTGGTTCAGGAACTCCGGTTGGAAAGGGTTAGACATGACTCTTATCGTCCTGACGGTAGTCTGCATCGCTTTGCTCACTGCTGGGCTGGCGTTTTTCCTCTTCGTTATCGGCGTGCTCCTCAATCGAATTGCGGACAACCTCGATGACTGCTTGGGGAACGTGAAGACGATCGCCAAACAGGCCGAGACCATCATTCCTGGCGTGGAGCACATCAACCGAACTGGTGGGGTAGTGGCAGGTGCGCTACCGTTGCTGTACGGGGGTGCGGAGAAGATCGCGAGTAAGTTGGCTTCGCCTGCGCCAGCTCCGGTTAATGGGCACACCAATGTTCCGGCTTCGGGTCGGCGCCGTTCTCGTCTTATGGACACGGTGGGTTTCCAGGGTCGTCAGCATTAGATCTGCGCAGCTCTTCCTTGCGGTAGCAACTGGTGGGCAGTGATCACGTGGTCACTGCCCACCAGTACAGGCTGTTACCGGGGAGCCTCGTCGGGGCCGCGTGGGGCAAGCGGACCGGTGAGTTCGGACTCATATGTGCCGATCCACTCGTCCTTCCACGCTTTGTCATACTTCTGCTCGTTGCAGTGCGGGTTGTAGATGGCAGTGAGCTCCTGGGTAATCATCTCTCGATGTGGTCGGCCCCATCCGTCGACCTCATAAGTGCAGATGTGCAGCTTCCACCTCGACCCCGCCCGTGCGATCCAGCAGTTGGACCGTGGATGTTTGAAGGGAAAGCCGGCTTCGGCCATGTTGTCGGCGTGACCGACGTAGATGACCGCGTAACGGTCGGGCTTGTTGTCGGCATCGGGCTTGTACATGATGGCGAACACTGCCGGCCTCTTCGGAGGCGTCCATCCGCCGAGAATGCGCGGCCCTTCGAAGGAGTAGCCGGCGAGCGATCCTAGGCGGATCATGCCCCGACCTGCGTATTCATCTGATATGTCCTCATGTCCTGGGAACTTGTGTTGCGTATAGGGGTTAGCTCACATATCTGCGTCGGCTTCGTCTTCATCCTCGCTGATCGCCTCAACGCGTACGATGGGGTAGACCGGCAGTCCCGCTTTCTGTACTGCGTTGGCAAAATGCTCTTTGCCTTTCTTGATCGCATCGTCTCGATTGTCCGCGAAGACGATGACCTGCGCACCGTAGCGGTTCGTGCCGATGCCAGTTGCGATGCCGCTCATCGGTGCGACGGCATCGGCCAACTCGACGACTTCCTCGAGCTTCATGATTCGGTCACCCTCGGCTTCGATGCCGACGCTCCATCTCATCAACATAGATTCGGTCTCCCCTAGCCGAGTTTCGGAAGCAGTGTGGCAAGTTCTTCCAGGCTGCTTAGGTCGTGGCCGGACAGGAGCACGTCGATGTGTGGTTGCGCGGCCATCATGCCAACGGTCTGAGGTTGGTAGTCGGCGTTATTACCCTTGTGTGGGTTCATCCACACAATATTGTGGCATAGGCGGGACAAGCGCTCCATGGAATCGGAGAGCAGTTCAGGATCACCACGGTCGAGGCCATCGGAGCAGATCACGACGACGCCACCACGACACATCCCTCGGCGACCCCACTTGCGCACGAAGTGGTCGATCGAGTCGCCGATCCGCGTCCCGCCTTCCCAGTCGACGACAAGCTTCGCAGCGCGCTCGAGCGCCTCGTCCGGTTTGCGGGTCTGCAGCGGCTTGGTCACCTGGGTCAGCCGAGTGCCGAAGCAGAACACCTCAACCTTCTGAGAAGCGCGCTTGGCGGAATAGGCAAACTGCAGCAATGCCCGGGAGTAGTCGGACATCGACCCGGATACGTCAAGGATCAGGATCAGTGGACGCAACCGCACGCGGCGCCGCCGCCAGTACAGCTCGACCATTTCGCCATTGGTGCGCATCGACTCGCGGATCGTTCGGCGCATGTCCGGTTTTCGCCCGTCGGATGCCGTCTTGGTCCGACGGGTGCGACGTTTGGGTGGGGTGAACTTGATGCGCGCCATGATCCGCCGTATTGCAGCAAGCTCTTCATCGGTGCACTCGCCGAAGGACCGGTGTTTGAGTGTCTCGACGTTCGACGCCATCAGGCCGAGGAGGGTTTCCTCCTCTTGGTCCTTGCCCGATGGCTCCGTGGCCGGAATTTCGAAAGGCGCCTCTGCCTCAACCGCGGACTGGGCCTTGACTTTCAGCATCTTTTGGACGGGGCTGTCGGACGCGAGGAAAAAAGACCTGAACACCTCGTCGTAGACTGGCATGTCCTCGTGACGCACGATCATGGTGGTTCGGCCGGCCCAGTACAGGTCGACCAGGTCCGTTGGATCGAGCGGGGCCATTGCTGCGCAATAGGTCAGGATATCACCCGAGCCGACGGCTAATCCCTTGGAGCGCAGTGCGCGACCGAAGTCGACGAGCACTGTCACGAAGCCATTGTCGTTGCGCGACATCGTTGTCAGACGGATTCGTGTGGTGTCTTAAGCATTGGCCGTCACTTCCCTGAGGTTGTCTCGCACCAGCTCGAGGTCGTCGCGATCCTTGATGATCGAACCGAGAGTGACGTCGGCGGCGCTGGCAGTCAAGGTTGTCTCGCCGAGGAAGGAAAGAGTGCGGGCCCAGTCAATGGTCTCCGCGACGCCCGGCGGCTTCGCGAGATCCATCTCGCGAAGCCGATTGACCGCCGCCACCACCTTACGGGCGAGTGTCTCGGATACCTCGGGCGCTTGGACGGTGACGATGTCCACCTCACGGTCAGGCTCTGGG
The DNA here is from genome assembly GCA_050699575.1 of Pseudonocardiaceae bacterium. Taxonomy (GTDB): domain Bacteria; phylum Actinomycetota; class Actinomycetes; order Mycobacteriales; family Pseudonocardiaceae. The sequence goes on from JBOHFG010000052.1 coordinate 28,952, forward strand.
TAGCCGATCCAGTGGTACATGCAGCGTCGCTTCAGAGCGTCGTGCAGGTCCCGGGTGCGGTTGGAAGTCAAGATCACCAGGGGTGGGCGTTCTGCTTTGATGGTGCCCACTTCGGGAATGCTGATCTGGAAGTCGGACAGCACCTCCAGGAGGAAGGCCTCGAACTCGTCATCGGCGCGGTCGACCTCATCGATCAAGAGTACGGCCTGATCACCGGCCTGAACCGCCTGCATCAGAGGGCGCTCGAGCAGGAATCGCGGACCGAAGAGCTTCTCGATCGCCTCTTCCTCACCGATGCCCCGATCAGACAGCGCCCGGATGTAGAGGAGCTGGCGGGCATAGTCCCACTCGTACAGGGCTTGGTTGGTGTCGATGCCTTCGTAGCACTGTAGCCGGATCAGCTTGCGCCCGAAGACTGACGCCAGCACCTTGGCGAGTTCTGTCTTGCCGACGCCCACCTCGCCTTCGAGGAGGATGGGTCGCTGCAGGGACATCGCCACGAACACCGCCGTCGCCAATCCCCGGTCCGCTAGGTAATCCCCCCGGCGCAACGTCTCCGTAAGTTCCTTGACGGTATTCGGATAGTTCATCGAGCGGTCTCCTTGACAACGCTGGCGTCTGCGGCGTGCATGGTGCTGACATCGGCTGGTACTGCGGGCACCCTTGGGGACCCGAGCGCGCGGCCCAGATCCCCAAGGAATTCAGTTGATCGTTTCGTACCCGCGGCCATCTTTTTGCATTGCGGTGACGTAGGACGTCGTTTTCGGTGCATTGGTGTTGACCGGCGCGGCGTCTTGGTCAATTCGATATGACGTGGTGCGCTCTGAGTCGATAGTTTTGTCAACGGGTTTCGCGTCAACTTGAGGTCTCTTGCGTCCGAACATGTGCAGTATCCTCTCTGCGTATCCCGACCACCGCTCGAACGAGCGGGGTCTTGCTATTCTTTCTGGTCAGGCTGGCCGAAGACGAGATCCCGCACGCTGGTCCCCTGGGAGCCTAGTTTGCCCTCGCGTTCAAGCTTCGTCTTCCATGCGGCGCGGAGGTTGTCGCCCACCGACGGGTTGGCCTTTGCGGGAGCTTCGGTGCCGTCGTCGGTCAATCCGTGGAAGCCGACAGCGTCCATGCTCCTGCACGACTTCGTGTTGCCACATGCCTCATCAAGGTCAGCGCTCGTCTGACCCTGTGCCTTCCAGATGCCACGTAGCGCGGAGAGCGCCTGCGCACCCTCGCCGGTTAAGCTATTTGTCTGCTTTGCGTCTTCCTGTTCTTGGCTCATGTCCGCGCACCCTCTCTGAGGCAACTGGTCGGCGGATTGATGGGGAAACCGTACCCGGCCCGGGCTGCTGAAGGGAACGCCCGGAGCGTAGTGGTCGCGATCCGGCTTGGGCTACGGCCTGGTGGCCTCCTCGAACCGACGGTTCACTTCGTCCCAGTTCACGACGTTCCAGAAGGCTTCGACGTAGTCGGCACGGCCGGCCGGGTACCGGAGGTAGTAGGCGTGCTCCCAGAGGTCGAGCCCAAGCAGTGGTGTCTCCTCCGCGGTGAGCGGAGAATCCTCGTTGGGCAGGCTGTAGGCCACCAATCGCTTGCGGGCTCGCACGAGCCACGCCCAGCCACTGCCGACGTGCGCCATCGCCACCCCCGAGAACCGGTCCCGGAACGCGGTGAACGACCCGAACTCATCCGTGATGGCCTCGGCGAGGCGGCCGGAGGGCTTTCCCCCACCGTCCTTGCTCAAGATCGACCAGAAGAGGGAGTGGTTTGCGTGTCCCCCGCCGTAGTTGCGTACCGCATTGCGGGATTCTTCCGGGATCGAGCCAATGTCCCACATCATGGCCTCGATGGAATGCTCGCTTGCCGAGTGCGGGGCGGCGGCGTTGAGCTTGTCAACGTAGTGGCTGTGGTGGCAGGTGTGGTGCAATTCCATGGTTCGCGCGTCGAAATAAGGCTCGAGCGCGTCGTATCCATACGGCAGATCGGGAAGGCGGTAGGCGCTCATGAGCCCCTTCCAGAGCTGGGGACTTGACCTGGTTCGTAGTGGACCATCGTACACGGAAAACAATGTTCTCGCGGGGTCAGGGACCCCGCGAGAGCCAGTAAGAAGATCATCTTTTCTGGGCTGAAGATGGTCAACTTTGACGTTGCTGGGATCGTAGAGCCCGAAGTCCTACAGCGTCCCTGCTGAACGTACGTCTGTGGGCCCGGGTCGGTTCGGCCGGCCGTGCGGCCGTCACCTCGGTCGCACAGCCGCGACTGGGCACCGGCGCCCGGTTACCTGAGAACAGCTCCCGGCAAACGGCGGCACAGGTGCGGCATATGGGGTAATGCGCGGCTGTTCGTCGCCTGGAACGCACCTGTGAACGCTGCCGTGTGCGCAGAGCTCTCAGGTCTGGGCCAGCCGGCGATCGCGCGTCGTAATGTCCGCCGCTGCGACGGCGTGTCATCCGGACTCACGCCGCCACACCGACGGTTCGTAGCCCACTCATTGACTCAAGAGAGGTGGCGTTGGTGACTCCCCGCACACCACGTTTCGTCCGCTGGAGCCTGTTCGCCGTCGCGGCCGCATTGCCGATCGCGACGGTTGCCTCTGGGCAGGCACAAGCCGGCCCTGAGCTGGCGGCGAGCCGCGCCGCGCCGGTGCGCGACGCTCCGGCGAGTGAGATGACTGGCCAGGTCCCGGCCTTGGCCGTCGCCGATGGGCCGGATCAAGGGCGGGATCGGGACCGTGACGGGCAGAACAACGAGCGACGTGTCAAGAATCAGGCAGCGGCAGGCAAGGCACCCAACCCGAACTGCACGCTGATCGTTCCGCCGGCGCCGCTGACCGCGCAGGGCCTTGCCACGCCCTACCAGCTGGTGGCAACGAATCGCCGTAACGGCCCATGCCGCGAGGCCAACGTCAACCAGTCGGCGTTTGTTGAGGCTACGATCATCGATCCGGCGACGGGTGCATTGTCAATTTATCGGCCGCTGGTTATCAATCAGGGCACCAAGCCGGCAGTTCCGCCAATTGTGCCTAAACTGCCCATCGGCTCCGTGGTCGGGGTGTGGTTCGGCTTCCAGGGCGATGTGCTGACTTTGCGGGGCGCTACGGGTGGCTGCGTCAACGGGCTGGCCGGTTCGCCGTTCGGGCAGTTCGCCTACTGCGGTGCGCCAGAGTTCTTCAGCGCGGCCAACACCGCGATCCGGGCCGGCAAGCTGAAGGTGCCGGCGCTCGGTATGGCCCGCGACGGCCAACGCTGCCCCACCACCCGCGACTTCTCGGTCGTCGACCAGGACCAAAGCGACAACCTGGACACCAGTTACCTGGCGCTGGCCGACGGGCGCACCGCGCAGAACACCCCGGCGAATGCCGCCGCGCTGCCCGCCACCGCCATCCTCCGCAACGCCAGTGACAACGGGCTGCTGAACACCTTCATCGCCCCGGCGCTGGGCTGCAAGCCGTTCCTAGCGCCGGACATCACCGCAGGTGGGGCCATGGTCCCAGCGCTTGCGCTGAACGAGCTGCAGGCCGCCTTGCAAGCAGCGCCGATGGCGCTCACCCCACCCAACGATCCCATGGTGCAGGTCAACGGCAAGCGCAGCGTGGCCAAGGCCAACCTGTACCGGGCCGGTGTCAACATGCCGCCGCTGGATGCCGCGGTCGATACCGCGCGGAACTACTGCGGCAACCTGGCCAGGATTGCGCCGGGCCGGCTGAACCTCGACCGGCAGTTCACCATCGGCGCCCCGTCCCCGGACCCGGCCGCAGCGAAAAACCTGTTTGCCTTCCTGCAGCAACGACTGAAGGCAACATTCACCGCCCTGAACTGCGCCCAGGCGCGTCGGCAGGGCTGACGGCCTGGTTCGGACCTATCGACGAGGTTGGGTGCCGGGATCACTGTGGCCGGTAACAGCTTGCCGACAGTAAGTACGGTGACCGCATTAATAATGGGAACCGGTGTGGGTGATTCTCTGCATTCCCATCCACATGTTGTGAAGAATATCGCTGATCGTGTAGCTTGCCGGCTGGATCGAATCCGCAATGAAAGGTCCCAGCCAGGTCAAGAGAAGGAGGACTAAAATGATAACGATGAAGAAAGTGCATACTTTCTCTATCGACTTGGACATCAGATTTCCTTCCTGTGCGGGTGATGTGATCGGACGGTGGGCTCGGCGAAATCATCTCACGGGCGCCCATCTCTCCAGGCGCGCCACGTGTCCGAGGCCTGGGCGAGCGTCGCGTGCCCAGGTCCGGCGGTCTGGGTGCACGGCGGTGAGCGCCACTACCGGGCGCTGTTCCGGATCGCCGTGCGTGATCACAGGCCTAGGGTACGGCCTGCGCCGAGATCCCCACACACTGCGACGGGCTTCGTCCCCCAGACGGATCACAGGGGTGGCTACTGGCCGCTTCACCTGGTAGGGCTCAGGGGTTCGCGGTGCCCCGGACTCCGCTACATCGGCGTCCCGCACGAGCGGGACCCAGTTTCTCACCTCCGCGATGGTCCAAGTGCCTCCACGATGATCCAGCGCAGCGGCCCCGGCCACTGACCGACAGGGCGCACAGTGACGGTATCAGTAGTGACGGGAACCGGTAAGTTTCTGCATTCCTGTCCACATGTTGTGGAAAATATCGCAGAGCATGGCGAATGCCGGCTGGACCGAATCTGAGATGAAAGGTCCCAGCCAGATTAAGAGAAGGAGGATTAAAATGATAACGACGAAGAAAGTGAGCACCTTCTCTATCGACTTAACCATCAGATTTCCTTCCTGCGCGGGTGATGTGATCGGACGGTGAGCTCGGCGCTCTGGTGCACGGCGCCGATCGCCGCTACGGGGCGCTGTTCCGGATCGCTGTGCGTGATCACAGGCCTAGGGTACGGCCTGTGTCCAGATCCTCACACACCGCGACGGACTTCGTCCCCAGATGGATCACAGGGGTGGCTACCGGCCGCTCCACCTGGTAAGGCTCGGGCGCTCGCGGTGCCCCGGACTCCAGGTCGAGGCTGCCCTGTTCTCGCTGGCCAGCGGCTTGCACAGGGTCTTGATGTAGCTCGTCGCCGCGAGGGAGAGCATCTGGGTGGTGAGTTGCCCGCCAGGATCCCGCCAAGACCTCTCCAGGACATTGACGTTCTCGGTCAGCCGTTACTACGTGCCGGACACGCCCGATCATCTCGGCTTGCCCGCCGAGCCGGCCCTCGGTGCCGACCGCGCGGGCTACCGGGTCACTTCAGCCGCGAGGAGGGCCGGTTCTCGCCCTGATATCACTAGTGTTCGGTTCCGTTGGTTGACGAGATCCCGTCGGCTTGCCGGCCGGATCCGAGCCGCCAGAGCTTGGCGCCATGCCGATGCGGCCCCGCTTCGTGACATCTATTGGCTTATCAGGCTCTGGCGACGTGTCGATATCAACAGGTTCGACAAGATCTGCCGGCATGGTGCTGTTACCTGGTTTGTCAGGTCTCATGGTTTTACCAGAATTTCCTGATTTGTCCGAACGGCGCGGTGCGGCGGGGTGCGCTGGCAGGCTGGAGCGGACGTAGCCGTCCGGCTGACCGGGGTGATCAGCAGTCGGGTGATCACTGCGCCCGGTTGCGGGGGGCGCCGACTGAGGCTCTGCCACGCCGGCCACCGTTGGTGCCATGGCGGCCGGCGTGGCAGAGCCGGCCGGATGTGGGTCGACCGTCTTCGCGGGGGCGGGTGGCATTCTCTGATCGCGCGTATCGGCGTTGCTCTGGCCGAGGACGTTCGATGCCGTGCCTCCACTCGGCAATGGCGACAAGAGCGCATCGCTCATGATGGCCGTGCTGCCCAGGACAGCGCTGCAGGTCAGCACAAAGCACGCAGCGACGGCCGCTCTGGCCAAGCGGGTGGTGGCCGGCGGTGGTAGATCGATATCTCGCCGGTGGCTCCCGGCCTGAGCGACGGCGCTGCGCAGGTGGGGGTCAGCGCTGATCCAGGCGATCAAGGCGGTAGCGGGAGGTCCGGAACCAGCTTTGCGACGATGGCGAGGAATGAGCCTGTGCACTTTAGTTCTCCGGGTGCGTCAACCCCGCCTCACTTACTTAGATACGCTCTTTCGACTTCGCGTCGGCAGCGTGGTCCTGTCGACCAGGTGAACTCTCTCTTATTCCACGCCGTGTCGTTCCTGGATCGTTTAGGCACCGGTTGCGCACCGTGCTCATGGTGTGCCACATAGTGACAGAATCGAGAGCTCTACGGTGTTGGAGTGACAGGTGTAAAGGTGTGTGATACTTGGGACGGAGAAGGTGAGGGTCATGCGCCCAACGTTCCACGCCGAGCTGGATCAGCTGGTTATCGATCTTGTGCGGATGGCTCGGATGGCTGGTCAGATGATGACCAATGCGGCCATTGCGCTGCACCAGAGTGATGTCGCGCTCGCGGGAGTGGTCATTGCGAAGCGTGGCCAGATGAATGCCATGCATGATGATATGGAGCAGCGCTGCATCACCCTGCTCGCGAAACGGGTGGCGGTCGTCGGGGACCTGCGGGTGGTGGTCGTGGTCCTGCGTGCGGTGGGCCATCTGCAGCGGATGAGCAACCTCGCGAGGCACATCGCCAGCATCGCTCGGCTCACCTACCCGACCCCGGTGATCGCGGGTGAGGTCCGGCCGGTGCTGGCTCGGATGAGCCTGCTCGCCAGCCAGTTCGCTGAGGATGCCGCGACCGCGATCGAGCATCAGGATCCGCGCTCCGGCGGTCAGCTGGCCGAGGCGGACCATGAGGTGGACGCGCTGCGCCGGCACCTGCTCGGAATTCTTTTTGCCAGTGATTGGCCGCATGGTGTGGAACAGGCGGTGAACGCCGCTCTGATCGGCCGTTACTACGAGCGTTTCGCCGACCACGCGGTGTCTATTGCCGCGGAGGTCTGTTATCTGACCACCGGCCGGATATCCGAGCCTGACATTTTGGGGACGGGTGACCGGCTGCACTGAACACGGCCGCTAAATATCGCCCTATCGGGGAAGTAATAAAAAATTTCGGATGATGACAAAATTACTTGTAACGATCGGTAGTTGTCCTCTGTGGGTCTGGTTGCAATCCTCTTGTCCGTCATTAGACCGACTCCGTTTACTTCCAGGAGGGAACGTCACCCCCGTCACAACGGTGTGTAAGGGAGGCGAGATGGCCACTGCTCGGTTTCAAGTAGTGTCGGTGGGGCGCTCTGCGCACGTGCCGGTGCCGCGTGAGCCGGATGCCGGGGCCGCATCGTGGGCGGAGATCCCGCTGCCCCGGGAGCGGGGCTTCACCTGGCGGTTCATGTCTGCCAACAACCGCAGCCTCGCGAAGTCGGCACACACCTCGGCCGACGTGGAGTCCTGCCTGGCGACGATCCGTGCCCTGCAGGAAGGTCTGGCACTGGCGGCCGGGGAGACGTCGCGCGACAAGCACGGTCAGTGGGTGTGGCAGATCCGCATCGGCGACGAGGTGGTCGCCGTCGCGGCTCGCAGCTACCCACGTGAGATCCGCGCCCGGATGACCTGTAGCGCGTTTCTGCAGCTGGTCGCGGAGACCGGGGGTTCGGCTCCGGTGCAGGTGATGTACCGATGACCACCGTCGTGACTGCGCCGCCGTCTGGGCCGGCTGGCCCATCGGAGTCGTCGCGGAAGGTCCGGTCGGCCGCCGGTAGTGCCGACCGGGTGTTCAAGCGCACGCTGCAGGGTGCCGGCCTGATGGTGCTGACCATCATGACCATCATTGGGCTGTTCCTGTTCTACCGGGGTGAGCCAGCGCTCGCCGACGCTGGCATCTGGAAGTTCCCCACCACGCAGGCATGGGAACCCTCCTCGCACAACTTCGGGATCGCGGCGGTGCTCACCGGCACGGTGCTGATCGCCGCGGTGGCGGTGATTTTCGCCGTGCCGCTGGCCACCGGGGTCGCGCTCTACATCTCCGAGTACGCGCCACGGCGACTGCGCCAGACGCTCATCAACCTGGTCGACCTCATGGCCGCGGTGCCCAGCGTGGTGTACGGGCTGTGGGGCGCCTACTTCCTCCAGGAGAAGGTCATCCCGGTGGCCAAGTGGATCTCGGTGAACTTCGGCTGGATCCCGCTGCTGGGCATTCACGACGCGGACCCCAACAACCCGTTCGAGGACGAAACGATTTACAAGTCCTCCACGTTCATCGCGGGGATCGTGGTGGCGCTGATGATCATGCCGATTATCAGCTCGCTGATGCGGGAGTCCTTCTCGCAGGCTCCTGTGGGGGAACGGGAAGGTGCCTTCGCGCTGGGCGCCACCCGCTGGGGGATGATCCGCAGCGTCGTGCTGCCCTTCGGCCGTGGCGGGATGATTGGCGGCACGATGCTCGGCCTGGGCCGAGCGATGGGCGAGACCATCGCCGTCTACATGATCATCAGTCTGATCTTCAAGATCCAGCTGGAGATCCTGCATCGCGGAGCGAACTCGGTGGCGGCGCTGATCGCGTTGAAGTTCGGCGCCGCGAGCCCGTTCGAGCTCTCCGCGTTGTTCGCCGGTGGGCTGGCGCTGTTCATGCTCACCCTCCTGGTCAACTTCGGCGCGTCGGCGATCATCGCGCGCACCCGCTCCGGCGCTTTGAGTGATGCATAAATGACGACGACGACCCCTCCGTACCCCGCCGGCCGTCCGGCGCTCGACGCGAAGGCAGCCCCGGACGCCCCGCCCGCCGTGGAGGTCCGCCGCTCGACGGCGGCCCGTGGCCACGCCGATGTGATCGTCATCATCGGTGCGGGGGCGGCTGCGCTGAGCCTGGCGGCCCTGCTGACCACCCGGGTGATCCCCTCGGTCAACCTGGTCGCCTTCGTGGTGATCGCCTACCTGCTGTTTCTGGGGCTGTACGGCGTGCTGGTGTCACTTGAGGATGACGGCCGCACCGTCCGGGACCGGCTGGCTTCCGTGGTTGTGCACAGCCTGGCCGGGCTCGCGCTGCTCGCGTTGGTGTTCATCGTCGTCTTCACGTTCTGGCGCGGCCGCGAGGCGCTGGTGCACTGGAACTTTTACACCACCGACATGCAGCTGGCTGGCCCGCTGGACCCGCTCACGGTGGGCGGCATCTTGCACGCCGAAGTCGGAACCCTCATCGAGATCACGATCGCGCTGCTGATCGTCGTGCCGCTCGGGGTGACCTGCGCGGTGTTCCTCAACGAGACCAGGGGCACGTCGGCCAGGTTTGTGCGCACCGTGGTCGAGGCGATGACCGCGTTACCGTCCATCCTGGCCGGGCTGTTCATCTTGGCGTCGGTGGTCCTCACCCTGGGGCTGCCCCGGTCCGGTCTGGCGGCCGGGCTGGCGATCAGCGTGATGATGCTGCCGATCGTGATCCGGGCGTCCGATGTGGTGCTCCGGCTGGTGCCCGGCTCGCTCAAAGAGGCGTCCTACGCGATGGGTGCCTCACAGTGGCGGACGGTCTGGCATGTGATCTTGCCGACCGCCCGGTCCGGCCTGACCACCGCGGTCCTGCTGGGTACCGCGCGCGGGATCGGTGAAACCTCCCCGGTGCTGATCACCGCAGGCTTCGGCGCTGCCCTCAATCTCAACCCGCTGTCCGGGCCGATGGTGTCACTGCCGCTGGCCACCTTCACCTTCGCCCAGTCGTCGGAAAAAACGATGATCGCCCGTGCGTTCGGTGCCGCCGTCGTGCTGCTGGTGCTGGTGCTGGTGCTGTTCGCGCTGCTCCGGGTGTTCGGCGGCCGCCAGGCCGGCGAGTTATCCGCCCGGGGGCAGCGCCGCCGCGCCCAGGAGTCGTTGCGCGATCTCGAACGGTTCACCTCCCGACAGCGCGTGGGAGCGCAGAAGGGTGCGCAGCAGGAATGATTATGAGAGCGAAAAGTCGTACCAGGCACGCCTGCTGGGGCTCAGCGGCGCGGCGCGGCGCGGCATTGCTGGCGGTGCTGGCCATCGTGGCGGGGACGCCGGCGCTGTTCGCGCCGGGCGCCGGCGCCGCGGCCGGTTTCGTCCCGATCAGTGGCTCCGGCTCGACCTGGAGCTCGAATGCGATCGATCAGTGGCGGCGCAACGTCGCCAACCTGTACGGCATCACGGTCAACTTCGCCGCGACCGGCTCGACCCAGGGCCGCAACGACTTCCGGAACGGCCTGGTCGACTTTGCGGTCTCGGAGATCCCCTACGGCCTGACCGACGGCGGGGTGCTCGACCCGAAGCCGCCGCGGGGGTTCGGGTACATGCCGATCGTGGCCGGTGGCACGTCGTTCATGTACAACCTCAAGATCGGCAACAAGCGGGTGACGGACCTGCGCCTGTCCGGCGACACCATCACCAAGATCTTTACCCAGCAGATCACCAACTGGGCTGACCCGGCGATCAAGGACGACAACCCGGGGCTGGCCCTACCGAACCGCAAGATTGTGCCCGTGGTGCGAGCCGACGGCTCCGGCACCACCGCGCAGTTCACCGCCTGGATGGCCAGCCAGTACGGCGGGCAGTGGGACAACTACTGCCACCAGGCCGGTAAGAACATCACGCCCTGTGGGTTCACGTCATTCTATCCGGCCAATGGCCTGAACAACAAAGCCGGCTCGCAGGGCGTGGCCGGGTTCGTCTCGCAGGACTCCAGCGAGGGCGCGATCACCTACGTCGAGTACTCCTATGCCCGCAACGCCGGCTTCCCCGTGGTGAAGGTGCTCAACAAGGCGAACTACTACGTCGAGCCCAAGGCAACCAGCGTGGCGGTGGCACTACTCAAGGCGAAGATCAACCCGTCTGACCTCACCTCGGACCTGAGTCAGGTCTACGTCAATGACGACCCGCGAGCCTATCCGCTGTCCAGCTACAGCTACATGATCATCCCGAAGGACACCACCGCGAACTTCAACAACGAGAAGGGCCGCACGCTCTCCGAGTTCGCCTACTACTTCCTGTGTGAGGGCCAACAGCAGGCTGATGCGCTGGGCTACTCGCCACTGCCGGTCAACCTGGTGGCGGCTGGGGTCGACCAGGTGGGCCAGATCCCTGGCTCGACGCACAAACTCAACTCCACCAACCTGTCGAGCTGTCACAACCCGACGGTGTCCCCGGATGGCACCAACCTGCTGGCCAAGAACGCTGCCCAGCCCGACCCGTGCGACCGCAAGGGAGCCGGGGCAACGTGCGCGGCCGGGCCCGGTGGGACAGCTCAGACGTCGGCCAGCGGCGGCGGTGCGGCCAGTGCCGGGGGGTCGAGTGGGGCAGGCACCGGTGGGACGAGCTCCGCTGCCGGTGGCGGGGCGTCCACGAACGGCACGGTGTCGGGCAGCGGGGCGGCGACGGGAACGATCGACCCAGATACCGGGCAGGCGGTCGGTGGCGCGGCGCTGGCGGGGGGTGCGGGTTCCTCCGGTGTGTCCGCAGTGCCGGTGTCGGTCGACGTCGCTGATCACCGGCGGCAGATGGTGCTGGCGTCACTGGCCGCTGTCCTGCTGCTCGGGTTGATCATCGGGCCACCGCTGGTGGCGCGCACGATGCGCAATCAGGCTGGGCCCCAGGAAGGACCACTGCCATGAGCGCGCGCCGTGTGGTGGCTGCCCTGCTGGCGATGATGTTGGGCACCGCCGTGATCAGTGTCCTGCCCGGCTCCTTGCGGGCCTTCGCCGATCCCGCGGATGGCTCGCCGGCCGACTCCGCGATGACGCTGTCCGGAAAGGGAGACTTTGCGACCCTTCAGGTGACCGTCAGCCAGACCAAGGACCTCATCAACCAGGTGGTCACCGTCGCCTGGAAGGGCGGCGTGCCGACGAAGGGATTGTTCGCGACCAACTTTCTGCAGATCATGCAGTGCTGGGGTGACGACCAGACGAATGGCCCGGACCGTACCCAGTGCCAGTTCGGCGCCGCGGTGACCGGAGACGGTTATCGGCATCTGGCCGTCCGGGCGCTCGATGGCTACGTCGCGAAAGCTGACCCGAAGGAGACGCTGACCCTGCCGGCGGGCAGCCCGCCCAGCCTGCACCCCTACGTGCCGTTCTGGCCGGTCGGCGGTCCCAAGCCGACCGGTGTGGCCACGTCCAACTCGAACGACTTCTTCGACTCCCAGGTCACCAACGAGCTCCCGCTGGCCCGGACCAGGTTTGACGGCACCGGGCAGGAGTTCTTCGAGGTTGAGACCACCCGCCAGGCTGCGGGCCTGGGCTGTGGTGAGCCGGTCACCACCGGCGCCACCGTCACGGGGCGGAAATGCTGGTTGGTGGTCGTGCCGCGGGGCAGTACCGAGGTGGACGGCTCGCCCCGCAACGGTACCGACAATCCCAGCATTGGCCAGCTGGCCACCTCGCCGCTGAGCCAGTCCAATTGGGACAACCGCATCGTGTTCCCGATGGAGTTCGTGCCGGTGGGCCAGGCCTGCCCGATCGGGGTGCCGGAGCGCCGGGTGGTCGGCCACGAGCTCGCGACCGACGAGGTCGGTCGCTGGCAGCCGGCATTGTGCGCCGGTGGTGCTAGTTTCAACTACACCCAGCTGGCCGACGACGTCGCGCGTGGCCAGGTGCTGGACGGCAGCTCGCCGGGCTTGGCGTTGGTGACCAACCCGGTCCCGCCGGACCAGGCACCGTCGGGCCGCCCGCTGGTCTACGCGCCGGTTGGGTTGTCCGGGTTAGCCATCGCGTTCAATATCGACCACCAGGTCGAGTCGCTTGCGCCTCCGGAAATGCAGAAGCTCGACGGTCAGCGGTTCCTGTCCATGAAACTGACGCCGCGGCTGGTCGCCAAGTTGCTCACCCAGTCCTACCAATCGGCGGTGGTCGGCCGCCAGGAACAACACACGCCGGACTACCTGAAGAACAACCCGCTGGGTCTGACCGTGGACCCCGAGTTCCTCACGCTCAACCCTGAATACGCAGGTTTCACGCCCTTCAACCCGCCGCCGGACGCGCTGGTTCAACTCGGCGGCTCGGACATCACCTCGTTGCTGTGGAGCTGGGTGAAGGCCGACCCGGACGCGAGCAAGTTCCTCGCCGGCGCTCCCGATGAGCATGGAATGGTGGTCAACAAAGAGAACAAGGATCTCGCGCTGCCGAAATCGACTTTTCCCCGCAACGACCAGACCTGCGTTGATGTCGTAGTCGGTTATGTCGGTGGTGCCATCACGAACCCGATTACTGCGAAGAAATGCACACTAGATGTTCACCCGTTTACCAACGACATGCACGACGCGGGGCGTTCGGCCAGCCGCGGTGACAGCCAGGGTCGGGTTCCCGGCCTGGGAGCTGACAACACAACAGCGGTCCCGAAAAAGCTCGACCGGGCGCCGAACCATGCGAACTCGCTGATCGCGGTGGTGGACGCGGCGACAGCCGCCCGCTACAGTCTGCCGACCGCGAGCCTGCGCAACGCCGCCGGCCAGTTCGTCGCCCCGACGACCACCGGCCTGCGGGCCGGTGCAGCGGCCATGACGCCCAGCGCGGTACCGGGCGTGCTGGCCGCCGACCCCGGCGCTGCTGATCCGGCGGCCTACCCGCTGACCGCGCTGAGCTACGCGGTGACCGTCCCCTCTACCCTGGACGCCGCAGCGGGGAAGGACTACGCGGCGTTCCTGCGCTACGCGGCCGGCCTGGGCCAGCAGCCCGGCAGCGCACCCGGCCAGCTCCCGTTGGGCATGGTACCGCTGCCCGACGCGCTCAAGGCGCAGACCGTCGCTGCCGCAGCCACCATCGAGGCCCAAGCGGGCAAGGCTCTCCCCAGCAGCCCACCACCACAACCGGCTGGTTCTGGGCTCGTCCCCCAGGCCTCAGCTGGGAACACGGCGGGCTTGACCGGCGGATCGAGCGCGGCAACGGGCTCGACCGCAACCGCGACAACCCCGGCCGCCTCGGTGTCGAGTGGCCCGGCCGCCAAGGCGTCGAACGGGGTTCAGCAGCCGGTCGCCGGGGTGCGACGCACGCCGGCGTTGTCCGTGCCTGCGGTGGGCGCGCTGCTTCTCGCGATCCTGATCTGTGGCGTGCTGGCGGCGACGTCCTCGCCGGTCCTGCACTCGCCGGCCCTGCGCCAGTTCGGCGCCACAGTGCTTCGGCGCCTGCGAAGGGGGGTGACGCCAACCGAGCGGTAGCCGGGAGTGTCCGCTCCCGACCACCGGCTCGGCCGGATTTCTGCGAGCAAGACGTCAGTGACCGCGTGATGTGTCCGTCACTGACCAGTGTGCCGGACGAGTGTCCGTGCATCCCTGCGTTGCAAAGGATAGCAACAGATGCGTAAGAGGAGTGTGCTCCTAGTGGCGGGTGCCTGCCTGGCGACCCTGTCACTGACCGCGGGTGCGGCTCTGGCCGACCCCAGCCCGCCTATCCCGCCGGACCGCCCGCTGGCCGGTGTCGGCTCGGACACCACTCAAGACGTCATGAACGGTTTCGCCAACGGCACCAGCGCCAGCGCGCCACCGTTCGCCGGCATCAAGAGCGGTAGTAACTTTGTCGTGTCGTCCTTCGACGCGACTGGCTCAGCGACGATCACCACTCATCCCACCACCGCGTGCACGAACATTCCCCGGCCTTCCGGCTCGGGTAACGGTGTCAACGCGTTGGACGCGGACACCAGTGGGTGCATCCAGTTCGCCCGGTCCTCGAGTGACTTGTCTTCGACTCACCCCAACGACACCTTCATTCCGTTCGCGACGGACGCGTTGCCCTTTGCGACTGCCGCGATCACCAATGTCCCGAAGAGCTTCACCAAGGCACAGTTGACGACCATCTACAGTCGCAATGTTGAGCAGACCTGTATCCGCCAGCCGTTGCTTCCGCACGTCGGCTCGGGTACGCGCAACGCCTGGTTGGCGTTCATCGGGGTCGGGGGATCCGGTCAACCGGCTCTCGGAACGTGTGTCAAGGACACGCTCAATGGGGTGCCGATCGAGGAGCATGACGGTCGTGTGCTGACCAATGGGGAACAGCTCGTGCCCTTCTCGCTGGCCCAGTTCATCGCGCAGACCACTCAGCCATCAGTGACGGACCGGCACGGTCCTGCCGTGCCCCGAGCGGTCGACGGTGTCGCGCCGTACGACGAGACCTTCCCGTTCGTTCGCACGGTGTTCAACGTCGTTCGCAACGCTGATGTCGGTAACTCGACAATCAGCTCGACGTTCGTCGGGTCGGGTTCCGCGGTCTGCTCGCATACCGAGGTGACCAAGGTGTTCGGGTTCAAGCCGCTGTCTGGGTCGTCCTGTGGCACGACCAGCACCGTGAATTAGTTCGTTTTCTTCCCTTCTCCTTCGGCAAATGAAAGTGAGTTTCCATCGTGCGTGCTCATGGATTCGCCCGCCGGATGACGGCGGGGGCAGTCGTGCTCGCCGTCAGTGGTGCGGCGGCGGTGCTCAGCGGTGTGGCGGCCAACGCGGCCCCACCGCCGGGTGACGGCCATCTAACCCTGACCCCGGCAACGGGGCTGGACATGATCATTCCCACAATAACCACCCCAGCTGGTTGCCCCACGACCGTCAATGCCTACAGCGGCCAGGTGAAAGGACCGAACGGTTTCGACGGCACGGTCGTGAATACCGAGAGGGGTAAGATCTCCTTCACTGCTCCATTCTCGGTTGAGTTCAGCAACACTATGCTGGCGGTGAGCCAGTCCATCGGCAAACCGATTGTGGCTGGTGAGTACGACATCTTTCTGAAATGCGTCGACGACTTCACCGGTGAATCGTTCCGTAGCTTCACGACGGCGATGTACTTTACCGACGCGACGCACTACACCATCACCGACCCCAACCCGAGTCCAAGCCCAAGTCCGTCGCCGAGCCCAAGCCCAAGCCCGAGTCCGAGTCCGAGTCCGAGTCCGTCGCCGAGCCCAAGCCCGAGCCCAAGTCCGAGTCCGAGTCCGTCGCCGAGCCCAAGCCCAAGCCCAAGCCCGAGTCCAAGCCCGAGTCCAAGCCCGAGTCCGTCGCCGAGCCCAAGCCCGAGCCCGTCGCCGACTCCGGTTCCCGGGGCGAAGGCCACGATCACAACAAATAATTCGATCCCGATCCCTGTATTGAATGCAGTGATCCTCCAGGCGACCGTGGCGGCCTCTCCCGCTTTCCCGTTCCCGGCCGGGACGGTCCAGTTCAAGGACCGTGGGGTGAACATTGGCTCTCCGGTGACGGTGACCGCAGGTTATGCCTTTGGCGGCTTGGTGTTCCTGCCGACTCCGGGCCCGCACTCGGTGACCGCGGTGTTCACCCCGGCCAACCCGACTGCGTTCCAAGGGTCAACGTCGGGAGCCGTGAACTTCTAAGGATGTTGCCCGTAACTGGGTAAGGCTTACCTAGTTACGGGCACCACGGCCAGTCCATCCTCGGCGGTGCGCACCTTGGTCCGCCATCTGAGAACCGCCCGTGAGTGGGAATCGGTGCCTTGCACACCGGTTCCCACTCACGGCCGGTGAGGGAGCCCATGAACCG
>JBOHFG010000053.1:0-1658 GCA_050699575.1 Pseudonocardiaceae bacterium
GCCGGGGACACCTATCGAGTCTCGTATGCGCTGCGGTATGCAGCGGCGATGCTGATTGATCGTGGCCAGCCCAACAGGGCTTTGAAACTGGCGTCGATGGCCGAGTACAACCTGGCCGACGCACCGCGGGAGGACCCGCGGGTCGCCCCGTTGCGCTCCGGACTGGTGGTGGTCTCGGCGTTGGCTCAGGCTCAGCTGGCGGCTCCGGTAGCTGGAGTGCAGGCCCGCCGGGTCAGGTCGGCGTTGGCCCGCAGCCGGGATGGCTACGAGCCACCCTCGCTGCACCATCGTGCATGCATAGATCACCGGATCTCCGAGGTGCACCTGCACCTGGGCGCACTCGACACCGCCGAGTCGCTGGCCGCGGTCTCCGCACGGACCTTCGCCGAAGGCAACCACGGGCGTGAGGGTGTGCGGGCGGGCATCACCTTGACTCGGGTGCACCTGCTCGCCAGCGAGCCCGATGCTGGCCGGCGAGCCGTGCAGACGATCGAGGCGGTGCTCCCACTACGTTCCAGTGTCGCCCGCACCCAGCTAGCCCTCCTGGCCCAGGACCTACACACCAGACCAGACCTCGCCGAACTGGCCCGCCGGGCACAGCAGGTCGCGACGACACGAATGTGAGGATGGCTGGTCGTGAGGATGCTCGTCACCGGCGGGGCCGGGTTCATCGGCGCGAACTTCGTCCACCACACCGCGAAGAACCACCCGGGCTACGAGGTGTGCGTGCTCGACGCACTGACCTACGCTGGCAACCGCGACAGCCTCAACCCGGTCGCCGACCAGGCCCGGTTCGTCCACGGTGACATCTGCGACGCCGCGCTCGTCGACCGCCTGGTGGCCGAGACCGACGTAGTCGTGAACTTCGCGGCCGAGTCGCACGTGGACAACTCGCTGCACGACCCGGAGCCGTTCATCCGCACCAACATCCTCGGCACCTACACGATCCTGGAGGCGGTGCGCCGCCACGACAGGCGTCTGCACCACATCTCCACCGACGAGGTCTTCGGTGACCTGGCCCTCGACGCCCTCGACACGTTCACCGAAGAGACCCGCTACGACCCGTCCAGCCCGTACTCGGCGACCAAAGCCAGCTCCGACATGCTGGTGCGGGCGTGGGCCCGCTCATTCGGGGTGGCCGCCACGGTGTCGAACTGCGCCAACAACTACGGCCCGTACCAGCACGTGGAGAAGTTCGTCCCACGGCAGATCACCAACGTATTGGTCGGCGAGCGGCCCAAGCTGTACGGGGCCGGGGAGAACGTGCGCGAGTGGACCCACGTCGACGACCACAACGAGGCGGTCCACCTGATCCTGGCCAAGGGCCGTGCCGGCGAGTCATACCTGATCGGGTCGGGCGATGAGCGCAGCAACGCGCAGATCATGGCCCTGGTGCTGGAGCTGATGGGCCAGCCCGCCAACGCCTACGACCACGTGCCCGACCGGCCCGGCCACGACCTGCGCTACTCCAACGACTCCACGAAGATCCGTACCGAGTTGGGGTGGGAACCCCACTACGGCGCCTTCCGGGCCGGACTCGCCGCGACCATCGACTGGTACCGGCACAACGACTGGTGGTGGAAGCCGCAGAAGGACGCCACCGAAGCCAAGTACGCGGTGCTGGGCCGGTAGACGGCAAGTCCTCGGGTGGAACACGG
>JBOHFG010000054.1:0-1083 GCA_050699575.1 Pseudonocardiaceae bacterium
GACCTAGATCATTCACGCTGATCTACTGCTCCATGATCGTCTGAGTTGTGGATCATCTTGTGGTGGGAAGGTGGATGCGGGCGCGGTGGGGTGCCCGAGGTGCTCGGGTGGGCGCCGGTTCCATGGCCGGCCGGGTGCTGCGGGGTGGTCGGGACAGGTGGGTAGGGGTCAAGCCGGGTGCAGGGTTTGGAGACGGTTCCAGGCGGTGGCCAGGTCGGTGGACCATGACCAGCCGGGTGGGATCTTCAGGATTCGTCGTCTGGCGTGGGTGACCAGCCGCGCCGGGGCGGACAGGATCCGAAACCGCAGCGTCTTGGTGGAGGCTTTGGCCAGCTCACCGTCCAGTCCGAGGTGGCGTAGCCAGGCGGTCAGCGAGGTGGCCAGGGAGGCCAGCTGGAGCCAGGCGGCGTTGCGGCCGTAGTCGATGGAGGGCAGGTTGGCTGCGCCGCAGGCCTTGAACTGCTTGATCCGGTCTTCGACGTGGGCCTGGGTGCGGTGGCGGGCGTCGAGGAACTGGACTTGCCCGCCGGGGGTGTTGGTGACGAACGCGCCGTACTCCCAGTCCGGGTGTTCGCCGAGCTTGGCCGGTTTGGTCGCCGGGCGTGGGGTGCGCCGGACGATCAGCCGCATGCACCTGGGCCAGCTGGCCAGCCGGTCCCCGTCCGGGCCGTGGCGCATGATCCCGGTCAGGTCCGCCACCTGCGCGGCAGGGTCGACCTCGCCGTCGGAGTGCACCGCGGCACCCCAATCGCTCTCGCGCAGTTGCTCGATCCCGGCCACGGTCCGTTCATCGACCGGCCAGCCGATGGTGTACTCCACCTGGCGGCCCCGCCTCCCGTGCTCGGGCGCGGTGTTTAACGAGGTGAGGTAGTCGATGACGTCGTGGGAGGCGCCCGCGCCGTCGATGCTGACCAGCACGTCAGTGCGCCACAGGGCGGGGATCTGGGCCAGTGCCGCGGTCAGGACCGCGATGTGATCGGCGGCGGTGAACGAGCCGGCATTGCCCGGTCGCTGCATCACCGCCAACGCGTCCCCGATGTTGGAGCACCAGCTGGTCAACGGGTGAAACCCGAACCCGCCCTT
>JBOHFG010000055.1:0-5889 GCA_050699575.1 Pseudonocardiaceae bacterium
TGTCCACCGCGTCTTCCAGCAGCGACCGGCGATCCCGCCCGTTACCCGGGTCATAACACCGCCCGTGAGTCGTGACGAAGATCGACACCGAGCGTTGCTCGCATAGCTCCAGCAACCGCACCCACTCCCCGACCCGGCGGCTGCCCCTGCTGCTTTCCCACATCATCAGCACCAGCGCCCCGAACCGGTCACCCTCCAGATCAGCGCACAGCGCATCGAAACCATCCCGGACCTTCCGGGAATACCGCGACGCCGAGATCTACTAAGATTCGCCGCACCGACCGCGTGGTGATGTTTTCGTCGCAGTAAAACTCAGGCGGCGTGGCCCAGGAGGACGCGAGCGGCGGTTGGAACGTTCTCGACGGTAACTCCGTGCTCGGCCGCGACCGTCTCAGAGTTCTCACCGCTGCGGTACGAACGACGCGGAACCCGATCATGGGCAATCTTGCCATGGCGCGATGCTGGCGGTCAGGTCCAGTTGTTGAGTCCGACCGGCGTGGCGCCCTGGCCGGTGGAATTGCGGGAGCTGGTGCAGCGGTACTCTGATGCGCCACCGGCGCGGCTGCGGGTACCCACTGCGGCGTCGTTCGCGGTGTCGAAGACGATTGCGTGGCTGGCCGTGTCGCCGCCCGTGACCTCTACGACCTCTGTGCACTTGCCCAGATCGGTGCGATTGACGAGCGGGCTGTGGACTTGTTCGTGCGCTATGAACCGACCAGTCGGTCACCTTCTGAACACCGGTTCGAGCACCCACCCGATGAGACCAGGTGGCGCCGTGGTCTCGCGGGCCAGGTCCAGCTCGGCCTCACCGCCGTGGACGCCTTCGAACAGGTCCGCTTAGCGTGGAGGCGCGCGATCGGGCAGCAATGAGCCTGCTGGCGCACCGGTCAGATGAATCAGGGCTGCAATTAATGCGGTCAAGTTTTCTGTCGTACTGCCTCCCGTCCCCGAACATGCGGTGAGCCCAGCGGCGGGCGGCGATCACAGAACACCCCCGGCCCGGCGACCCAATCCCGGCGACGTCGGCGATGATGGTCGGCGTGGGCCGGAGGAGGTGGGAGCCGAGCCATACCTGCCCGCACGCGGGGCAGACCTCGACGGGAACACCAAGCACCAGCGCGGTCCGACCATCACGCTCTGCGAGCCGCGCACGACGGGCCGGACGCCGCTCGCCATTGTCGCAGTGATCGCATCGCATCAGCGCCTCCGCCTGCAGTAATCGTGGCTCCACCGGTCACGATCCGGCTCGTACACCGGGACGATACGCTCTTCTTCCTGGACAGCGTCGACGATGACGACGACATGCAGGGGGCTCTTCCACTCGATCACCAGGACGAGATTCTTTCAGCCGACCAGGTTCAGCCGCACGTTCCTCGATGACCTCTCCACAGCCGAGGAGTTGCTCGAACTCAGCCAAGCCCATATCGATCGAGCGGATCTTGTCGAAGACGTGCTCGGTGAGTACCACCGGAAATGTCAGCACCTTCCGTCGGGTCACTCGGGCTCCTTGATCGATCCGGCGAGCTGGTCATGGCTTGCCGGGGCGGTCGCGGCGAAGCCCGATCCGGCGGGTGCGCCTACTACCAGGAGCCTGGCCGTTGTGCTCACCGTTGCGCCTGCGGCGCACCGCGGCGCCGGCCCGGGCGGCAGCACCCGCTACTCGACGTCGCAGCGGCGGGCGCAGTCCGAGGCGGCGGATGCTGCGCGCGGTACGGCGGATCACCCGGCGCTGGCGGGGCGGGACCTCCCACGCCGAGGGGTGCTGCGTGAGCCACCGGTAGCGGTAGCTCGCGTAGGGCACCTGGACCAGGTACAGCAGCATCGCCACGCCCAATGACGCGAACGGGAACGTGATCACCACGGTGGCCAGGCCGGCGATCAGCACCAGCAGCGGTGCCACCGCCCGCGCCGGCACCTGCACCGTCTTCATCGACAGCGTGGGTAACCGGCTCACCATCGCCAGCGCCACCGCGATCGTCCAGCCCGCCACGGTCCCCGGGGCGGACCACCAGCCCCCGCCGAACTGGAGGAACACCGTCAACGGGAGCAACGCCAGCAGTGCGCCGGGCGGGGAGGGGATCCCGACGAAGAACTCTTTGGCGAACGGCAGCGCCTCGGTGTCGTCCAGCAGGGTGTTGAACCGGGCCAGCCGTAACACCACGCAGACCGTGAACACCAGCGCCACCGGCCACCCGACCGGCGTGCCCCGCAGCGCCCAGACGAACAGCACCACCGCGGGTGCCACGCCGAAGGACACGCAGTCGGCCAGCGAGTCCAGCTCGGCGCCGATCCGGGAAGTGGCGTCGAGTAACCGGGCCAGCCGGCCATCCAGCGCATCCAGCAGCGCCGCCAACCCGATCGCGGCGAGCGCGGCGATGTACATCCCGTCCAGGGCGAACTTCAGCGCGGACAGGCCCGAGCACAGCGCCAACACGGTGATGACGTTGGGCAGCAGGCGGACCCCCGCACCGGGCACGGTTCAGAGCTCCCCGGCCGCGGGCAGCCGGGCCAGCGGGGTCTCCCCGCCCACGGTGCGCTGCCCGGGACGAACCAGCACCGCGCTGCCCGGCGGGAGGTAGAGATCCACCCGGGATCCGAAGCGGATCAGGCCGTAGGTGTCTCCGGCCGCTACCTTGTCGCCAGGCCGCACCGAGCAGACGATCCGCCGGGCCACCAGTCCGGCGATCTGCACAACAACGAGGTCGTGCCCGGTCGCCGAGCGCAGCAGCACGCTGGCCCGCTCGTTGTCGTTGCTGGCCTTGTCCAGGCCGGCCGAGAGGAACTTCCCTGGGCGGTAGGCGACGCGGCGGATCTCGCCGTCCATCGGGATGCGCTGCACGTGGACATCGAACACGGACAGGAACACGCTGATCCGCGGGCGTGGGTGGCTGTCCAGGCCCAGTTCGGCAGGTGCCGGGGCGAGCTCGACGCTGCACACCGTGCCGTCCGCGGGGGCCACCGCAAGCCCCGGGTCCAGCGGCGGCACCCGGTGTGGCTCGCGGAAGAACGCGGCACAGCATGCGGTGGCGACGGCGCCCAGCGTGCCAGCGGTCGGGGACAGCCGACGCAGCAGCAGCGTTGTGGCCACCCCAGCGGCCACGAACGGCCTGCCTGCGGGGTGCATCGGCGGGAGGGTCTCGCGGGTGAGGTCCACCAGGTGCCGCAGCGTCGCGGAAAAGCGGGGAGACGCCATACGTATGGTCAAGGTCCTCGACTGGGTCTTGTGAGGGGCGCTGGGTCATTCAGGCGCGCTGGGTCATTCAAGAACGCTGAACTTGCGATTCGCCACCGTACGCCTTCGGCCCGGGGAAACGGTACCGGGGATCAACCATCCCCCGAGGGAGGATCCCCGGTACCCGCTCACCGCTCGTCCGCTCCCCAGTCTCCCGAACGGTGACCTCCCAGTGCGCTCCTGCGCCCCCCGACGACGCAGGAACTTCATGCCATTCTGAAATCCCGAGCTTGTGTGCACACTTAGTGTGCGGTGGCTCCCCCGTGATGACAAGGTTTGACCGAGGATCGTGAATTTCTCACACCCGCCCGCCGTCGCGGGCGAGGTGCCTGAGCCAGCAGAGGTCAGGCCTCGCTGGTGCGCCAGACCACGACCTGCTCGCCCGCCCCGAGCTCAGCCGTGGTCTCCGGAATGTCGATCAGGCAGTTCGACCTGGCCAGCGCGCCGAGCAGATGCGAGCTGGGGCCACCGACCAGAGTGACGGTGCCCGCGGCGGGATCGAAGGAGCCGCGCCGGAATTGCCGCTTGTCCGCTGGTGACTCCAGCGCCTCGGTCAACCGGGCGATCACTCGGGTGCGCTGCGTTGGAAGGCCCATCGCGGCCCGCAGCGCGGGACGGACGAACACCTCGAAGGACACCGAGGCGCTCACCGGGTTGCCGGGCATCGCGGCCACCGCCACTCCCCGGTAGTGCCCGACGCCCTGCGGAGCACCGGGATTCATGGCGACCTTGCCGAAGTCCACGCCCTGCCCGGTCATGGCGCTCTTGACCACCTCATACGCTCCCGCGCTGACCCCGCCAGAGGTCACCAGGAGATCGATCCCCAACAACCGGGGGGCCAGTGCGGCTTCCAGCGCGGCGACGTCGTCGGGCACGAAGTGCATCAGCTGGGCCTC
The DNA here is from genome assembly GCA_050699575.1 of Pseudonocardiaceae bacterium. Lineage (GTDB taxonomy): Bacteria > Actinomycetota > Actinomycetes > Mycobacteriales > Pseudonocardiaceae. The sequence continues at coordinate 4,129 of JBOHFG010000055.1, forward strand.
ACCACCTGCCTCCCGGACGGCGGCGGCGAGCATCGTCCCGTTCGACTCATAGATCTGCCCGTGCTGCAGCGGGGTGCCCGGCACGACCAACTCGGAACCGGTGGACAGCACCAGCACCTGGATCGGGCGGTGCACCGGCAGCTCGGCGTAACCGACCGCGGCGGCCACCCCGAGTTGGGCGGGCCCCAGCACCGCACCCGCCGGCAGTATCTCCTCGCCGGCTGCCACGTCACTCGCGGCGGGGCGCACGCTCTCGCCCGGCGAGCGGGGGGCGTAGATCTGTACGTGGTCACAGCCACGGTCGGTGAGCTCAACCGGCACGACCGCGTCCGCGCCGGGCGGCATCGGGGCACCAGTCATGATCCGGTGCGCGGTGCCCGGTTGCAACGACGGCGAGTCGGTACGCCCGGCGGGGATGTCCTCGGTGACCGGCAGCCGCACCGGTGCATCGGCGGTGGCCCGCGCGATGTCCGCCGAGCGGACCGCGTAGCCGTCCATCCCGGAGTTGTCGAAGGGCGGCAGCGGCACGCCCGCGATGATCGGCTCGGCCAGGGCGAGGCCGGCGCAGCCCACCAGGGGCAACCGGATCACCGGGGTGGCGGCCAGCAGGGCGGCCACCACCCGGATGTGCTCGTCGACGGATCGGGGTCGCTGCGCGATGGTCACCCTTGGCATCCTGCCCGGGCCCGCCGTACCCGGTCGAGGTGGGATACAGGGTGGAGTAGGTGTGGCAGCTTGCACTCGATGGACTCGAGTGCTAAACACAGAGCTGGCACTCGGCCCTGTCGAGTGCCAGCTGCACCCAAATTATTGAGGTCGGGACGGTGAGTCCGGCACCTGCCGGACGTCCGTCGCGGGCACCGAGCCTGGCCGAGCACTGTGTCCTTGCCGCGGATAGCCCGCGGCGCCCATGACCGGAGGACCACACCGCAATGGCCAAGATGATCGCGTTCGACGAGGAAGCCCGTCGCGGTCTTGAGCGTGGGATGAACCAGCTCGCCGACGCCGTCAGGGTGACGCTCGGCCCCAAGGGTCGTAACGTCGTCCTGGAGAAGAAGTGGGGCGCCCCCACCATCACCAACGATGGTGTGAGCATCGCCAAAGAGATCGAGCTCGAGGACCCGTGGGAGAAGATCGGGGCCGAGCTCGTCAAGGAAGTTGCCAAGAAGACCGATGACGTCGCGGGTGACGGCACCACCACCGCCACCGTGCTGGCCCAGGCGCTGGTGCGCGAGGGCCTGCGTAACGTTGCAGCCGGGGCCAACCCGCTGGCGCTCAAACGGGGCATCGAGAAGGCCGTTGAGGCCGTCTCGGCGCAGCTGCTGAACTCGGCCAAGGAGGTCGAGACCAAGGAGCAGATCGCGGCCACCGCCGGGATCTCCGCCGCTGACCCTTCGATCGGCGCGCTCATCGCCGAGGCGATGGACAAGGTCGGCAAGGAAGGTGTCATCACCGTCGAGGAGAGCCAGACCTTCGGCCTCGAGCTTGAGCTCACCGAGGGCATGCGCTTCGACAAGGGCTACATCTCGCCCTACTTCGTCACCGACCCGGAGCGGATGGAGACTGTCCTCGACGACCCGTACATCCTGCTGGCTGCCAGCAAGGTGTCGGCGGTCAAGGACCTGCTCCCGATCCTGGAGAAGGTCATGCAGTCCAGCAAGCCGCTGGTGATCATCTCTGAGGACGTCGAGGGCGAGGCGCTGGCCACCCTGGTCGTCAACAAGATCCGCGGCATCTTCAAGTCGGTCGCGGTCAAGGCGC
>JBOHFG010000056.1:0-30170 GCA_050699575.1 Pseudonocardiaceae bacterium
ACCCTCTACGGTGGCCCGGCGATCGTGGTGGACTTCGGCACCTCCACCAACTTCGACGTCGTCAGCGCGCGGGGGGAGTTCCTCGGCGGCGCGCTGGCTCCGGGCATCGAGATCTCCGTGGATGCGCTCGCGCTCCGGGCGGCTCAGTTGGTGAAGGTGCAGCTCGTCCGGCCTCGGTCGGTCATCGGCAAGAGCACCGTGGAAGCCTTGCAGTCCGGGTTGCTGTTCGGCTTCGCCGGGCAGGTGGACGGGCTGGTGGCGCGGATCGCCGCGGAGCTGGCTCCAGGAGCCGAGAATGATGTGGTGGTGGTCGCCACCGGCGGGTTGGCCCCGCTGCTGATCGCCGAGTCGCGCACCATCACCCATCACGCCCCCCACCTCACCCTGCGGGGCCTAAAAATGATCTTCGAGCGCAACATCGCCTAAACACGCGTTACATGGATGCTGCACCTTCGGGCTGTCGGGTTCTTCGTAGCACCAGCGTCCGCATCGGTAGCTCGAAGGTGCCGTCGCGAGTCGCGGGGTGCGCTTCGAGGAACCGGCGGATCGCTGCCAGCGCGGCGGCCCGCTGATCAGGCAAGCTGGTCAGTACCCACGCATAAGTCGACACGGTCTCCAGCAGCGAGTCGATGGTGCGCGGCCAGCGCCAGCGGAATCGACCCTGTTGCGGGCCGCTGAACGCCGGGTGTTCAGGCACGTCGACGGATCCCCTTGCGATGCGTTCGACCTGCCCTGCAGCATCGATCGCCGCTACCAGCTCGACCACCCAGTCAACCGAGTCGTCCTCGTCGTTGCGGAGCACGGCCAGCACACCGCCCGGTCGCAACACGCGGGCGATCTCGTCAAGTGCCCGATCGGGAGCGAACCAATGGAACGCCTGTCCGACGAGGACCGCGTCCAGCGTCGCCTCCCGCGCTGGGATCTGCTCTGCCGACCCGGGTCGGACGGTGATCTCGGGTAGCCGGCGGGAGAGCTCCGTGCGCATCCCGGCGTCTGGCTCGACGGCCAGCACTGCGGTCGCGGGCACCCCGCACCGCAGCATCGCTTCGGTGAGTTTGCCAGTGCCCGCAGCTAGGTCGAGCACTCGACCGCCATTGGTTAATGATTCCAGGGCCCATGCCACCGCCTGATCCGGGTAGTCCGGCCGGTGCTGTGCGTACGCGGTGGCCACAGAGCCGAAAGAACGGGCGCGACGCGCGTGCAGTTCGTCCACGACACCCGACGGTACCGGTGGTGAACTCGCTTCCAGCGGATCACCAGGTTGTCATCTCGGTCTCATCGTCCGCGATGCGGCCCGGAAGACCGCCTGGGTGCGCGGCGCTGCGGTTCGATCGGTCCGTGAGATGCAGCATTTATGGGGTCGCTACATCCGGTCCGTTGAGTTGGCCACGGCCTACTCAGAGCTGGTCGATCCGGTCGTGCAACGGGAGCGTTTCGAGGCCCAGGCCCGCGCTCACGGTGCCCGGCGATGACGAGGCGATGCCCCTCGACGAGGACTTCCTGACCGCGATCGAGTACGGAATGCCGCCAAGTGGCGGCACGGGAATGGGGATCGACCGGCTACTCATGGCGCTCATGGGTTCAGGTATCCGCGAGACCATCGGTGTTTCCGCTGGTACGACCACAATGAGCGGACTGGACGGCGGGTCGATTTCGCAATCCTCCCGGAAATAGGCTAACCTGCTCGTTGTCGTTGTGGAGTCGTCGTGCGATGGCTCCGTCCACCACGTCCCTGAGGGAGGACGACGCGCATGGCGCAGAAAGTCACCGTAACCTTGGTCGATGACCTCGATGGAGGTACCGCCGAAGAGACCGTTGAGTTTGGCATCGACGGTGTGTCTTACGAGATTGATCTGTCGTCGGGTAACGCGGGGAAGCTGCGTGGCTCACTAGCCGACTATGTCAGCAACGCCCGCAAGGCGGGCGGGCGGCGCAAGGTTGCAGGTCCGGTTCGTCGGGCTAGCGTCACTGGTCGGGCATCGGTGGACCGCGAGCAGAACGCTGCGATCCGCGAGTGGGCCCGCAAGAACGGTTACAACGTCTCAGACCGTGGCCGCATCCCAGCTGAGGTGTTGGACGCTTACCACAAGGGGAACTGAGGCCGGTATGCACCGGTGCCGTCCGGCTGGGACGGCACCGGTGTGCTGTTAGGTCTGGGTGTTCCTCTCGGTCTAGCTGGTGGGTGTCCTTAGTCGGTATGGTCGGCGCGACCGGGAATGAGCGCATCAGCCATAGCTGCTTGCGGCCGCTTGAGTACCCGGACTCCGTAGACGAAGGTGAGCGTGCCACCGAGGTAGCCGCCGACCAACAGCAGCACCCAGGAGACGACACCGACGGTCAAAGCCGACGTGATGATCTTTCCGCTGGAGTACCCAGCCAGCTGTAACGTGAACGTCCAAGCGAACATGCCGGTGGCGCTGGACATCAGGGTCAGGTGCCACCACCCAAGGGTGCGCGCGGGCGCATCTGCGGGAATACCGAACAAGTCCACCAGGCCGGTGATGATGGTCGGTATGGCGGCGATGAGCCCGACCGCGATCGTGATCACCGAAGCGCTGGCCATCGCGGCTTGCTGAAACCCGGCCGCACCGGCTACCAGCATCGCGACGCCAGCGGTGTAGGCGCCGATACCCACATCGGTCAGTGGCGCATGCGCGGGTTTGCCCGCGAAACCCTTCATCAGGCTCACCATCTCCACGGCTCCCTCCCTTGGAACACGAACACCTCGCGAGCAGAGTTACCCGCATCACAATAAACGTTTCAGGTCACACCTGCGGTTCGCTCCGCTCGACGTGCATCCGCAACGCTCGAGCGAAGAACAGGCACTGCGGCGTGCGGCACAGCACCACCCGAGAGGGTCTCGTTCACCCTGAGCGGACAGGCGTCGCTGCGCGGAATCCTGAGCAGCGGTAGCACGTTGGAGCGGTGAGTCGGCCAGCAGTTCCGCCAGCGAGCATGACCGTCCGGGAGCTACAGTGACGGCACGGACTGTCTGACTCAGTACCGGCTGCGCTGCGGTGGCGCGGCAGTCAGGAGTGCACCATGTTTGAAAGGTTCACCGACCGCGCGCGGCGGGTGGTTGTGCTGGCTCAGGAAGAAGCCAGGATGCTCAACCACAACTACATCGGCACCGAGCACATCCTGCTGGGTCTGATCCACGAGGGTGAGGGTGTTGCGGCCAAGGCCCTCGAATCGCTGGGAATCGCCCTGGAAGGGGTCCGCCAGCAGGTCGAGGAGATCATCGGCCAGGGCCAGCAGGCGCCGTCAGGACACATCCCGTTCACTCCACGAGCCAAGAAGGTGCTGGAGCTCTCGCTGCGCGAGGCGCTGCAGCTCGGCCACAACTACATTGGCACCGAGCACATCCTGCTCGGCCTCATCCGCGAAGGCGAGGGCGTAGCCGCGCAGGTCCTGGTCAAGCTGGGCGCCGATCTCAACCGGGTGCGCCAGCAGGTACTGCAACTGCTCTCCGGCTACCAGGGTAAGGAACCCGCCGAGTCCGGCTCAGGGCGCGGTGAGGGCACCCCATCGTCCTCTCTGGTGCTTGACCAGTTCGGCCGCAACCTCACCGCCAGTGCCCGCGAGGGCAAGCTGGATCCGGTGATCGGGCGAGGCAAGGAGATCGAGCGGGTCATGCAGGTGCTGTCCCGGCGCACCAAGAACAACCCGGTGCTCATCGGCGAAGCCGGCGTGGGCAAGACCGCCGTCGTTGAGGGGCTCGCGCAGAACATCGTCAAGGGCGAGGTACCCGAGACGCTCAAGGACAAGCAGCTCTACACCCTCGACCTGGGCTCGCTGGTGGCCGGCTCCCGGTATCGCGGTGACTTCGAGGAGCGCCTGAAGAAGGTGCTCAAGGAGATCCGCACCCGAGGAGACATCATTTTGTTCATTGATGAGATGCATACCCTGGTCGGGGCGGGTGCCGCGGAGGGCGCGATCGACGCCGCGTCGATCCTCAAGCCGATGCTGGCTCGGGGCGAGTTGCAGACCATCGGCGCGACCACGCTGGACGAGTACCGCAAGTACGTCGAGAAGGACCCCGCGCTGGAGCGTCGGTTCCAGCCGATCCAGGTCCAAGAGCCGAGCCTCGATCACACCATCGAGATCCTCAAGGGCCTGCGGGACCGCTACGAGGCACACCATCGGGTGTCCATCACCGACAGTGCGCTGGTGTCGGCCGCCACGCTGGCGGATCGCTACATCAACGACCGCTTCCTGCCGGACAAGGCGATTGACCTGATCGACGAGGCCGGCGCCCGGATGCGGATCCGCCGGATGACCGCGCCACCGGACCTGCGGGACTTCGATGAAAAGATCGCCGCGGTGCGCCGGGACAAGGAATCTGCCATTGACGCTCAGGACTTCGAGCGTGCCGCGAAGCTGCGGGACTCGGAGAAGCAGTTGCTGGTCAAGAAGTCCGAGCGGGAGAAGCAATGGAAAGCTGGCGATCTCGACGTCGTCGCTGAGGTCGACGACGAGCAGATCGCGGAGGTGCTGGCCAACTGGACCGGCATCCCGGTGTTCAAGCTCACCGAGGCGGAGACCACCCGGCTGCTGCGTATGGAGGATGAGCTGCACAAGCGGATCATCGGCCAGCACGAGGCGGTCAAGGCCGTGTCCAAGGCCATTCGCCGGACTCGGGCCGGTCTGAAAGACCCCAAACGGCCGTCGGGTTCGTTCATCTTCGCCGGCCCCTCCGGAGTGGGAAAGACCGAGCTGTCCAAGGCGCTGGCGCAGTTCCTGTTCGGGGACGACAACGCGCTCATCCAGATCGACATGGGTGAGTTTCACGATCGCTACACCGCATCCCGGCTCTTCGGTGCTCCCCCCGGCTACGTGGGGTACGAGGAGGGCGGCCAGCTCACCGAGAAGGTCCGCCGCAAGCCGTTCTCGGTGGTGCTCTTCGACGAGATCGAGAAGGCGCACCAGGAGGTGTACAACACGCTGCTCCAGGTGCTGGAAGACGGCCGGTTGACCGATGGTCAGGGCCGCACGGTGGACTTTAAGAACACGGTGATCATCTTCACGACGAACCTGGGCACGTCGGACATCTCCAAGGCGGTGGGTCTGGGCTTCTCGAGGGGCAACGACGACACCTCGAATTACGAGCGAATGAAGAGCAAGGTCAACGACGAGGTCAAGAAACACTTCCGCCCGGAGTTCCTCAACCGGATCGACGACACGATCGTCTTCCATCAGCTCACCGAGGACGAGATCATCACGATGGTGGACCTGATGATCGCCCGGGTAGAGGTTCAGCTGCGCAACAAGGACATGGAGCTGGAGCTCACCACGCTGGCCAAGAAGTTGTTGGCCAAGCGCGGATTCGATCCCGTGCTCGGGGCTCGGCCGCTGCGCCGGACGATTCAGCGTGACATCGAGGACCAGTTGTCGGAGAAGATCCTGTTCGGAGAGATCGGTTCCGGGCAGATCGTTATCGTCGATGTCGAGAACTGGGACGGCGAAGGTCCGGCCGAGGACGCTCAATTCGTCTTCCGCGGCGTGGCCAAGACGTTGCGGGTACCGGATGTCCCGCTGGTCGACCTGGACAGCGCTCCAACTCCAGACTGATCATCCGGCTGTCCGCAAGGGGCCCGATCCGCACCGGATCGGGCCCCTTGCCCTACGTTAGGGGGCGCTGGCGGACGGCTCGGCGGACTGCACCACCTCGAACTCCAGGAGGGATGAGCCACTGGCCACTGGTTTCGCCCGCTCTCCGGAGTGGGCCTCCATCGCCGGGCCGTTGCGCCAGGCTTGGAAGTGCTCCTCGGTCTCCCACTTGGTGTAGACGAAGTATCGGTCGTCCCCTGCCACCGGGCGTAACAGCTCGAAGCCGAGGAAACCCGGTGCGGACTCTACCGACCCGTGACGAGCCCCGAATCGGCGCTCCAGCTCGGGGCCAGCGCCTTCCGGCACCTCAATTGCGTTGATCTTTACGACGGCCATGCAGTCCAGCCTACGGCTGGGGCCCCAGTTTCCTGGGCTCACGGTGCGGCTGGGCGTTTTTCTGGGTGCTCGCCTGGCAGGGCGAAGTGGTTGTCGCTCGGCTGTTCCACCAGGCCGTCGATGAGCAGCGAGCCCAGGCACCGGTCGCGCTGCGGCGCGTCCGGCCAGACCACATCCAGCCGGGCTCGGGGCACCGGGTCCGCTGCTGCTCGCAGCACGTCGAGTAGCAACCCGCGCACCTGACGATCGGTGCCCGCGAAGCGCTGCGCGGGCCGCCCGGGGGCGGTTGCCGCAGGCCGGCCCGCGCGCACCCAGGCGCACTCGCTGGCCACTGGGCATTCAGCACAACGTGGGTGGCGGGCAGTGCATACGACGGCGCCGAGCTCCATCAGTGCGGCGCAGAAGCGGGCGGGCTGTGCTTCGGGAAGCACGCCATTTACATCGGACAGATCACGGGCGGTGGCGGGTGGTCCGGCGTTGGCCATGCCGTGCACCGCACGAGCAACCACCCGGCGGACGTTGGTGTCCACCACCGGCGCGCGGCGCCCGTAGCCGAAGGCCGCAACGGCACGGGCGGTGTAGGCGCCGATCCCGGGCAGGGTGAGCAGGATATCCACCTCATCGGGAACAGTGTCGTGATGCTGCGTGGCGATGGTGGTGGCAGCCGCGTGCAGCCGTAGCGCGCGCCGCGGGTAACCCAGCTTCCCCCAGGCGCGGACGACCATGCCGGGCGTCTCGGCAGCCAGACACGACGGCCGGGGCCAGCGGGCCATCCACTCCGTCCACACACCGGTGACGCGGTGTACCGGAGTCTGCTGCAGCATGACCTCGCTGACCAGTACGCCCCACGGCGTGGTGTCAGCGTTGCGCCAGGGCAGATCCCGTGCGTGGGTGTCGAACCAGGCGATCAGGAGTGTCGGGTTCACGGTTGGGGAGCCACGACCTCGGCGAGATCACCGGTCTCGACATCCACGACAAAGCCCCGCATCTTCGTGGTATGGGTCAGAAAGGGGTTGCGCCGCACCCGCTCCATGGACTGCAGCACGGCGGACTCAGTGTCGCGGAAGGTCTCTACCGCCCAGCTGGGCCGCAGGCCGGTGGCGTGCTGAAGCTCAGTTCGGAAGTCCTCGTCGGTGAACGTCACCATCCCGCATTTGGTGTGGTGCACCAGCATTACCTCGGTGGTGCCCAGCTTTCGCTGGCTTACCGCCAGGGAGCGGATCACGTCGTCGGTGACGACGCCACCCGCGTTGCGGATCACGTGCGCCTCGCCCGGGCGCAGACCGAGCAGTTGGACCGGGTCGATGCGGGCGTCCATGCAGGTCACTACTGCTACGTGCAGGCTGGGCTGGCCGGGCAGCTGGCCGGGTCCGGTGCCTGAGTGCAGAGTGCTGCGGACCACGAGGTCCTCGATCGCCGTCATGGCGGCTCCTTCGCTGCGATCTGCGGGTCTGCGATAGATGTGGTGAGACGTAAATCCTAGGCCAACCGCGGCCAGCCGCCGGCGATCCAGTTGGCGGACCGCGCCGGGGCGTTCGTGACGTCCAGCACCGTTGTGATCGGGATTACTGTGGGTTGTCAGGGGTCGGATCAGTATCTACTCTGTGCAGTGGGGCTTGGCGCGGTAAATGGGTGATCCATCGATTCGTCGGTTGGTTGCCGTTATTTGTCGCGTCGAGATGAGGTGGTGGGTGTGCTGGTGGTCGGGTCCGGTGGCCGTCGCTGCACGAGCAAGGTGAAGGGGTTGTGGGGGCGATGACCGCCCCGGCGCCCCGCTGGGCCGATGAGTTCGTGCACCCAGCGCTCTTCTATCGCGGCACCGCAGAGTATCTTCGAGGCACGGTGCCGTTCATCCGCGAGGGCTTGGCCGCCGGTGAGCCGGTGGCGCTGGCCGTGCCGGGCCCGAACCTTCGGCTCATCCTGGCCGAGCTGGGTGCCGACGCCGAACGGGTGCGGCTGCTGGATATGACCCGCTCAGGTCGTGCCTCGGGCCGGATCGTCCCCAATGTGCTGTGTGCTTTCGCTGATGCGTACCCCTCCGGGCGGGTGCGGATCATCGGCGAACACCCGTGGAGCGGACCACGGGAGTACCCGGCTTGCGCCCAACACGAGACATTGATCAACGTCGCGCTCGCCGGTCGATCGGTCACCATGCTGTGCCCGTATGACATTGACAAGGTAGGCGCAACGACCCTTGCCGACGCCGAGGCCGGCCATCTGGTGCTGATCGACGCCAGTGGAAAGCGGACCAGCACCGGCTTCGCAACCCACCGCGTCACCGCCGACGACCAGCTCTGCTTACCGGTGGTAGGCCCTAGTTTCACCTTCGATGTCACCAACCAGGCGCTCGCCGGGCAGTTCGCCTGTGACCACGCCGCCCGGTTGGGCCTAGGCGGCGATCACGCGGAGCTGAGGCTGATCGTCGGCGAGCTGGTGGCCCGCAGCCTCGCACACGGCGGCGGGACCGGCACACTGCGCACCTGGGCCGAACGAGGGTACCTGGTGTGTGAGATCCGGCACGCCGGACACCTCGCTGACGTGCTCGCCGCCCGCCCGCTGGCTGATCCCACCCGGCCGGACGGTCGTGGCCTGCTGCTGGTCCACCACCTTTCTGACCTGGTCCAGCAGCACACCTGCCCGCAGGGCACCACCATCCGGGTATACCTGAAGCTCCCGCCTGCCGATGAGCCACCGAAGAACCCCGGCGAATCGGCTCCGCCGCCGCGCGTCCGACCCGCGCCGCCCAGCCCGACCCCGTTACCGTGGCAGACCTACGAGGCACTGCACGCCGCGGAGCGTTTTGGGCGGTATCTCCCGCAAGACGCCACTACCGACACTCAGCGCCCTGCCGCGGCGAGCACCGAACGACGCGCCGTCGAACCGGTACTCGAGGCCTTGACTGCGGTAGAGACCCTCGCCCGGGTGGTACACCGTTGGCGGGCCAGGCTGGTGCGGCTGGCCCGGACGCGCGGCGCGTCCTGGACCGACATCGGTCAGTCACTGGGAGTGAGTAAACAGGCAGCTCATGAACGGTACGGACGACTCCGAGACCAAGCGAACGCCATCGTTACCAGACCCAGTCGGAGTGCAGTTCGGCATGCCAGGAATACGGAAAAGTCTGGTCAATCATGAAGCCCATCCCGACACCGCGGGCGAGATAGACGCTGCGCTCCAGTTTGCGGGTGATCGGGGCACCCGGGGCGCCGTTGTTGTCCGACCACGTCTCCCATTGACTTATACAGGTACGCACCCCGAGGTAGGTGTTGCTGCATGTGCTGGGCGGGGACCACACCTGCGAATGAAAGAAGTCCACGGTCTTGCCGCTGAACTCCTCGGTGATGGTCCCCCACGCCTGGAGGCAGTACGGGTGGGGTGCAATCGTCCACTGCACGTAGTGTTGGCGACCCCCATCCGATGACACTGGCGTCATGTTCTGGCAGGACCCGTCGCCGATCAGCTCACGATTCACCCGCTGGAGGTAGTACTTGCCGACGCTGCGCCATCCATCGAGCAGGACCCACTCGCCGGCATGAATGAAGTGCTCCGCGTTGTCCGGTGGCCAGGTCGATGGGTTGCCCCACAGCACGGTCGACTCGTTGCCTTGCGGTGTCCATGACCACTGCCCCGCGGGGCTCCCACCGGAGTAGAACTGCCCGGCGTGCCGCTGAGTCATCAAGGAGTACTCGCCGTAGTTCTCTGACGGTGCGGCGTTCTCTGACGGTGCGGCGGTGGCAGCCGGGCCTACCTCGAACAGCGGTAACGCCAGCACCACGAAGAGGAACCAACTAGTGGTTCTCCGTCGTATCATCGGCCCTCTCGTGGCATGACAGCGTGGCTGGTCTCCCATCCCATCGCGGTAAGGGTAACGGAACGTCTACGCCGAGTGTGCTGAGCAGTGACCCTAGCGACGAGCCTGGGTTCGCAACACCCCCTGGATGGTTGCGTGCTCGCCGAGAGGGTCACTACCCCTGGAGCACCTCTGTGCGGCTAGCCAGCAGCCTGCGCTCGGTGGCGTCCGCCGGTGGAAATGGAAGCTCGGGCGCAGGCCCGCAAGGCGCCGGCCAGTTCGTGATGCACGTCGAGCATCTCCTCCAGTGCGGTGATGTCCAGACGGGTAATGGAATCGGAGCGCGGGTCAACCACGACAGCGAGGTGACCGTCGATGTCGTAGCAGTCGAGCGTCTCGAAAACAGCGTGCAGCGCGCTCGAATCGATGAGTGCGACGGCGGACAGGTCGATCACCAGGTGTGCCCGGCCATCGTGGACTGCTTCAATGAGCTTGTCGGCAAGGACGGGCGCTGCGGCCAAATCCACGCTGCCGGCTACCGTGCACAACGTCGTATCCGGTTGCCGGCAGCTCAACGTTGCGATGACCATGGGCCCGCCTAGCGGTGGTGCTGGGATGATGGTGTCAAGCTGACTGCTCGCTACTGGTGTCACCGGTAAACTCCTCCCCCAGGGCATTTACAGACGAGACATGACCGTACACGCTCGGCAATGAGCTGGTAACCATGCGTCAGGCAAGCTTGACAGTCAGAATGAACTGTCTTGTCCGAAAGGTCCCTAGGTGGTTTCTCGCGTGTAGGTCGTGGCGTCTTGCTTCTTGTGTAACTTAACGTGCATGCTTGAACACGATCCGTAAGCGGGGTGGGTAGAGTTGTGCCACTGCGGTATCCGGCTCGTCGCGGAACAGCAAGGGCAGGAAGTGCACCATCAGCGTCGACCAGGTCAGATGGGTCAGTATCGGCGCTTGGACGCCGCCGGTGGCCCGGCGTTGCAGGCCGAGCAGTGTGCCCAGCACGGTCGAGGCGAGAACCAGCGCCGGGTTGCGCGTCGTGGTGGTGGTCAGCGAGTAGATGGCGGTGGACAGGGCGACGGGGTGCGTGCTGCCGAGGGCGGTGTACAGGGCGCCGCGGAAGAAGACCTCCTCGGCGGCGCCATTTGCCAGGGTGGTGAGCAGCACGAGGGGGCTGGATCCCTGGTGGGCGTACTGCAGGACCCCGGAGATCGCTCTGTTGAGCACCGGGACGTGCCGGGCGCCGAGTGCGCAGGCGTAGCACACCGCGAACGCGCCCACCCCGATGAGCACCGGGGCGATCACCGGCCGGCGCAAGGTATGGTCGGATTGCCGGGTCCAGCCCAGGTGCAGCGGGCCGGATCCCAGTCCACCCGCGGTCCAGGTCGCGGCTAGCCCGAGGGTGAGACCGTAGAACTGCGGGGAGCCCGGTTTCGTCGATAGCGACGTGCCCAGCAACCCCGCACCGGCCAGGGAAACCCCGGCCACGACCCGGCGGCGACGGTGCAGGGTGGCGTCGGACTCGCTGCGGTTCCAGGAGACCGTGTCCATCGGCAAGGACGGGTCCACCGCCAAGGATGGCAGTGCCGTCACCAGTCGTTCCCAGCGCCGACGCCACTTCCGTACTGTGTTCGTCACGACACCCGCTGTACTTTGGCCCGCTCACCGAGGGCCTGAAGTACAGCGTCATCGTAGTCCATGGGCTCGAAGGGGATCAGCCGCCGGATGCTGTCCTCGCGCACCACCATCTCATTGCTCATCGAGTCGATGAGTGAGCGGCCGGTCTGCACGTCCACGTCGGTGACCAACGACAGCCACAACGATGACAGTTGTGGCGAGAGCAGGGGCACGGGCACTACTATCAGCGGCCGGCCCTGGATTGCGGCGACCCGACGCATCATGTCCACATACGCCAGAATCTCCGTCCCGCCGACGTCGAAGGTGCGTGCGGCTGTTTCCGGAATCTCGAGCACACCGACGAGGTAACGCACCACGTCGGCTATCGCGATCGGCTGGGTCCGGGTGTGAACCCACCGCGGCGTGATCATGATTGGCAGGTGTTCCACCAGTTGGCGGGTCATCTCCCAGGAGATGCTGCCGTGGCCCACGATGATCCCGGCCCGCAGCGTGGTGACCGGCACGCCACCGGACCCGAGCAGTCTTTCCACCTCGCGACGGCTGCGTAGGTGGGCGGACAAATCGTCGGCGTCGTCGCCGAGGCCCCCGAGGTAGATGATCCGGCGCAACCCCGCTTCGGCCGCGGTGCGGGCAAAGGTGCGGGCCGCTTCGGCGTCGCGCTGCTCGAAGTCAGCGTCGTCGAGGGAGTGCACGAGGTAGTAGGCGGCATCGCAGCCAGTGAGGGCAGTGCTCAATGAGCCGGCGTCGTGCACGTCGCCGTGCACTGCCGCGCCCGCACCGCGGTAGGTCTCGGGACGCCGCGTCATCGCCCGTACCACGTGGCCCGCCTCCACCAACGCAGGACACAGCCGCCTGCCAACAAACCCAGACGAACCAGCCACCAGCACCCGCATAAACCCTCCCCAATGGATGATAGCCGAGCGTTCTGGATGCAGAACGATGCTATTCGGTCTTAGTAAAGCGCGTTCTGGATCCAGAACGCGACACGACCCGGTGGGAGGTCATGCGGAAGAGATGTTTTGAGCGTTGCCGGTGTCGAAGGTGAGGTCGAGCTTGCCGCTGGGTAGCACATCGCGGGTGATGAACTCGAAGAACGAACCGGGGACCTCGAGTGCGGTGCTGGCCCCGCCGGTATTCCGGAACCGGCGCACGACTGGGTCGGCCCGCAGCGCCGGTCAGGCCATCGAGCAGCGCCAGTGTCGCACCGTCAAGGGGATTCACCGAGTCGCCGACCGTTGCGGTCACGGCCTGCTGGGCGTCGGGGTGCAGGCGGTCGACCTGGGCCAGCAGCTCCGCGCACCGTTGCGGACCGACGATCCTGGTGAGCAACTCGTTCATGTTGGGTCCTGCCGCCTGAACTCGATCTCCTTGCCTTGCAGGTATAGCGAGCCGAACCGGTTTGCCAGGAACTCCGACAATGCGCACTCCTGCGGCCGGACGAACCCCGACGTCGGCAGCTTCTCCTCCCGGACCAGGTCAGCCATGGCACAGATCCCCGCCGCGGTGGTGAGCTGGATGGCCGACAGTCGCCGGCCGCCCACGTCCGCGGGGTAGATCTTGCGCGCGAAGGTCTCCTGGGTGAGCCGCCCGTCACGGGTACCCGATACACTCACGAAGATCACCACCACGTCCTGGTCGGTTGCCGGGATGGCGGTCTCGAGAACTTCTTCGACCTGATCGCGGTGGTGGTCGCGGAGAGCCCGGCGGAGATCGACGGCGTCCTCGACCCATTCGGGTGATGTAGGTATTTTCTCGACCCTCCGATTGTTCCTGTAAGTGCTGGCTCCGGGTACTTCCCGGTCAGCAACGAGGTGGAGACATGACGGAGGATCTGAGCAGCAAATACGAGCTGGTCGTGAGGCGCTTGTTGAGCGGGAAGGTTATTCCCGTGCTCGGCGCCGGCGCCAACCTGAGTGACCGGCCACCCGACGTCGGGTATCAGTGGGGTCGCTACCTGCCCAACGGACGGGAGCTGGCCGAGATGCTCGCGACCTGCGCGGGCTACCCGCGGTCCGACGTCCTTGACCTGGCGCGGGTGTCGCAGTACCTGGCGACGCAGCTGGGCGAGGGCCCGCTCTACGAAGAGCTTCACCAGATCTTCGACGCCGACTACCCCCCGACCCCGCTGCATCACTTTCTCGCCCGGCTGGCTCGCCACACCCGGGAGGCAGCGACGGCACGTGAATGCATGCTCATCCTGACGACCAACTACGACGACGCGCTCGAGCGGGCGTTTCAGGCCGAAGGTGAGCCATACGACGTCGTCACCTACATCAACGACGTTGAGACGGATCGTGGGCTCTTCCGGCACATCCCGTCCGACGGTGCGCCCTCGGTGATCCGGAAACCGAATGAGTACACCGACCTCCCGCTCAACCGGCGAACAGTCATCGCGAAGATCCACGGGACGGTGAACCGGTTCAACGGGGCGGATATGGGCAGCTTCGTGATCACCGAGGACGACTACGTCGACTACCTCACCCGCGCGGATATCGCGCACCTGTTTCCCATCACGCTTGCGGAGAAGATCAAGAAGAGCCACTTCCTGTTTCTCGGCTACAGCCTGCGCGACTGGAACTTCCGGGTCATGTTGTATCGGCTGTGGCGGAAGCAGTCGAGGGCAAAATTCACATCGTGGGCGATCGAGGCCCATCCGGACCCGGTCGACAGCGCCACCTGGGATGAGCGCGGAGTGGAGATCCTGCCCGTCCGGGTAGAGCATTTCGTCGCCGCGATCGAGCAGCGCTTTCCAGCCCGGCCACCCCGGGAGGCTGCGTGATCGGCGACACAGAGTCTCCAGGGGTCGCGCAGCCCGAATGCCCGTATGTCGGGCTCGTACCCTTCGGTGAGGCTGACGCACCGTATTTCTTCGGTCGCCGGCGTGATTGCGACGTCGTGGTCGCGAACCTCACCGCCTGCCGGCTGACGCTGCTGTACGCCGCGAGCGGGGTGGGCAAGAGCTCCGTCCTGCGGGCGGGTGTGCTGCCGCGACTGCACGAGCTCGCCAGAGAGTCCTATGAGGATTTTGCGGCCCCGGACGCCGCTGTCGCCTACCTCAGAGAGTGGAGCCTGGCTCCACTCGACGCTATCGCCGCAGAGGTGCTCAGCGCGGTGTCTCGGGTACCGGGCGTAGGCTCGTTCGAGGCGCCCGGTCCCCCACGGCTCAGCGTGCCGTGGCTGCGTGCGGTACTGCGGCGTTCCGGTGTCGCAGCAGTGTATCTGGTCCTTGACCAGTTCGAGGAGTACTTCCGTTACCACCCGGACGACCGCGACGACGATGGGCTGGGTGGGGAGCTGGGTCGCATCCTGAGCGCCCGCGATCTGCCGGTCAACATCCTGCTGTCGATCCGCGAGGATGAGCTCGCCACACTTGATCGGTTCAAGGGGCAAATCCCCCTGCTGTACAGAAACTACCTGCGGCTGGCACACCTGGGGGGCAACGCCGCCCGGGAGGCCATTGAGGGCCCGCTCTCTCGCTACAACGCAGTGGTGGCGCCCGGCTCCGCGATGGCGGTCGAGCCCGAGCTCACCGTGACTTTGCTCGACCAGCTTCGTGCCGGGAATCTGGTCATGACGCCCGAAGGAGTGGTTTCCGGCAGTGCCGTGAATGGCCAGGAGGGCATTGAGGCTCCCTTTCTACAGCTCGTGCTGGCCCGGTTATGGGAAACGGAGCGGGCCAGCGGGTCATCGGTGTTGCGCCGGAGCACGCTCGATGAGTTGGGTGGGGCGCAGTCGATCGTGCAGACCCACCTCCAGACCGTGCTGGACGGGCTCTCGATCGGGCAGACCGAGGTCGCCGCCGCGGTCTTCCGCCAGCTCGTCACCCCCTCGGGCGCGAAGATCGCGCTGACGGCCGAGGATCTCGCCGGGTTGTCGGGTGTGTCGGTGAGTTCTGTCCGGGAGCTGCTGGAGTCGTTGTCCGCGGGGCGGCAGAGCATTCTGCGGCCCGTTCCGCCACCGGCTGGAGTGGTCGGGCCGCACCGCTACGAGATCTTCCATGACGTGCTGGGTCCGGCGGTGCAGGATTGGTGCCGCCACTACTTCGCGCAGCGCGCGCAAGACGAAGCGTCGCGCAAGCTCGCCGCCGAGCAGGAGAAAGCCCGAGCCGAACTACAGGCCACTCGCCAGCGGTTGCGCCAAACTCAATTGCTCGCTGGTCTCGTTGTCCTGTTGCTGGTAGTCGGCGCACTCAGCGTGTTCTTCTACCGCTCCTCCCGTGTGGCACAGCAACAACAATTGCTGTCCGAGGCTGCGGCGGTCCTCAGCGATAATCCCGTCCAGAGCCTGAGCAAGGCGGTCCACGCTTATCAGAACGACCGCGACGATGCTCAAGCTCGTGAGGCGGTGCTGACCGCGGCGTCGGCTCCACACAGCCGCGTGATCGCCGGGTTCCCGGGTAATCCGAGGGCTGCCGGTATGGTGGTCACTCCCGACCAACGGCACGTGGTCACCTATGACGCCCAGGGCGGGATCCGGGTTCTCGGCGACGGCGAGCAGCTCACGGAGGCGAAGGCCCACCTCACCGGAACCGTGGTCACGGCGGCCACCAGCCCGAGCGCATCGCACGTCGTGCTCGCCACCAACCAGGGCCGTGTCGCGGTCATGGATGTCGGGGCGCGCAGGCAGGTCGACCTCTCCCCGATAGACGGATCGGTCTTGGCTGTGTCGTGGCTCGATTCGCCCCCAGACGACCTTGTCCTGGTGGTGACCTCCTCGGGTCTCGCGGCCACCTACAGCGCGAAGACCGGTAAGCAGGTCACGTGCTTCCCGAATACCTGCCGCCCGAACACCGTCTACGAGGCGCTGCCGATTGCCGACGGACAAGTCGTGACCTCCGACCAGGACTCGCGGCTGCGGGTCTGGGATGCACGGACTGCCACGATGACGGCAGAGTCATCCCTATTGTCCAATCCGGCCAAGTACCTGCAGCGTTACGGGCGCGAGGTGGTCGGCGCAACCTTGGGCGACGTCATTATTCGCTGGGACTTTCTATCAAACACACAGCCGCGCGAGGATCACTTCTCTTATTCGAATAATTTCTCGCAGGTGGTGGCGAACGAGAGTAGTCACATGATCGGCATCGCCTTGGATAAAACGGTGATGACGTACAGTCCGGGCAGCGCGGCACAACGCTTTCTGCCCCAACAAGCAGACACGGTGTCTGGTGTAGCGCTGGATCTCCACGGCCAGTGGATCGCCACAGCCGGGGCCGATGGGCGGGTTCGGGTGTGGTCCGCAAAACTCGGAACCCCGGCCAGGGCCACCTACGATTTCATCGCCCACCGCGGCGGCGTCCAGCAGGTAAGTTTCCTGCGCGACGGCAAAGCCCTAGTCTCCCTCGGACACGACGGCACCGTCCGACTCTGGGACATTCCCCAAATCCAACGATTCACTCTGCGTGACAGCTGGGTGCGTGACCTGGACATGAGTGCGGACAGACAGTGGCTCGCGGCGGCGAGCTATGATGGCACAGTCGACATTGTTCATCCCACGGACACCTCAAATGTTTCGGTAGTGACGGTAGAGGTGAAAGGTCGTGGCAAAATCCGTGTCGAACATGTGCGATTTGACCCGACGGATCCGCACCGCATCATTACTCTCACGCGGTCCGGGAAAAAGCTACAGGCGTGGCGCTGGGACAGTGGGCACCGGGTTGCCCTCGACCGCGAGTTCGTGGTCCCGGCCCTCGCTTGTGAGGCCTCGAACCGCGATTGTTCCGACTGGTTGGTCAGCCTTGATATCAGCCAGGATGGCAAGACGGTCGCGGCCGGAGACTCCCGCGGCCACGTCCACTTCTGGGACGCACAAGGTAACCTCACCGGCGATCTCGTGATCAACGATTCGAACCAGAGCGCAGAGAGTATCGCTTTCGACCCCTCCGGGCACCTGCTCGCCGTGACCGGCCTCAAGGGGGTCGCTCTCCACAAGCTGGGCACCAAGGAGCGACCCCAGCTCTTGGAGCTTCCCGACGCGACCAAGGTGGCGTTCGACCCGCGCGGCGAGCACATCGTCGGTGTGGCCAAAGACGGCGTCCTGCACGTCTGGACCCGCGACGGCCAACTCGTTGTGCAGGGAGGCGCGGCAGTGGGCAGTCCATCGTTTAGCGCTGACGGCAAGCTGGTGGCCGTGGGAACCGGCGAGGGGCTCATCGAGGTGTGGGACGTGGACTCCGGTCGACGGGTGATGCTTGCCCGGCAGCACGGCGACTCGGTGAACGACGTGCTGTTCCTGCCAGGCGGCCGGTCGCGACTGGTTTCCGCGAGCGACGACTCGACCGTCGCGGTGTTCGAGTGCCGCGCGTGCGAGTATCCAGATACCGTCGTCCGGGACGCTGAAAGTTGGGTGGGGAATTCGCCCTGACCCCTACCGGAGGACCGCGACGACCCGAGTGAAGGAGGTTGTGGTGGAGGAACACCTGAGTGAAGGAGGTTGTGGTGGAGGAACAGATGATGGATGAGCCGGTGACGGTCTACGAACCCCCGGTGCTGGTGGAGTTGGGTGAGTTCGGCGAGGACACGCTCGGCGGCGGGCAGGCCTTTTCCGACAGCAATAGCCGTCAGGAATGACTGACAGCCATCATCAGGACTGAGGATTCGTGGTCGAAGGGTGGATGGTGCTGCTGGATCGGCTGGACGCGCGGCGGGTAGTGGCTGGGTGGCCGGCATTGTCGCTGCATGCGTCCGGGAGTCCGTGGCTGGTCGGCAGCCTCGATCAGGATGAGTTCACCCTGGTGTCGGTGGGGTCCCTGCGGGTGGCGGTGGTCGGATCGTGTCCGATCACCGCCACCCGGCTGGCCGAGCTGGTCGCGAGGGTGCGGACGGTGGCCGAGCTGGATGCGGTGGCGCGGGTGTTGCCGGGTTGTGGTCATCTGGTGGCCTCGGTGGATGGTGTGGTACGGGCGCAGGGCAGTGTGACGGGGGTGCGCCGGGTGTTCCATACCCGGATCGACGGGGTGCCGGTCGCAAGTGAGCGGGCTGATCTGCTCGCCATGGTGGCCGGTTCGGGGATCGATGAGCAGGTGCTGGCGGTGCGGGTGGCGGGTGGACTGACGGTGCCGCCCCCGGTGGGAGAACGCACTCTGTGGCGGGGGGTGCGGGCGCTGGCCCCGGACCACTACCTGCAGATCGATCCCGGTGGCGCGGTCGGTGAGCTGCGGTGGTGGCAGCCACCCGAGCCTGAGATGTCCTTGACCGTGGGTGCCGGCGCGGTGCGGCAGGCCCTGGAGACGGCGGTGGCCGCGCGCCGGCCGTCGCAGGGGCGGCTGAGCGCGGATCTGTCCGGCGGGATGGACTCGACCTCGCTGTGTTTCCTCGCCGCACGGGCGGGCATGGCGGACCTGCTGACAGTGCGGTGGGCCGAGGCGGATGTGGCCAATGACGATGCCGTGTTCGCCGCCCACGCCGCCGGCGGGCTCCCGCACGCCGAGCATGTGGTGCTCCCGCAGGCCGAGCTGCCCGCCATCTTCGCCGACTCCGCCACCGTCGGGGATACCGAGGCGCCCTACCAATTCACCCGGACCCTGGCCCGCACCCGGCGCACCGCCGAGTTCCTGGCCGCGCGCGGCGCCCAAGTGCATCTGGCCGGGCACGGCGGTGACGAGTTGTTCCACAGCCCTGCGGCCTACTTGCATCCGCTGCTGCGCCGGCGGCCGTTCACCGCGATCGCTCAGGTGCGCGGCTACCAGGCGTTGCGCCGCTGGCCGTGGGGGGCCACCGTGTCGGGTCTGGCCCGCGGCGGTGGCCTTGGTGCTTGGTGGCATCAGCAGGCCGAGCAGCTCACCGCCGGGCCCCTGCCGCGCCGCACCCCCGATCTGGGCTGGGGTCACCCGCTGCGGGCACCGGTGTGGGTTACCCCCGCAGCCGTCGACACCACCCGGGCCGTGCTGCGATCCACTGGCGATGAAGCCCAGCCCCTGGCGGCCGACCGCGGCCAACACGTCACCCTGGCCATCCTGCGGATGATGGGACCGGCCTACCGGCAGATGTCGAGGCTCGTGGCGCCCGCCGGGCTCCGGCTGGAGCTGCCCTACCTCGACGATCGGGTCGTCGAGGCCGCGCTCGCGGTCCGCCCCCACGAACGCAGGACACCCTGGCGGTACAAACCACTGCTGGTCGAGGCGATGCGCCCCATCCTGCCCGCCGCCATCGCCGCTCGCACCACCAAAGGCGAATTCGGGCAAGACCTCAGAGTCGGGCTGCGGCGGCACTTGCCCGACATCCTCGAGCTCTTTGCCGACTCCGCGCTCGCCGCCGGTGGCCTGATCAACCCTGACCTGCTGCGCCGTCAACTGCTGACCCCCCAGGTTGACTGGACGGTGATATTCGCCGTGGAGGACTTGCTGGGCTGCGAGACCTGGCTGCGCGCCGCGAATCTGGTGACCCGCTCATGAGCGTTCCCGTCACCCTGGAACCTCGGCCTCGGCTTCCGGCACACCACCGCGTGCTGGCCCTGCTCGCGGTGGGTGCCGCCCGGCTGCTGATCAGCCTGCGTCCCCGGAAGCTGCGCACCGTGCTGGAGTTCGCCCGCCGCGGCGCCCAGCCTGCCACCCCACAGCAAGCCCACGCCGCCCGCCAGGCGGTAGTTGCGGTCAGCCTGCGCTGCGCCGGCCAAGGCTGCCTGCAACGCTCGATTGCGGCCACCCTCTACTGCCGCGCCCACGGCACCTGGCCCACTTGGTGCACGGGAGTGCGCACCAATCCCTTCGCCGCCCACGCCTGGATCCAAGTCGAGGACCAGCCGATCGGCGAACCCCATCCTGCTGGCCACTACCGAATCCTGATCACCATCCCACCACTAACCTCCGACCTCCGCCACTGACGCGACCGCGAAGACGTCAGAGACCTCCGCGGCGCCAGCCGGACCGCTGACCGTGAGGAGGTAGGTGCCGGCGCCGAGCTCTCCGAGCACCACCTCAGTGCGGTCCCGCGGCACCACGACGTCGCGGTGGGTGACGTGCTGGCCAGTTGCCTGGTCCTGCACCGCAACCGTGGTCTGGACCTCCTGCAGTGTGCCGAGGTCGAGATCGCTGAGGGTCTGGACGTGCACCGCCACCGGCTCATTGGGCAAGTAGACGTCGTCGACGTCGAGTGCGAACCACGAGGTCACTCTGCGGCGGAGATCCTCAATACGGCTTTCGTGCAGCGCTTGGATGACGCCGCTGAGGTGATTGAGCAAGGGGGTGTTGGCCTGCAGTCGCGCGTGCTGTTCCGGCGCGAAGGTTCGCATCTGTTGCGTGCCGGCTAGGGCTCCGGACAACAGCGGCACGGTGCCGTCACCGCTTTCGTCCTTACCTTTCCGGTCGAAGCGGAGTTCGACTTTTCCGTTGACTACGGCGGCCGACTGGCGGGTGGGCTGATCGCGCCCGGTAATCGGCTGGTAGACGACCGGGTGAGCGATGAACTCCGGGTCGGCGCGGTTGGCCTTGGCCGCGTCTTCCATCTCCCGCTGAAACGCCAGGAGCGCGTGGTTCCACGCCGGGTTCCACTGCGCCAGCCCGGCATCGGCGGGTGTCGTGGTCGTGCCGTCAGGCCCATCGATGCAGCGGTACGACGGGACGAGCTGGTGTATAGAGGTCATCGAGCGCAGCAGCGGTGAAAAGTCGACGCTCAGCGGGCCGAGGTCCTTGTGAAAACCGTTGAGGAGAAAGTCGACCGCGTTCAGTGAACCGTAGAATGGTGTGCCGAACGTCACCACCGCTGTGGTGTCGCGCCAACCGCCGAGCACCTCGACGAAGTAGCGCGCCACCAAACCGCCCATCGAGTGACCGACCAGCACAAGCTGCGCCGAGGAGTTGCCGGACTTCGCCCGCCACGCCGCGAGCCACTCGCGGGATTTTTCTTGCAGTTTGGTCGCGCTGGCGCGGTTGTCTCGGCGCCAGTCATAGGGGAACGGGAAATAGTTCACTCCGGGCGTGAGATCGAATGTCGCCAGGAGAAATCGTTCGATCTCGCTGTAACCGTCGATCTTCCACAGGCCCGGGATGATGTGCAGTGTGTCGACGAGCCGGGTCGCCGCGACTCCGTCGCCGAGGTCGGCGGCCAGGCAGTCGTCGTCACTGACCTCCAGATTCTTGATCGAACGTCCGAAGCTGAGCAGGTTGCGCAGCACTGTGCCTGGCGCCGGCGACCAGACTTCCTTACCGTCCTTAGCGAGCACGCTTCCGGTGATGCCGGGTAGCAGAACGATCACGTCGGGTAGTGCGACTTTGGTCATCGATCTTGCCCATTCTCAGGTTCTCCGGTTGGGGGCGACCTCGGGGAGGAAGTGATCTCCGGGATCGCCATAGTGCTGGTAAGCCGCCCACGCATAGCGACGTTCCGGGGTTGCCGACGTCGCTTGCTTGGCATCCTCCCAGAGGATCCGGCGGCTGCGGCGCATCGCTTGGCCGACCGACAGCGGGGCTACTCCGCCGCTGCCGAGCAGCGCCGCGTAGAAGGACGTCGCGAACATCCGGGCCGCTCCGTCCGGGAGACCCCATGAGGCACCGATGAAATGCCCGGTGCCGACTCGGAGGAACTCGTCGGCCAGCACCGGAACAAGCCTGCCACCGCGTGCCGGCGGTGGTTTGTCGTCCTGAGACGCGTCAGGATGCGCCGCTGACCAGCAGGCATCGGCCACGACCAATCGTGGTGCCTGCGAGAATTGGATGAGCTCGCGTGCTCCGAGCAAGCCGTCGGCAAAAAGCCAGCCGGACAGTTCGGGACGCTCCGAATCGAAAACGCCGTGGCCAGCGTAGTGGATGAGATTATAGTTCCGGCTGAGCATCCTGGCGAGCACATCGAGCCGGGTGGCGAACCGTGCGCCCGGTGTCGGTATCGATCCAGGAGGGCCGATGAACAGGTCGACCTCAATCTTGTGTTCCCGCAGCACATCGGCGACGGCAGCTGCCTCGATCCTGGCTTCGGGGAGGGACTGGCCACGGTTCGGGTCTCCCGGGTCACCGATGACAAGGGCCCGCATTTTTTCGACGGATGACTCCTCGGGGTCGGTCCGAGCGTAGCTGGTTCGCATCTGCCGGGACAGGCACTGCTGGATGGCCAGCGGTTCGGGTTCGTCCCCGGCGTCGTGTGCAGTCGAGATGAGGAGCTCCCACGGTACGACCGCGGTGTGCAGGTCGACCTCAATGATCAGCGGTGCTTGCCCGTCGAGGTAGCGCTGCAGGTCGAGCGGCACCATGAACCGAGCGAGGAAGGCGGAGAGCTCGGCCGCGTCGTCATCGGAAGGTGGGGTGAGCCGGCGCACGAGATCTTGTATCAGCGACTCGTTGAGCTGCACCGCACGCTCGGGGACGGTCGCTCGCGCCGTCAAGGCGGACCAGGTCACGCCACTGGGGGCCCGCAGCACCGTCACCCGGGTCGCCGTCTGCTCACCGGCTCCGTCGTCAGCGCGCCGCCGGCCGCCTTCCGGCGGCGCGTCGATCGTGACGCCGGCGACACCCCCCGAGCGTGGTGCCATCTCGATGAGCCGCGCCTGCACCTCGTCGCGCAGCTCATCGGGCACGGCAGTGAGAATGGCGTGGGCCGGATCGCCGGGCGCAGTGCCGGCCAGCTGGTTGAGCAGGCTCCGGATCCCGTACACGGCGGCGGCATCAGTGCCGACGCGCCCTCCTGGGATGCTGACGATGACCGGCTCCACCGTGATCAACGGCTCCGGCTCGGCGGCGCTGAGCAGCGCATGATGGCACTGCTCAGCGCGGAGCCGATCCTGCTCGATGACCAGCACGTCTGGCACAGCCGG
Organism: Pseudonocardiaceae bacterium; assembly: GCA_050699575.1. Taxonomy (GTDB): domain Bacteria; phylum Actinomycetota; class Actinomycetes; order Mycobacteriales; family Pseudonocardiaceae. Next base: position 23,117 of record JBOHFG010000056.1, read on the forward strand.
GTCGCGATCGGCCGGGAGGCCGCGCAGCACGTTGCCGAACCCGGTCACCACCGCCCGGGCTACCTGGTGAAACGACAGGTTGCCCGCGCCGGAGCCGATCAGCACCGTGGCGACCGTACGGATATGTCCCAGTGCGACCACTTCGCGCAGCAGCGACTTGTACAGCCTGCCTGCGTTATCCTCGGTGAAGGTGCCGACGCGACCCATGCCGGTCACCGCCGCTCGAACCACCTGACTCGTGGCGTCGGGCGCGCCGACCCGTCCGGGAAAGTAGGTGATCTCGCCGAGCGCGCCGATCAGCCATCGGCGGCGAGTGTGATCGCAGATGATGCCGCAGGCTCCGGGTGGGGAGATCGCCTCATCGAGCCTGCGCTCGGCGGCCGACGGCATCACGCCTTGATAGTGCCCAGCCACGTGGATGTCCGCCGCCGCGTGCGCCAGGTCTCCCCAGACGATTGTGATCTTCAACGGGTGTGCGATGGCCGGCCCAGGAGCTGTCTCTTCGCTGCGCTCGGGCGCCTCGATGAAACCAGAGGACGCCACTGGCTGTAGCAGCAATCCCTCGATGGTCGTCTCGGACATCCGCCCTCCCCACTCCGCTACAGCCCTATCCGACATGGTGGCCCCCACGACCGTGCAACGCCAGGCAATATCCGAGCGTTCTGGATGCAGAACGTTGCTATTCGGCCCCTGATAAGCGCGTTCTGCATCCAGAACGCGACACACGGTGACTCGTGCTGTAGGGGATATGGCTGATGGAGATATCCAGACCATGTATAACCGCACGTCAGCAGGCTACGATCGTCATGCGCATCGGCCGGTGCTCACTCAGGCGAAGGTGTATCGACGGAGCCGGACATAGCTGCAGGACGAGTTGACGGGGAGAACGTTACCAAACTTGGCAATACAAGCCTACTGGGAGTTGTCAGTGATCAACGGTCAGAGTGTCGAGATGGAGGTCGGGGATACCGCCGCTGGGCCGTTCGCGGTCCAGCGCACCAGGGTCGTCTGGTGGCCGAGCTGTGCTCCGCTGGCCGGATCGATTCTGAAGACGCCGAACATCGTGGTCGTCTGCAGAGCTGCCGCCATGGCCCACAGGTTCTCCCGCGCCACGTTGCCAGCGGTTCGGGCGCAGTGTGTGGCGGGCACGGCCGTGGCTGCGGCCTGGACAGCCGGATAATCGGGCACCGCACCGGTCAACGCGGAGTATGTCCAGCACGCGCCACGCTTGCAGCCCGGCGGCGGCCTGTCCGCCACATCGCGCGTAGCGACCCGTCAGCGACAGGCACGCGCCTACCCGCAACCCTTGACGGCCGACCACCATGGTTACCGCATGTCCACTTCGTACCGAAACTCATGACGATCCGCCGCAGCGACCGAGTCCTGAACCTCAAGGGGGGCTCCCTGAGTGTCGTAGATCGTTCGGAGCACCCGTACGACCGGCACGCCAAGCGAAAGCCGCAACTGATCGATCTCTGCTCGTGTCGGCATCCGGCTTGTCAACTCATCCACCGACCGCGCCGCCATCCTCCGGATAGGACCCGCTGGATCCTCAATGACCGCGAGGGCGCCACCCTGTACCAGCCGTCGCTCGGCGATCGCCGTCCCCACCGCCATGTCGGCGGGGTAGTAGCTGTCGCACAAGGATACGGGCTGATCTCCATCAGGAACAACCGTCGCCGGAGGACCACCGGCGCGTTGAAGCCCGGGAGGCCCGCGCTGCGATGCCGACGATAGTTCGCGCCGGTGACCACCAACCGCACGTGAGGCTGTGGGCGGACAAAGGCTCCCCGGCCCTGCTCCGTAATCACCAAACCCTCGGCCGTGAGCACAGCCACCGCGCGGCGCACCGTCGGCCGGCTGGTCTGGTACTGCTGCGCCAACTCCCACTCGGAGCTGAGACGGTCACCCGGGGCCAAGTGGCCAGCCAAGATAGCTGATCGAAGATCATCAACGATGCGGTGGTAGGGGAAGGCCGGACCCCGTGGCTCTGGCATTGGCTGAAGAATACTAAGGAGCAGCACGCCGTACCTGGCGAGTCGACGCGCGGCAAGAGCCCAACTCGCGCCGCGATCACCGGATACCCGCCACGGACCTCGGGATCTACCGCCACGCCAGGCTTCGGCCGATACAACGGCACCACCTCGCGGTCGTGCGGCCCGCGAAACACGGCGAGGATGTCGACCATCTGCTCAGTTCGAAGCGCTTCCACTTCGGGAAACGAGTACGACATGGGTATCACGCTTTGTCGATCTTGCGCGTTCGCCTCAAAGACGCGAACTGTGCTGCGCTTGGCGAGCCGGTCTCACGTGACGCGGTCCTCTGTTGGACTGGCTGGATGGTCGGCAGGGTGAATACAGCGTCGTGGTATTTCGGGGCGCGCCGTACCCACCCTGCCGACCGTGCGGCCGATTGCTACGGGGTGGTGGTCACGGAGCAACCGACCGGGTCTGATGGGCGCCTCTATCATTAGTTCGGCTTGATGGCACGGTGGCTCGTGCTGGGGTGACGGTCAGGAACCCGAGCGCCCATTTCCACGTGTCGCACGGCACGGGCACGGTGTGCCACCAGCGGGAACAGGTTGGGCACTTTCCGCTGTCCGTCGGTTCGTGTTTGGCGAGCAGGGCGACCCAGTATCGCACATAGCGGGGCAGCTCAGTGCGAGCGAGGATCGCGATCACCCGGTCGTCCTGGTTATCGAGCGCGAAGGTGTATCGACGAAGTCGGACATAGACAGCTTCCCGGTGATGCTCGAAGCTGCCATGATTGTTGTCAGTCATTGAGGTTTGGTCTTTCATAGTGTCCTCCTCCGTCACGTCTGGATGATCAGGATTCCGAAGAAGGCTCAACTGGCAAACGACATCACTGACTGAAATATCCAGACCACGCATAACTGCACTTCAGCAGGTCGACGGCGGGCTAGGATGCGTGCCGGCAGACACGAAGGAGGGGCAGTGGTGAGATCGGGGGGCGACCAGTGGTGCTGCCAGGGGTGCGGGACACGGCTGGCACGTGACAACCGCTCGCGACGGTGTAGTCCGTGCTCCCGTCGTGAGGTTCAGGCATCTGGTGCTCCGATCAAGCCAGACGAGTTTTGGTTGCGCCCGGGGCTACGAGATGCGCGGGAGGCTCGGCACTTCGGCCAGCTGATCAATGCCTATCGTCATGAGCATCGGCCGGTGCTCACCCAGGCGAAGGTCGGACGGTGGCTAGGTCTGACCCAGGGCCAGATCAGCCGTGTGGAACGCACTGCGCAACCCACTCGCGACCTGCATAAACTTGAGCAGTGGGCGTGTGCCCTGCGCATCCCTGAGCGCTACCTTTGGTTCCAGCTATCTTCGCCTGGCGTTTGTAGTCTTGATGACGAGTCCGAGAGGGGAGGCGAGGGCGTGGAACGACGGTTGGTGTTGCATGCGGTGACGGTGGGTGTGGCATCTGCCGGCGGCTCGACGTTCGGCTGGTTCACCCCACAGTCCCCGATGCGGTCACGCACGCGAGCGGTGGGGATGGCGGACGTGCAGGTGATCCGGGAGATGACGCAGACCTTCCGCCAGTTGGACAACCGGTTCGGTGGGGGTCGCGCGCGCTCGTCGCTGACCACCTATTTGGCTTCGGAGGTGCTGCCGCTGTTACGTGCGGGCCGGTACCGCGAGGACGTGCGGCGTGAGTTGTTCGCAGCGGTGGCTGAGCTCGACCAGCTGGCGGGGTGGATGGCCTACGACGTGGGTGACATCGGCTCCGGTCAGCGGTATCTTCGGCAGGCGATACGCCGTGGTCATGATATCGGTGATGACGCGCTGGCTGGTGAGATGTTGGCCGGGATGAGCCATCAGGCTGCGCGTTTTTGCTCCCCGGTGGTGGCTGTTGATCTGGCCCAAGCTGCGAAGGATCATGGTAAGCGGGCGGGTGTGCCGGCGCTGGTGTCGGAGTCGGCGGTGATGGAAGCCTGTGGGTTTGCGTTGGTGAATGATGTGCGTGGTTGCCTGGCTGCCCTGCGTGAGTCCGAGCAGGCTTTTGCGGTTGCGCAGGGTCGGGAGCGCCCGGAATGGCTTGGTTATTTCGATGATGCCTACTTGGCTGGGAAGTTCGGGCGCTGCTTCCGCGACCTGGGGCGTCCAGCCGAAGCCGAGGAGTTCGCCCGACGTGCGCTGGACATGCTCGTCGGCTACGAGCGGCGTCGGCTGTTCAACTCGACGCTGCTCGCCTCGATATTGGCTGATCAGCGCAAGGTCGAGGAAGCCTGCGAGACCGGCCTGGCCGCGCTGCAGATGGCCTCCGACGTGCGGTCAGTCCGGACTGACGCCGACCTGGTCGATCTGTCCCGGCGGCTCACACCGTTCCAGGCCGAACCGGCAGTGCAGAGCCTTCAGGAGCAGATCCGGGTGCTCATTCAGCGAGCTGGAGGAGTGTGAAAGGCGAGGACGTGGAGCAGCCCGATCTGGGTGCCGGCACCGATGATCTCGCCTCGGGTGATGCGGTCGCGGACTGAGTCCAGAGTGATCCACTCGATGCGGGCGGCCTCGTTGATGTCGGTGGGCTGGCCGGTGTCCTCGGCGTCCTCGCCGAGGAAGAGCAGGTTCTCGAAGTCGGCGGTGCCGGCCAGCGGCTGGAACCGGGTCAGCAGCGTCATGCTGCGAGGACGCCAGCCGGTTTCCTCCTCGACCTCGCGTGCCGCCGTCACTGGCAGGATCCTCGTCCGTGTCGACGTAGCCGCCCGGTAGCTCCCAGGTCCAGCGGTCCGGCACGAACCGGTGCCGCCAGATCATCAGTACCCGCTCCCACGCATTGTCGAGCAGCACCGTCATCGCGGCCTGTGCGAGCGGCGCGGCTGGGTGGTCGCCGAGGTCTACGTCGATAATGACGTGAGCGCCTACTCCGGCAAGCCGCGTCCGGCGTGGCAGCAGTTGGAGGACGTCATCGACCTAGCGGATAAGCACGGCATCGAACTTGCGACCGTCACCGGCGAGGTCGACCTCAGCAACCCGACAGGCCGACTGGTTGCCCGGATGCTCGGGGCGGCTGCCCGGCACGAGGCAGAGCACAAGGCGCAGCGGCAGAAGCGGCAGCGTCGCCAAGCCGCCGAGGCTGCCGGGTGGCCGGTGGGGGCAAGCGTCCCTTCGGATACGCCGACGATCGGGTCACCGTGGTCGACACCGAGGCAGCCGTCATTCGGGAGTGCGCCGCTCGGGTGCTCTCCGGCGAGTCGCTCGCGAGCATCTGCCGCGATCTCGCCGACCGCGGGATCACGACGTCGGGCGGGAAGAGGTGGCTACCCACGACGATCCGGCAGCTCATGGTGTCTGCCCGGATCAGCGGACGCCGCGAGCACATCCCGCGCAGCAGCGGTCAGACCATTCGACCGATCATCGGCGAGATCGTCGCGGACGCTGTGTGGCCTGCGATCATCGCGCCTGGTGACTCTGACCGGCTGCGCGCACTACTCACCGATCCGAGTCGCCGCAAATACAGTGCCGCCAACGGTCGCCGCTACCTACTGAGCGGCATTCTCCGGTGCGGACTATGCGCGGGTGGCATGGTCGGTCGGCCCAAGGCTGGAACTCCCCGGTATGTCTGCCCCAACACACCCGGAGGCCACACGTGCGGGAAGACGGCGACGGTTGCCGGCAAGACCGACACGTACATCAGAGACCTAGTCCTCACGGCGCTTGACTCCCCTGCGATGGCTCAGCGCCTGCACGAGCAGCAGCCTGACATGTCGAGTCTTGATGAGGAGGCCCGTGCTGGCGAGGCACGGATGGAGGAGCTTGCTGCGGCATGGGCTGCGGGAGAGATCAGCCGCAAGGAATGGATAACCGCGCGGGCGGTGCTTGAGCAGAAAGTGACACATGCTCGCGACCAACTGATCCGTCGTGATTCCCGGGCTCCTCTTCGTTCGTTCATCGGAACCTATGACGAGATGCTGGATCGATGGCAGCGGTTCAACGTCTCGCAGCAACGCGCGATCGTCAGCTCGGTCCTTCGTTCCATCGCAGTGATGCCCGCAGACCGGACGAAGAGATGGGACCCTGACCGTTTCCAGAAGCCCGAGTGGATCGTGTAATCATCAGTTTTCGGTCGTTTTTAATATCGGTGGCCGCTTTGTGGTCGGTAATGGCGCCAGCGGCGCCGTCGAGCCGCTGACCTTCCGATTTTCAGGACTCGAGATGTGAGTCCGTCAAGCTCTTCCCATGTCCGTGACCTGCATTGCAGCGCTGAACCGGATGCTGCTGAACAAGAACGAACCCATGCGGATGAGACCAAAGATGAGCCTCGGAATCGTGGCCTGTCACTCATTGCAATTGTGGTGCCGCCGGGCCTACTGGCGCCTGCGCAGTCCGGGGCTGGCTGCTCGCGCGGCTGGTGCGTTACTATTTGGCTTAACCCGTCGGGTGCCCGCCCACCGAGCTGCACATCATCGGCGACCCCGGCGGCTACTGGGGCGTTATCTGCGCCGTGCTGCCACCGCTGACCGACGGCGAGATCACCTCCGCGTCCACCGTGCTGCGTCGCGTTAGCGCGGGCATCTTCGATGATGTCCCTGAACAGAGTTTCGTCAGAAAACGGTAACGGCCGAGCTGATGGATCAAGGGCCTGCGCAGGTGTTCTGGTAGCTGACGCCGGGGGCGTAGAGCTCCCAGGCCGGTTTGTTGAGCGGTCCGCCGGCTTGGAGGCAGGCTTCTTGCCCCTCACCGCCGGGGAACCTGCCGGGGTGGGGCAGTTCCCATAAGATGATGGTGTGGTCGTCGCTGGCGGTGGCCAGGGTGCGCCCGTCGGGGGCGAATGCCACCCAGTCCACGGCATCGGTATGGCCAGTCAGTGGCTGGCCTAGCTGGCGGGGCTGGTCCCTGTTGCTGACCTCCCACAGCCTGACGGTCTGGTCGGCGCTGCCAGTGGCCAGGGTGCGCCCGTCCGGGGCAAATGCCACCCCGGTCACTACGTTGGTGTGGCCGGTCAGGGGCTGGCCCAGCGGGTGGGGCCGGTCGTGGTCGCTGAGGTCCCATAACCGCACGGTGTGGTCGAAGCTGGTGGTGGCCAGGGTGCGCCCGTCGGGGGC
>JBOHFG010000057.1:0-3261 GCA_050699575.1 Pseudonocardiaceae bacterium
GACCCCTCAGGCAGGAAACGCGGGCAGGCCCAGGCCTGCCCCACCACAGGTGCGGGCACCACAAGACCAGCCCACACCGTTCAACATCACTACAACCGAAGTCTCCACGGTTCGAGGGGATTGACAGTTGGCAACCCACGATCACATGTGAGCGAGGCCCCAGCCCGAACTCACATACCGTCTAATGAATCAGTGCTCACGCCACACCACAGCGGGCACGACATCCCATCAGCGATCAACTCTCCCGGCCCACCGGCAGGGGCACAATCTGTTGCCAGGACTCAACGTCCAGGCCCACGAAGTACTCACCCGCCGGCGGCTACCAGACGCGAGTCTGCCGGATGGCCGACCAGCTAGCTCTCATTAGGCTCAGTGTGGCGCTCAGTTCAGCAACGTTCGGACCACTCCCACCACTTCCCTTGTCTCAGCTGACCTGGACCGAGCGACCCCGCGTACCCCACTGAACACAGCCAAGTGGAATTGGAAATCGTGTTGGGTTGATAGCCCTCCGTCCTGGGGGGATCGCCGAGGTCGAGTCGAGGATGCGTTTCTGAACCAGGGTGATTGCCAGGCCTGTGATCAACTGGAACCAGGAGCAAACAAGTCTTCCACGGGCTTCGTCTGGCGTCCAGGGATCGGCTGCTGATAGCGGGCGGTGTTGGTGTACCACTGGTTGCATCCGGCGATCATGTCCAGAAGGCTCGCCGCACGACGATGTACCACGTCTTGGGTGGTCTGATCGAGACCCAGGGACTGGCATAGATCGGGAAGACGGCGCTGTGCCGCGAGAAGGTCGTTTACCCTGTCGGCGATGAGGATTCGTGCCTGGCTGAAGGCTTGTTCCCGGTCGAGGTTCCGTTCTCGTTGCAGCACCAGCACGATGTTGTACACCATGCCGCAGGCGATCTCCTTGTCGAGCGAGTGTAAGTCGTTGGACCATCCCATGATGTCCGCTCCGGCGTTGAGGAGCTCCTGGTAAACCGGGGAGTCGTGGACCTCGTCGGGAAGTTCGCCGTCGTCAACGGCGTCCATGATGTCGTAGAAGGGGAAGCATCCCCCTGTGCCCCGGCGAATCTCGACCTGGTCGACGAGCGGTGGCGGGGTTCCGTCGTCGCGGAGTTGGAGCTCGCGCGTCACTGCTTCCATGGCCTGCACCATGTGATTGGCATAGCGTCTGCTCCAGGCGGGTGACATCATGGCGTCGAGACGGTGTGCCAGGTCGGCCAGTGCACGAATCAGCGGCGCGTCGTCAAGCGGCCCGGCGGTCTTGTCGGGACCCAGCACACCCCGTACAGCCTTGATGGCGCCCGCCCACCGCCGCACCGATCCGTAAGCGCCTTCCTCATACTGGTCGTCGGCGAGGAACTGCCAGGTCACCGATGCTGCCGCGAGCTCCATGCCAGGAAAGATCCCGGCGGGATAACAGTAGGCGGCGATCATGCCGAAGTGCTGTGCCGCGAGTCCGTTGAGAGGCAACTGGAATCGCGCAGCCCAGTCGAGGACATACGCCTCGATCCGTTCGACATCGTGATGCAGCCGCGCGGGGAAGGGCAACTCGATCATCGGCAGCGCAGTGGATTTCATGGAGGGTTCCTTGCCGTCGACACGGGTGCGATTCAGATACGTCAGTGGGTGCGCTCAACACCGCAATCGGTGGCACGGGCGGTGGCGCGCATCCGCGGCCCCCGTGGGCTCAACGTCGGGCCCACCGCAGGGTGGACCCGATGGCCCGAGACGGGGTCCAAGTGCCAGTGGGCGGTGATGGTCGCCAGGGCGAGAGTGGCCTCGGTGAGGGCGAAGGTGTCGCCCATGCATTTGCGGGCGCCGCCACCGAAGGCGATGAACCCACTACGTGGCGGTGCTGTGGCGCGGTGGTTGTTCCATCTGTCAGGGTCGAAGTGTTCGGGATCGGGGTGCAGGTCCGGCCGGTGCTGGATCAGGTAGGGGCTGACGACGATGGTGGTGCCGGTGGGGAGGGGATGCTGGCCGAGTTGGGTATCGGTGGTGGTGGCGCGGGTGACTATCCAAATCGGCGGGTACAGTCGCAGGGTTTCAGTGATGATGTGGCCGGCCAGTTCCAGTTTGGGCAGATCCTCCAAGGCCGGGGTCCGTCCGGCCAGGACGGTGTCGATCTCGGCGTGCAGCCGCTGTTGGACGTCGGGATGCTCGGCCAGTAAGTGCAGCGCCCACGCCAGGGTGTCGGCGGTGGTTTCCATGCCGGCGACGAAAAACGTGACGATCTGGTCGTTGATCTCGGTGTCGGACAGCCCCTGACCGTCGCGGTCGTCGCGGGTGGCCAGCAGGATGGACAGCAGGTCGCCATGGTCGATGCCGCTGTTGCGGTAGTCGGCGATGATCGTGGCGACGGTGCGACGGAGGCGGGCGCGGGCCCGAACGTAGCGGCGGTTGCCCGGGGTGGGCAGTTTTTTCAACGGTGGCGGGAGGAGCATGCGCCGGTAGGCGCCTGCCGCGACGGCGGTGAAGTCGTCGAACAGCTCGGTGAGGGTGGCCGGCGACAGTGCGCTGCCGACCAGCGTCGCGGCGACCGTCCTGATGGTGATCGTCTTCATCTCGGCGAGCACGTCGATGCTCTGGCCCTCGCACCAGGCGCCGGTGACAGCGACGATCTGGTCGGTCATCGTCTGGGCGTAGCTGGGCAGGCGGTCTGGGTGGAAGGCGGGCTGGGTCAGGCGGCGCTGCCGCCGGTGATCACTGTGCGGGCAGAAGCCGACACCGTTGCCGAGCACGTCTCGGACCATGTCGACGAAGAAGCCACCTTTGTCGAAGGTGCGGTCGTCGAGCAGGAGTTGGCGTGTCAGGTCGGGGTCGCAGACCACGATCGCCGTTGACGGGCCGAGCCGGACACGGACCAGGTCACCGTGATCGGGCAGGGAGTTCAGGAATCCCAATGCATTGCGCAGCAACGCCACGGTGTGGCCCAGCAGCGGCAGCGCCCCCGGCGCCGTCGCGATGGTGCGGTGAGCGTTCATGGTCCTTCTTTGTGATCGCATGTCAGTGGTCCCGTCGAGTGTAAGTCGTCACTGTCGTCATCTGGGCAAACTCGCTGGTAGCGGCACCTCTGCTGTCTATGCACGTCCGGGAACGTCCGCCCAGGCGCTACCCCGATTGCCACTCAGTTGGTCACTCACGCTTCGCTGACGAGGCACAGAGATCCCGGGCTTCGACCGGCTTCCACGGGGTGGTCCGGCCCTCCACGGACCCATTCCCCTTCCCGGGTGTGTCCCACGTTTGTCCCTGCCG
>JBOHFG010000058.1:0-1317 GCA_050699575.1 Pseudonocardiaceae bacterium
TGGCGTCGCGGTAGGTCGCGAAGCGGGCGTTGAGCGCGCTGAGCGCGCCTGTGGTGCGGGTCGGCGCGGCAGCACGCTGTTGCCCGTGAGCCATCCCAGCCATCCCCGTGGACGGGCGTATCATGCATCAAATGCAATCATCTGGCGGTTTGTCCTGGTCAGACAGCTGTCACCCATCGACTGGAGACGCCACCCCGTTGCCACGTTGACCTGGTGACCTGCGGTTTCTCGCCCGTCTGATGCAATTCCCAAGACTTGGTGTAGATCGAGGTCGTACTCGCGTGGTCGTGACCCGCTTGTTCTTGAACAAATCGAGCGTCATAGCCGGCCTCGATCAGGTGCGAGACATAGGAGCGTCTTGTGCCCGCAGTCGTCGTGTGCGGTGGGGTTCGTGTGGCGATTGAGCAGCGTGGTTTGGCCGTCGGCAGGTTCGGGACTTCGGTTGTTGGTCGTGTTGCATTGCGGTGCCGTTGGGGTGTCAAAGATCACCGTCCTGGGGAGACGTTGTTGTGGTGTCAGCTGCGGGATCCGATGGTCACGGCTGGGCGCGGAAGCCGGGGGACTCGGCTGGCCGCGGCGGCGGAGCCGCGCAGGCGGGTGATCTCGTCGTGTTGCGCGGCAAGCCGGGCGAGGGCTTGGGTGCGGAAGTCGGTGAGTTCGTCGATCGTGCTGGCAAGGCGGCCCACGTTGATACCGTCTCGGTGTTTCCGGATCGTGGCTGCCGCTTTAACGAATTCGGGGATTCGGCTTCGTTGGGCTTTCGAGCACCAGCGGTCCAGCATGACATTCGTGTCGGTGGGGTCCAGGTCGCCAGCGAAGACCGCGCGCAGAGCCTCTTTCAGTTGATACGCCCGCCACAGTGCGCCGCCGGTCCGTTTGATCTCAGGGCGTGTCACTCCAAGTGTGTAAGCCACGGATGGACCAAGATCGGTCGACGTGATCTCCACTCGGCCGGGAAGGGAACCATCTGTGAGTCAGGACATCAGCATCGAGGATCGTGAGGTTGAGGCTTCTCGGCGGTTGGCGGCTGCGATTGAGCCGTCGACGATCTATGCTTTGCTGGCCGATGCGAAGCGCACCGGAACGCCGATCGATGGCGTGGACGGGTTGTTGAACCAGATGACGAAAGCGGTCCTTGAGTGTGCCTTGCAGGCCGAGATCACTCATGAGCTCGGTGACGAGCGTGACGACCCGGCGGGCGCGGGGTCGGGGAACTCTCGTAACGGTTTTACGGAGAAGACGGTCTCGACGCCGAACGGGCCGGTCACGATTAACGTACCGCGGGATCGTCATGGTGTTTTCGAACCACGTAGTGTG
>JBOHFG010000059.1:0-4596 GCA_050699575.1 Pseudonocardiaceae bacterium
GGCCGCCAACCCTTCGGTGGTTCCCGCGCCTCAGGCACCAACGACAAGTCCGGCTCACCGCTCAACCTGCTCCGCTGGACCAGCCCCCGCACCATCAAGGAGACCTTCACCCCACCCACCGACCACACGTATCCCCATATGAAGTAGTTCAGGGTAGCCTGAATGCTATTCAGGATGGAAGAACATGACGACGCATCGTGCGTGAGTGGGCGATGGGGGCAGTTTGGTGTCCAGATCGAGTTAATGTATAATTAGGTGCTAACGTGAAATTAAGGAGCAAATAGAAGCCATGTCGGACAGCATTGAGGAGCGGTGGGCTAAACACTGGGATACAAGCAACTTGTACCAATTTGATCGGAGTCGCCCGCGCGAGGACATCTTCTCGATCGATACCCCTCCTCCCACCGTCTCGGGTTCTTTGCATGTAGGGCACGTGTTCAGTTATACCCACACTGACATCATTGCGCGCTTCCAGCGAATGCGCGGGCGCGAAGTCTTCTACCCGATGGGCTGGGACGACAACGGACTCCCTACCGAACGGCGCGTAGAAAACTATTTCGGAGTCCGGTGTGATCCTAAGCTTGCGTACGACCCCGATTTTCAGCCGCCCGCCAAGCCGCCCAAGGAACGCTCCAAGTATCTGAGCGTCAGTCGGCGCAATTTCATCGAGCTATGCGAGAAATTGACGATCGAAGACGAGAAATCCTTTGAAGAACTCTGGCGCAGGCTGGGGTTATCTGTCGACTGGTCGATGACGTACACCACCATCGGTAAACAAAGCCAGCGTGTTAGCCAGCGAGCCTTTCTGCGCAATCTCGCGCGTGGAGAGGCGTATCTTGCTGATGCTCCGTGTCTGTGGGACGTGACATTTCAAACCGCAGTGGCGCAAGCCGAGTTGGAAGATCGCCCTTATACCTCAGAGTTTGTTGACCTTAAGTTTCTCGCTGCCGACGGCGTGACTCCCATCGCTATCGCAACAACGCGCCCAGAGCTGCTGGCCGCGTGCGTGGCGCTCGTAGCTCATCCAGAAGATGAGCGATACGCCAGTCTCATTGGAACGACTGTCACGTCACCAGTCTTCGGTGTCTCTGTGCCGGTAAAGGCTCACCATCTTGCAGACCCGGCAAAGGGAACGGGCCTTGCAATGATCTGTACGTTCGGTGACGTTACGGATGTTGTCTGGTGGCGAGAGTTGAGTCTTCCGACTCGCTCGATCCTGGGCAGGGACGGCAAACTCGTTCACGATGCCCCAGAGTGGATCACTGACCCTGCGGGGCGAGATGCCTACGCACGTATTGCGGGCAAGCGAATCAGTTCGGCGCGCACGGAGTCCATTCAGCTCCTCAATGAGCACGGGGTGATTATCGGTGAACCTCGCCAGGTTCACCGAGACGTCAAGTGTTATGAGAAGGGCGACCAGCCCATCGAGATCGTCAGTACACGTCAGTGGTACATCAAGAACGGCTCAAGTGACGATGTGCTGCGTAAGACGGTCAGTGACCGCGGAAGCGAGTTGACGTGGCATCCCAGCCACATGAAGTCTCGATATGACAACTGGGTTGAAGGACTATCGGCCGACTGGCTCGTCTCCAGGCAGCGTTACTTCGGTGTTCCGTTTCCGGTCTGGTATCCGCTTGACGACCAGGGTGCCATTTGCTGGGACGTGCCCATCGTCCCCGACGATGCGCAACTTCCGGTCGACCCGCAGTCGGAGGCTCCGAGCGGTTTTGATGAGTCACGGCGCGGCGAGCCGAATGGGTTCGTCGGTGATCTAGACGTCATGGACACATGGGCAACTTCGTCTCTCACCCCCCTGATCGCTTGTTGCTGGGAAGAAGACAACGACCTGTTCGGGCGCACGTATCCGATGGATATGCGACCGCAGGGACACGACATCATTCGGACTTGGCTTTTCAGTACCGTGCTCCGCTCCGAACTTGAGACCGGGAAGCTCCCTTGGCGCAACGCTGCACTTTCCGGCTGGATTCTCGATCCTGACCGAAAGAAGATGTCAAAATAAAAGGGTAACGTTGTGACTCCACAACACCTCATAGACCAGTACAGTGCTGACGGCGTTCGGTATTGGGCTGCTTTGGCGCGACCGGGCACTGATACTGCCTTTGAAGAAAAACAAATGAAGACGGGTCGCCGACTGGTGGTGAAGCTTCTCAATGCTTCGAGGTTCTCGCTGGACTCGAACCCCGCAACGGCCGACTCGGTTGGTGACGTTACCAATCCACTTGACGTCTCTGTGCTGGCGTTCGTGAAGCAGACTGTAAGCGAACTTACGGAATCGTTGGCAAGGTTCGACTATGCGTCCGGCCTCCAGGCTCTTGAGCGTTCATTTTGGTCATTCTGCGATTTCTACATCGAGTTGAGCAAAGAACGCGTATACGGAGCTGGCGGAGAGGGTGCTCAGCGTTCGGCTCAGGCGACGTTGCGTGTGGCTATGGAAACGTATCTACGCTGTTTTGCCCCCTACCTTCCCTTCGTGACAGAGGAAGTTTGGAGTAAAGACCACGATACGTCTGTCCACCGGGAAGCGTGGCCCCCTCGTGACGATGTGTCGGCTGGCTCAAGCACCGTCTATGAATCCGCGGTTGAAGCGCTGCGTGCTGCTCGAACTGCTAAGGGACGAGCGGGTGTGTCGGTAGGAACTCCTGTGGATCACATTGAACTGGCCGTGCCTCATGGTCGAGGTGATGCGCTTGAGGCTGTAATCAACGACATGAAATATGCCTGCCGCGCAAAAACGATCACCGTGCGTGAGGACAACGTTGAAGCCATTGATGCGTCAATCACTCTAATTGTAGAGGTAACGGCAGGGTCGGCAACGCGCCTCTAGGTGATCTCATACATAATGGAGCGCTATGGCATGGAGCGGGGTTGAGCTTGAGCATGTCCTCAGTGCGCTAGGCCATCTTCGCCCTGATCACAAGACGCTGCGCGTGGTCGATGGCTACCCCCATATTGCCTACGTCCGCACAGAGGTGCGCTGGCTGGTGCTCAAGAAGATTACGGGACAGCGAAAACGTGACGCATGGTTCGAGGTGCTGTACGAATCTGTGCAGCACCTCGACTGGGCTGCTACTCCGTACAGAAACAAGTCTGGAAGATTCACCACGCCGGTTGGTGACTCCTCAATCGCCATCGTGCTAGATAAGCTTCCGGCCGGGCCTGCGAGGCCAACAGCGGCATGGTGGGCGCGAAGCTTGGGGCAGTTGCATGATGTTGAATGCGCGGAGGAACAGTCTCGTGAATCGAACTACGTTAATAGTCGAATCGCCTCTGCCTTTGAGGCGCTACGTGCGGTTGACGGATTACTTCCTCAGGGAATCTCCGATGCGCTTACGCGGGGCTTGTTGGAGGTCGACTCAGGCTTGCTGGTTTTGAATGGCAAAGAAGTCGTCGTGCATGCCGACCCGAACACGGGAAACGTACGCGGCGTACCCGGCCGCCTGTTCGACTTTGATCGAAGTGGTTTCGCGTTTCGCGAGTACGACATGCAACGGCTTCTCTGGCATCTAGCTGCGGAAGACCCCGAAGCCGTGGAGTCACTAGGCGGCTTCTGGCGTGTCTTCAAGAAATGTTACGAGAAACAGGCAGGTGTTGAGGTCGATCGCACAACGCTCTTGTTTTTGTATTTTATTGACATCGCGAGGGCGGTTTCATGGCTTGCACTAGTATCAGCCGACAGTTCTAGGCCGGACAGAGCGCGGCAAGCAACCCTCTTGGCCCAATTATTGAGCGTGGTTCGTCACTCGGTTGTAGAGAAGACACTACGTTCTGTAGACTAGTTGAATGCGAGTGATGGTAACGGGGGTCAGTGGTTTCCTCGGGCTTGCGGTAGCCCTGGAGTTGCTCGAACAAGGTCACGAAGTTCTCGGTGTATCTCGATCGTCTCCGGTTGTACCGCCAGGTGCGGGTGCGGCTCTTCGCTGTATCAAGTGGGTTACTCAGCGTGAGGTCATGTAGGCGGGTGTGGGATTGGCGAGGGTGGGCAGGCGGAGCTTGGCTGCGGTGAGGTAGACGATAGTGATCATCTTGTTTTTGTTGCGGTAGCCCCGGGCTCGGGCTTTGGCGGCCTGGATGAGGGAGTTGATCCCTTCGAGCAGGCCGTTGTTCAGGTGGTTGGCATGCCAGGCGATGATGCCGTCCCAATGCTTCTCGACGAGGGTGACGAAGTCCTTGATGGGTTGCAGGCGGCAGCGTTTGGCGCCGTAGCACCAGCGTCGCAGGTACTCGGGGGCGTAGCTGGGGTCCTGGTCGTAGAAGGCCTGGAAATCCTCGCGCCAGCGCAGGGCCCGGGCGGTGGCCAGCTGCGCGGAGGGGCGCATCAGCTGGTGGAGCTGGCCTTGTTGCTTGTCCGTGAGGCTGGCGTGGTTCTTGAGCCACAGCCAGCGGGTGTGCTTGAGCTCGGGGCGGGTGGTGACCTCGGTGCGGCGCACGGCGTCGATGGCCTCATTGATCTTGGCGGCCAGGTGGAAGCGGTCGAAGGTCATCGTCGCGTTCGGCAGATGCGCTGTGATGCCGGAGATGAACGCGGTGCTCATGTCGGAGCTGGTGTCGGTGACCGTGGCCGGGTCGCCGCCGTGG
>JBOHFG010000060.1:0-10474 GCA_050699575.1 Pseudonocardiaceae bacterium
AAGTGCTCATCCAGCAACATACGGCCGGCACGCTGGAGGCGATCGCACTGGTGACCCTGAGCACCGGCATGCGGGCACTGGCCGCCCGCTTCGACAAACAGTCGAACGGCAAATGGCAGTGCACAGCGCTCCAACTGCCCCTCACCACCGGCGACCTGGCCACCCGACGAAGCCGCCGGCCGTGATAGCACCTGCTCACAACAGCACCGGCGCCTTAGTCGGCGTCGGGGGCCGCGAGGTAGGTGTGGAGCGACACGTCGTGGAATCGCAGCAGCTCGGGCGCGGGCTTGCGTTCAGCGCGCAGAGGTGGGGTCGACACGGGGACCAGCGTGAGGGTGCGCAGGGCACCGTCTCGCGCCAGAATGCTCCGCAGTGCCTTCGTGACGGTGACGTAGGTGTCGAGCGGGGTAATTGGATGCGGAGGGCGCAGATCTGTGGGGTCATTCGTCGGTGCCGGCACCTCACAGTGGCCAGAGTCGCCGTAGCAGCCACCGTGTCCGAACACGGTGAGTCGTCCCGCGTAGCCGTGCTTTACTGTGCGCGGGGTGTCCGTGGTGGCCGAGGGGTTGTTCAGGTACAGGCGCACCTCGTAGGAGCTTTGTGAGTGGTCCAGTCCCTGAAATACCACGTCGGCGCGACTAAACTCGGCCTCGGCGGGAAAAACCAGGTCAACGACGAGGGTTTGCTCGGCCGCACCCGTGCGGGCTGCGGTGGCTGCGACCATCGTGGGTCCTCCTTAGCCGACGACCTGAGCGGCGTACTCATAGCCCAACCTAGAAATGTCCAGGGTCTCGCGCACCGTCATCGGCCAGGGAGCCAGCGCCCGATCGAGCAAGGCGGCCGGCGGGTCCGTCCCGCGCGGGCTGATCTGCCACAAATACCACAACCGGTCGACCATGGAGTGGTGCGCCCAGAACACCGGATCGTAGGCGGCGATCGGCACCGCCGACATGGCTCCGCCGACCCACACGTGCACGCCGTTGTGGATGCCTTCCAGCAGGGTGGTGAAGTCGGCGAAGGTGTTGGCGCGCATGGCCCGCGCCACAGTCGATGATCTGGGTAGCTCGTCGGGGAGCTCCGGGTCCCGCACCGTGACCGGATTCGGTCCGTCGCTGATCGCTCCGGGCAAGTTGGACCGGACCATGCCCAAGTCTGCGGCACTCAAGGTGACCGGCCCGGCCGCGAGCGGATTGTCCGCACCATTCTGAGCGGGTCGGTAAGCATCCGGTAGGCCGTTGGCGTGAGAGGCAGCCGAGGTCCAGTCCCACCACGGCAGGCTCACAACCAGCGAGGGGTCCCCGCCCAGCGCATCAGTGAGCGCCCGCTCGAAAAAATACAGGTAGGCACGGTGCCACGGCAAAAACAGCGGGGTACCGTGCTGGCAGTAAATCGGCAGCGGCAACCCGTGCAGCCCAGCGTAGAAGGCATACCCTCGGTCATCGCCCAACCCGTAGGCGGCGGTGAATGCGGTCCGCAGGTTCGCCAGCTCCGTGGCGTCCAGCGTCGCGACGTTCTTCCGTAAGCCCACCGCAACCCCCCTCACCGCGCGAATAGCGACCCGACCGAGCTCGGCCATCCCCACACCCGCACCAGCGATCGTGGCACTATCAGCCGCTATTGTCACTACCTACCCGCAGCTAGACGCCGCCGAACAACGACGGCCGGTGTGTGGACGCAGCCGCTCCACGTAATGGTCGATGTCCTCGCCACCTGTCAGATTCGGAGCAATCCCGCGAAGATCGGTCAGCCGACGTGCCTCTGCGCGGGCAGCTCCCAGTCCAGCGACACCCCGGCGGCGCTGCGGTGTAGGTGGCGCAGGTCGGTGAGTAGCAGCAGGCCCGGTTCGGGGCGGCGACCCGTCAGCTCGCTGATCTTACCTCGCACAGTCGAGCGCAGCCCAGATTCTGCCGGCTTGGCGTCCTCGGTCAAGCTCAGGTGATAGCGCTGGCCCACCAGCGCCAGCTCGTGCACATGCTGGGTCGACCAGCAGGCCAGATCCCGGGCCACGTGGTGGATCTCGTGATCGACCTTGTGCCGGTCGGCCATCTTCACCAGATCCGCGGCCAGCGACTTCTCCGATCGGTGCAGTTCGCGCAACACGAGGCCCAGCTTCATCGGATCCCACCCTCAGTGATCGTCGAGTCGTTCGTCGACGAGCGCGGCGGGCCCGCCGTGGGTAGTGGGGACATCCGCGATGACGGGTCGCGATGCGGTGTTCGTCGGGGCCGGTGCGGTGTGACCGTCCCCAGCGGCCACCCGGCTGACCCGCACGGCCGCCGTCTTGAAGATGGGTTGCTTGGACACCGGATCCCAATCGGTGATGGTGAGCTCATTCGCGGCGCGCCGGTGTCCGACGTCGGAGACGTCCCCATTGCCGTCGACGTCGGAGACGTCCCCATAGCCGTAGTGAAACGGCACGAACACCACCCCGTCGCGGATACCGGTAATGCGCACGCGAGCCCGGATCGCGCCGCGGGCGGAGCTGACCTCAATGAGATCACCTTCGTTGATGTCCAGGTCGTCGGCGTCCTTGACGGACATCTCCACCCACACCTCGGGCGCGGCGGCCTGTAATTTCGGCGCCCGGCCGGTCTTGGTTCTGGTGTGGAAGTGAAACAGTGTCCGGCCGGTGATGAGGAAGAAGGGCACCTCCTCGGTCGGGGGCTCGTGCGGCGGCAGGTACTCAGCCGCTTTGATCACCGCCTTGCCGGCGGGGTTCATGGCACGGTACTCGGTTGGCTCCAGCGGCGCCCCGGTGATCCAATCCTTGCCGTAGCTTTCGCAGTAATCCGGCGCGCTGAAGAATCGGCCGTCGACATAGAGTCGCTCGGTTCCTTGGGGGTGCTCGGCGGTGCAGGGCCACTGGATGCCGCTGCCGCCGCGCAGCTTGGCGTAACTGAGCCCGGTGTAGTCGCACGGCCGGCCGGTTCGACAGCCTTCTCCGACAAGTGCACAGTGCGGTCAACATTGGTGAAGGTCCCCGTCTTCTCCTCCCAGGTCGCCGCGGGCAGCACCACATCGGCAAGCGTGGCCGTCTCAGTCAGGAAGAGGTCCTGCACGACCAGGAACAGCCGCCGCTGCGACAGGATCGAGCGGATTCGGGACAGCTCCGGCAGAGATACCGCCGGGTTGGTGCCACTCACCCAGAGGAACCGGATCGTGCCCTGCTCCGCGTATCGCATTATCTGCATCAGATGCGTGGGCGGTGAATAGTGGGGGATCTGCATCTGCTCGATGTTCCAGATCCTGGCCAGTTCGGCGACGTGGGAGTCGTTGGCCCAGTTGCGGAAACCCGGCAGGTCACCGTCGGCGCCGCACTCGCGGGTGTTCTGTGCGGTGGGTTGTCCGTTCATCTGCAGGATGCCCGCGCCGGGCTTGCCGAGCATGCCCCGGATGAGGTGCACATTATTGACCTGCACGGCCGCCGCAATGGCCTGATGGGACTGATAGAAACCCTGCAACACGGTGGACAGCAGCCGCTCGGCGGTACCCAGGATGCGGGCGGCCTCGCGGATCTGCTCCGCCGGAACCTGGCAGATCTCCGCCACCCGCTGCGGCGGGTAGTCCTCGACTTGCGTGGCCAGTTCGTCATAGCCGACGGTGTACGCGGTGAGGTAGTCGCCATCCACCCAGTCATTGCGGATGATCTCGTGCAGCAGCCCGTTCACCAACGCGACGTTGGTGCCCGGCAGCGGCGCAAGGTGCACCGTGGCCGCCGCGGCCACCGGAGTTTCCCGTGGATCGACACAGATCAGCTTCGGCGGGTTCGGTCCGGCCAGCCGATCGAGCATCCGCATCCACAGCACGGTCTGGGTCTCGGCGACGTTGTGCCCGTAGAGCGCGATCACGTCGGCGTGGTCGACGTCGCGGTAGGAACCTGGTTGGCCATCGCAGGCGAACGATTCCTTCAGTGCCTCGGCGGCGGTCGCCGTGCACAGCCGGGTGTTGCCGTCGACGTGATTCGTGCCGATCGCACCGTGCGCGATCACACCCAGCGCTCGACCTCCCCGGCGCTCACCCCCTCAGCCAGGTAGGTGTCAACCCGCACCGGCCACCTCTCCCCCGCCCCATACGGCGTCCGCGCCCCCCAAGGCTGCGCGATCCGATCCCGCACCGTCATGATCCCCCCCGATATGGAGACATATCGGGGTTACGGAGCCTCTGATAAGCCCGATATGTCTCCATATCAGGAAGGGTCGGTCAGCTGGGGGCGGGGTAGGGGATGGAGGGCGGGGCCTTCTAGGACAGCGCCGTCGACGTCGAAACGGGAGCCGTGGCAGGGGCAGTCCCAGCTGCGCTCGGCGCCGTTAAAGCGCAGCAGGCAGCCTAGGTGGGTGCAGCGCAGCGACACCACATGCAGCGTGCCGTCGACTTCCCGGAACGCACCGAGCTTGCCCAGACCGTCGCGGACCACTCGAGCCTCGCCGGCCGGCACCTCAGAGGGGTCCGACACCTCCGCCGGGGTGATCCGGTCGATGACCAGATCCGCTCCGGCCTTCGCGTTCATTCTCACCAACCGCGGCGCGGAGCGCAGCGAGATGCGGTGTGGGTTGAAGCGGTCCGCCCACGGCTCGGGCGACCGGCCGCTGATGAGATCCGCGAGGATCGCCGCGGCCATGGTCCCGCCGGAGAGCCCCCACTTCATCAATCCCGACGCCACGTAGACCCCTGACGACAGTGGCGTGTACCGGCCGATCACCGGGAGCTGATCGTAGGAGGTCGGATCCTGCGCGGACCATCGGTGACTAATCTCGGTGACGTCCCAGTGCGCCCGCGCGAAAGCCGCCAGCCGATGGAAGCAGCGCTCATCTACACCACGCGCGCCAGTGGGATGGCTCTCGCCACCGACGATGAGCAGGCCCCCATGGGTGTTCACCGATCTCGTGGGACTACCCGCGTTGATCGACATTCCGCTGGGCAACGACCCCCGCACCCTGGCGGCGATGCAATAGGAGCGGATCGCTTCGAGCCGGGCGAAGTAGCCACCGCGATCGAACACGGGGTAGTGGGTGGCGATCACCACGTGGCCAGCGTGGACCGTCCCTACCGGGGTGGTGACCCGGCACGGCGCGCCCTCATGTAGCCCGGTGGCCCGGGTGCCCTCGTACACCTCAGATCCGGCGCGGCGAATCGCCTCGGCGAGTCCGTGCGCGTAGCGCACCGGATGCAGCGCGATCTGATCGTCCAGCCGGATCGCGCCCACCACCGGGAAGGGCAGATTGACCTCATCGGTCCACACCACCGGCAATCCCGCGTTCGCGGCGGCCGCCGCCTCGCGCTGGACATCGGCCAGCTCGGTCTCGTCCACGGCGACCGTCAGGGCCGGCCGGCGTCGCAGATCGCACTCGATGCCTTCCTGATCAACCAGGCTCGCGACCCGGCGCACCGCGGCGGCACTGCCGGCGGCGTAGTCGGCGGCGGCATGCTGGTCGTGTGCGCGCAGCAGCGATGAGTACATCGTGGACTGCAGTGCGGTGACCTTCGCGGTGTTGTTGCCGGTGACACCGCCACCCACCCGGTTCGCTTCGATGACCACCACCCGTGCTCCCCGGCGGGCCAGCAGCAGCGCCGTGGTCAACCCGGTGATGCCTCCACCCACGACAGCGACATCCGCCGTCACATCACTGCCGAGCCGGGGATAACCGTCGCTCGGCATTGCCTCCAGCCACAACGACTGCGCTGCGCTCGTGGTGTACACGTATTCCTCCAGCCTCAATGGGATACAGCCCGAGCAGCCAGCCCACCAGTGCTCCGATGACCAAGCCGTTGCCAAATCCGGACACGGCCGCCTGACGGGTATGAGGCGACGACTCGCTTCGAGGTGGTGTCCATGCCCGCTGGGTACCCTCGGCAGGCTCTACGTATGCGTCCGCGCGCTCAGCTGCGTCGGCTGATCTCCGTCAACGCCGACACACCGGTCAGCGAGGCAGCCCGGGAGATGCTCACCAGCAATACCGGGAACGTGCTCGTCATGGATGGTTTGGTCGTACCGAGGGGCGGGAAGTCGAAGGAGCAACCTGAACCTCATTGCGAGATCGGGAGCCACCAACATGTCTCTGTCCTATCCGACCCTGCCCGGCGATATCGACCACCTCATCGCCGACGACCACTGCTGTCGTCGAGCGGCAGTTCCAGTTTTTGGAAGCCGGGCGCGGCGACCGGCGCGTGCTGGTCGATCAGGTCGCCTTTGAGCTCGCGCTGCACGCCGACGCCGAGGAGCGGGTGCTCTACCCCGCGATGGCCGAGGCCGGCGAGACCGATGAGACGCAGAGGGTCGCGATGAGCACCAGGAGGCCAAGGAGCTGCTGGTCACACTGAGCAACACCGAACCCGGCGAGCCGGAATTCGAGATGCGTTGGCCCGGCTGATCGCGGCGATCCGGCACCACGTCGCCGAGGAGGAGCAGGAGCACTTGCCCCAGTTCCGCCAAGCCGCTGGCCCCGAGCGGATGGCCGAGTTGAGTAGGGAATTCCTCGCCGCCAAGCTGGTCGACAAGATCCGGGACAAGGCGTCGGGCCGGCAGAAGCGCCTGGCCACCGATCCATCTGGGGTGCTGGACCCGCAGGCCCAGCGGATCCTCGACACGTTCGCCGCGCTTGAGCCGCAACCGTTTGAGATCCTTACCCCCGCCCAAGCCCGCCGCCAGCCCACGCCGGTCGACGATGTCCAGGACATCACGATTCCCGGCCCGGGCGGCGATCTGTCGGTGCGGGTCTACACTCCCTTGGAGGCTAAGCTTGGACCGCTGCCGATTGTGCTGTGGATCCACGGCGGTGGTTGGGTGCTGTTCACCGTCGACACTTACGACGCTTCCTGCCGCGGGGTGGCCAACAAGACCGGCGCAATCGTGGTGTCGCCGGAATATCGACGCGCTCCCGAGCACGTCTTTCCGGCTGCCCACGACGACGTGCTGGCTACCTACCGCTGGATCCGCGACAACGCCCAGCAACTTGGTGGCGATCCCACGCGCATCACGATCGGCGGTGAGTCCGTCGGCGGGAACATGGCCGCCGCGACCTGCCTGCAGCTCATGGCTACCGGCGAGCCGTTGCCGGTCGCGCAGGTCCTAGTGTATCCGCTGACCACCGGTGAGCAGTTCGGCGAGTCGATGTCTGACGCCGCCGACGCCCGCCCACTCAACCGGCCGCTGCTGTCCTGGATGGCAATGCACGCGTTCGAGGGCGTGCCCGAGGCCGCGACCGACCCGCGGGTCGATCTACTGTCGGTGCCGGCCGAGCAGCTCGCCTGGATGCCACCCACGCTGGTCATCACCGACGAGCGCGACGTACTGCACGATCAAGGCGAGGAGTTCGCCCGGCACCTGGAGGCCGCGGGGGTCTCGGTCACGGCCACCCGTTATGACGGGGTGATGCACGAGTTCTTCGGCGCCGCGGCGGTGCTCGACAAGGCCGAGCAGGCCCAGCGCGAGACCGCCGAGCATCTGCGACGCAGCTTCACCGCACCGGTCGGTGTCCGATGACGGCCATGGCTGGTGGCTGGTGAAAGCCCGACAAGCATGCACCGCGTGCGCGGTAGTGGTCCGGGTCTGGGGTCCGGGTGTGGTACGGGTTCTGGATAAGGAGTGGGCTTTGGGTCCGGGTGTGGCACAGGTTCTGGATAAGGGGTTGGTTCTGGGTCTGGGATAGGTTCTGGGTCTGGGATAGGTTCTGGGTCTGGGGTAGGCACGGTGTTCGTGAGGAGCGGGTCCACCCGCGGGACGGCACTTCGCTCGATGATCACGGATGTGCCTCCTACTCGATCGCCTGCTGCTATTCAGGGGGTTACCCGCCTACAAGCCTGCTGAACCGCCAGGGCGAACACTGCTGTCAGTTCCGGATCCATGCCACCCCCTTGGTCCCACATACGAGTGCCTTACTCCGCACGCGCGAGCTGTCGACCGCTCGATCCCTGCGGACATCCTAGACAGCCCTCGCGGCCCTGCGGGACGATCCGCGGTTAACGACGATAGCGCCTGAACCCTCACACCACGGGATGTCCCGTCACAGCTCCCGTGACAAGACACTCCAGCCTCCGAGCTGCGGAAACCTCAAGACTGCCCGGCCAGGTCACGCCCGAGCACGGCCGAAGGCCACGCGCAGTAGCGAGGCCCCGGACAAGAGCGACCAGACGAGCTACCGGACTCCGAATACGTGCGCGGCCGCCGCAAGCAGCGCCTTGATCTCTGTAGAGGCGTATTCAGCAGCATCGCGGACCAAACAGGCAAGAGGTAACTACGTGACACCACGCGATAAAACAGCGTGGTGACTGGCAGGCCCTGACCACGCGACACGGGCTCTTCGCAAGCTTGCGTCCGGGCCGGAACCTGCGGAACTTTGCCGAGGCGCACGACAGGTGGGCACCCCACGACGCATTCCACCGCGCGAGCATGGATCGCGTCACCGCGGGGATCCGGCTTGACCTGGGCCAGCTCAACACCGCCGAGCAGTACGCCACCAGCGCGGTGCGCACTTACGGCCAGGACCACCGCAAAGACCGCACCACGGCCAGTGTCCATCCTCGCCGAGGTGCACATCCGGGCGGGAGAACCCCGAGGGCTCGCACTAGCCAGCCAGGCCATCGAGGAGGTGAACACCCTGCACTCCGTCGCCGTGCGACGGCAACGGCTGATACCACTGGCCACCGCGCTAGAAGCCCGACCCGGCACCGACACCCAGGAACTAGCCCGAACAGCCGAAAGATCGCCGCGAACCGAATCTAACGGCCTTCTCACCGAGCCGTGCTCCACGGGGCTCGCCGAGCGCGAGCACCACAACTCCAGGGGCCCAGTTCGGTGATCAACCCGTGGCAATCCCCCGACACACTAGGGCACGTATAGGGCGCAGCCAGCCGTAGACCACCGGACACAGCCGGGCGACACCGGACCCAGCAAATATCAGCCCCTGACCAAATCGGTGCCGGTCGGGGGCTGTTTGTGTTGGTGTGGCGGGTGAAGGATTCAAACCTCGAAGGCATCAGCCGACGGATTTACAGAATAGCGCCCGCGACGTGCTGACCAGCAACTATGCACCCTCGGTGTCGGCTCGTGGACCGAATAGGGCCCGGTCCTGCTCAGCCCAGACTGAGCACCTCGGCTGATCTGCTCCCACACGGCTTGCCCGCAGGACTGACGGAAACGAGACTTCTGCCGAGGTCGTCTGACCGGCATGCTGCGTCCTCACGGGGCCGACCGTGCAGGGCACAGTTCCTGCGATGAACACGGAGGCAGGCGGCCCCAGATCGGATCGCGGCAGGGGCCCGTGCAGGGGGTGCGCTGGGTGGCGTCCGAGGGCAGCCTGGTGCGTGTGCTGATGACGGGAGCCAGCGGCCCTGGCCCTTCCCGCGGTCCACTGAGGCGGTGGTGCCGGAGTGTGGTAGTCCGGTTATCTGACAATGCCCCTGGTTGGTCCCGTCAGAGCAGCTCAAGCTCGACCGTGGCGTCCACGCGATGCAGCCTGCCGGGATCGTCAGTCAGCGCGGGCCAGGAGCGGGTCCGAGCTACGTGAACGACGTGGCCAGCACAGCCGTCGAAGACCTGGGCGGCCAGGAGCAACTGGTCGACCTGGCTGGCTGCGACGGCGTCGAGTTCGCCGAGCACCACCGACGGATGACCCAGGACCTCGGCGAGCTGCGGCCCGGCGTCGGGCCGTACCGCGCGGACCTCGGCCAGCGCGAAGGTAGGCAGGTACAGCGGCAATGACAGCGCCCACGCGGTGTCGAACCATGCCATCGCGGATAGGCGCCCACGCACGAGCGCGGCCAGCGCTGAGGCGTCGAGGACTTTGCCGCCGATCACGCCGCGGCGTCAGGAGCGACGATGTGACGGCGGCGGATCTCCTCATCGCCGGGCCACTCGGCGCCAAATCCAGCGTAGGCGCGGCGATAGTCCTCCAGACTCGGGGCGCCGTGACGGGCCACCATCCGCGCCATGATCGCCCGGGCGCGCTCGTCCTCGCTGGCCTCGGGCGGCGCCAGCGGCGGAAGGCCCGCAACATCAACCTGATGCACTATCACAGCGCGCCACACTAGCCCACAGCGAAGGGCGGCGCAAAGCTCTCGGACCGAACGGCACTGTCAGGCTGGACCGTGGGGGGTCGGGAACTGGCGCGGTGGCCTTAATCGACGGTATGGCGAGGTGCCCGTGGTTCGGGTCCTTTTCCGTCGGCCCTTCCTGAAC
The DNA here is from genome assembly GCA_050699575.1 of Pseudonocardiaceae bacterium. Taxonomy (GTDB): domain Bacteria; phylum Actinomycetota; class Actinomycetes; order Mycobacteriales; family Pseudonocardiaceae. The sequence continues at coordinate 10,175 of JBOHFG010000060.1, forward strand.
GGTACGGGCGCCTTTCGGCTATCATGACATCGTCAAGCAGTTTCCACAAGTTGTGTTAGATGCACGCCGCAGGACGTTTAAGAGCGTTAGTTAGAGGCTGCAGCCCAAGAGTTATCCACAGATCGCCTTCATCCACGGTGACGTCGGGTCCGCATCCCCGTTGGCACAGGAAACTGGGGTGCCCCGAGGTTCTCGGACCACGACCCGATAGGGTTGTATCCGAAAGGCGCCATCGAAAATGTCTCGGAAGTATCGGAAGTTCAGTCTCGAGTTTCGGGACGAAGCCGTTCGACTGGTGAT
>JBOHFG010000061.1:0-16973 GCA_050699575.1 Pseudonocardiaceae bacterium
TACCGGCGGCGATCAGCGCGAGTGCCAGCAGGGTCGAGAGCACGGTGATGGTGCGGGTGCGGCGGCGCCGTTCGCGTTCCTGAGTGGCGTGGACGTGCCGGGCGGTGGTGTCGAGGAAGGCCAGCGCCTCGTCGTCGAGTTCAACGAGGGGTGGTGGAGGGGGGTGGTGGCTGGTGCCGTCGTCAGCCATCTTCAAGGTGGACAGGGTGGCGGTGAGGCGTTTGCCGTCCCAGAGGTAGTTCTCGGGCTGGCCCGCGGTGGTCCACTCCGCGGCTGCTTGCTCGACTGCCCGGGCGGTGCGCAGGGCGCTGGTGATGTCCGCGGTGGCGGCATTGAGGGGATGCCATCCGGTGAGCAGGGCTTCGTGGGCCACGCTGAGCCAGACCTGACCGTCGTCGCCGGTGTCGCTGAGCAGCAGACGGCGGTTCACGAAAACCTGTAGCGCGACGCGCATCGGCTGGGTGAGGCTGGTGAGTGTGATGCGCCGCCGGGCGCGTCGGCCGGTGTCATCGACGGTGACCAGGCGGGTGAGCCCGGCCAGGATCTCGTGTTCGGTCAGGCCGCTGGCCTGGACCGCTTCGGTGAAGGCGGTGCCGGCGTGCTGGGTCAGCGCGCCACAGACGCCGCCGAGGTCGTGGTAGCGGGCCAGGGTCAACGTGCCTCCGGGGGGCAGGCCCTCGGCCAGCTGCCGCAGGGTGAACGCGAGCAGCGGCAGGGCCTCCCCGCTGCCGGTGCCGGCGACCAGCGCAGCGGCCAGGCCGTTGTCGAGTCGTAACCTGGCCACCCTGGCCGGTTGCTCGATGACCTCGCGCAGCATCTCCCGGTCCAGCGGGGCCAGCACCTGGGCCTCGATCCGCACGCCAGTCAGCTCGGGGAGATCACGCAGGTCATCAAGGAACTCCGAGCGCATCGCGGTGACCACGTGCACCGGGCCGGTCATGGCCTCGCCCAGCAGCTGGGCGAACCGTGCTCGGGCGCCGGGGGTGGTCCGGGTGAACAGCTCCTCGGCCTGATCGATCGTCACCAGCAGCCGCCGCGGGTGGGTGCCCGGGCTGGCGGCCAGCAGGTCATCAGCCACCCGGCGCAGGCCATCGGGGCCAGCTTCGAGCTTGCCACGGACATCACTGGCCAACCAGCCCAGCTCCAGACGGGTCGCGGTGGCCGCTAGTGCCCGGGCCAGCTCGGGCAGCGGATCAGTTCCCGGCACCAGCGACGGCACTATCAGCCAGGCTGGGTCGCTGTCGAGTAACGGCACCACTGCGGCGTTGAGCAGCGAGGATTTCCCGCAGCCCGACGGCCCAACGAGAGCCAGCAACCCGCCGGTGCTGCCCAGGGCGCGCAGCCGGTTGCCCACCTCCCGGGCCTCGTCCTCGCGGCCGAAAAACACCCGGCTCAACGCCGCGGTGAACGGCTCCAACCCGGGAAAGGGATTCTCCCCCTCCCGCCACGTGCCTCCCCCGTCATCCAGCCGCCGCACTGCCTGGAGCACCCGGTCGCGGGCTTGCCCGGGACCGGCCAGGTAGTCGACAGAGTGCAGGCGCTGCATCAGCGGGTGCACCACGTCGGCTTCGGCGGATAACGGCATCAGCCGGCACCCCAGAGCGCCCGCGATCCCCAACTCAGCGGTGCACCAGGTGGATGCCAGAAAAGACGACGTGACCACGCCGATCACCGCGTCGACCCGCCGCAGCTCGCCGTACAGGCGCTGTTCCCAGTCCTCACCGACACTGATGCCGTCGCGAAGGTCGTGGGCAAGGAACGGCTCATGACCCGCTGCCCGCAGCCACCTCGCTACCTCGTCGGCGATGGCCCGGTCCGGGGTGGCATAGCTGATGAAGACGTGGGCCACGATCACCCCCAGTCACTGTGCCGTCACGGTGGATGATAGGGGCAATCTCTCAGCTGACTCAGGCCGGGCACCGCAGACGGCATGATCGTGATCGCGCAACCCGTGTGGCCCCACCTCCGGCGTCAGCGCTCACACCGTCAGGTGGAGATGCTGCGGGGGTCAGAGGGCGGTCCAGACGGTGGAGGTGTCACCGGCCCGGAGTCCGCTGAGTCGTTGGCGTAATGCGTGGGCGTGGGATGGTGAGTGAGGGGCGCGGCGCAGTGGCCCGCTGATCTGGGCGAGGTCGCGCATGGCGAGCAGGCTGGGGAGGCCGGGCCAGCTGGTGAGGTCGTGGCCGTAGTGGTGGGTGAAGTCGCGGGTCCAGTGGGGGGTTTTGCCGTAGCGGTGGGTGGCGTGCCAGGTCGGGATGAGGTCGACCTCACGGGGGCCGTGGGCGACCCGGTCCCAGTCACCGAGCAGCACACCCTCCTGTTCGTGGGTGGTGGCGTGGAGGAGGTTGCCGACCCAGGCGTCGCCGTGGATCAGGCCCTGCCCCCGTGGCCAGTCCAGCGTCGCGAGTTCCTCGCGCACCTCAGTGATGCGGCGCGCCAGCCAGTCCCGGTCGGTGCCCTTGAGGGCCAGGGCGGCGGTGTCGTCGGATAGGGCGTGGTGGAGTGAGTCCAGGGGCAGCCAGCGTGGGAGTGGGAGGCCGGGGGGTGGGTGGGGGATGGCGTGCAGGTGGGCGAGCAGGCGTGCCAGGTGGGCCGAGGTCAGCGGTGGCGGTGAGCTGGGTTGCGGGTAGTACACCCAGAAACTGACCGTGGTCTGGGCATCGAGCTCGACCAGGTCACTGCCTGCTAGCGGCCGGGTGACAGGGAAGCCGTGCTCGGCGGCCAGCCAGCGCGTCACGTCCTGGGAACGTCTGATCTGGGCTGGGTCGTGGCGGGTGGTCGCGACCCGGGCGACCGCGCCCTCACTGGGCAGCAGCACGACGGCGCTGCTGTAGTGGTGCAGCAGCCGGATCCCGGTGGCGGCGGTCCGCGCACCGCGCAGGCCCCGCGGACCGCCGCGAGCACACTCGGTGGTTGCGCCATCAGGTGATGGTCACCGGGTTGCGCGCGGTGAGCGGGGGAACGCCCGGTGCTGGCGTTCACCGGGGCGGGCCCACCGCGGCGAGGGTGGACTGGAAGCGGTCCTCGACTTCCTGGATACTGGCACGCTCAGTGTGGGGGGCCAGCGCGCGTCGTAGCGAGTTGACCCCTTCGAGGCTTCGGGTGCTGCTGAGTGAGCTGAGGGAGGGGATCGCCTGGCCGAGCAGGTCACACGCCCGGTCGAGGTCGCTGCGTGGGTTGCCCGGGGCGGGCAGGTAGGAGCGGGCGAGGGTGGTGGTGCACAGGACGCGGCGGCGTTCCATGCTGGTTGAGCAGGCGAGCACGGTGGGGGCGAGCCGCTGGACGTCCTGGTGTCTGCCCAGGTCGCTGGCCATGTACAGCATTTCGGCGGTCAGCTGCTCGGTGGTGAAGAACTGGATACAGCCGGGCTCCTCAGCGGGCACTGCCCGTTCCAGCGCTCTTTCTGTGGTGGTGCACGCGTGGGCGCTGGCCCGGTGGGCGCCACCCAAGGCGTGCGCGCGCGGCGCCGGTCACGGTGCGCGTGCCCGAGCCCGAGTACTGGGTGGAAAGTCCCCTGATCGCCGACACCGAGGCCGCTGTCCGCGACGTGCTCACCGCGGTCGAGTCCCGTCCCGCCGAGCGGGTTGACGCGGCAGCGGCGTTGGCCACGCTGTCACCTCGGCTCGTGCCGGAGGCAGCGCGGGCGCTGGAAAACCTCAGCGGGAACCGCGCGCTGGTGGCACTGGCGCAGCTAGGCGGGACATGGTGGCACCGGGTCCGCGACGACGCGGAGCGCGCGGCTGCCGACGACTCCCTGCCGCAGCGCGAGCGACACCTCGCAGCCACTGTGCTCGACGAGATCGGCTCAATTCCGAGCCCGAACGTCCTGGCGCTCCTGCGCGAGGTGGCCTCGGACGAACGGGTCTCGGACCTGCGCCGGGTCAACGCACTAGTCGCGCTGCGCCGCACCGACGGACCCGGTCAGCTGCGGATCCTGCGCGATGACGAGCGGGCCCGGCCCGCGCTGCGCTGGCGCGTCACTCAGGACCTCGCCAAACTCGGCGTCCCCGGCCGGGACGCGGCGGCCGCCGCGCTGCGATCCCTCACCGCCGACGAAACCCTACCGGTGACCGCCCGGGCGCAGGCGGCCCGACTGCTCGCCGAGATCCGACCAGGCAACCTCCGCGAGGCGCTCACCATCCTCCGGGGACTGGCCGACACCAAGAACCCGTTGCACCGCCGGCAGGTCCTGCTGGCACTGGGATCACTCGACACCACCGAGGCGGTACCCCCGTTGCTCACAATGCTGCGCGACCACGCTCTCACACCGGGTAGCGGTCCTACAGCGCAATGACGATGGCCCTGGCGTTCAGTGCGAACCGCGATCGAGTCGCCCCCGACAAGTGCAATCCTCATCCCAGCTCAGCCACTCCCGGAGAACCTTGAACAGAGCATTCGCCGCCGTCTCGTCAAGGACGATCACGCACCCACCCGTGACGTGTGGGTCGAGCACAATCTCACTGCCGATCTGGAGCACCGCTAGGTTCGTGTAACCCCTCGCCACGCCCTGCACCGAGCAGGTAGTGGGGATCACCTTGCGCTTGCGGATCACCTTGCCGTCATAAGTGTTCACTGGTCACTCCCCATCTCTCGCCGTGCCAGCAAGCTCACCACCCGATGACGACCGGCCCTTGCCGCTCGCCCAGCAGCTCGCGGAAGAAATCAGGAGACTGCGGAAGGCCGCTGGGTTGAGTCAACCCCGGCTGGCTGCGCTGATTGGCTACACCAGGCAGTACGTCTCACTTGCCGAACGACCGAAACGGGGTCTGCTCTCCGCAGAGCTCGTCACCGCAATCGACGATGCGCTTGGAGCTGGGGGCGCACTGGTGGTCCTACGGCAACAAGCTGACGCTGAGCGGAAGGCTCGCCGGCCAACTTTTCCACCCACCAATGCAGCGACTACTGCGGGAGACGGGCCCAGCCCTCTCGGGGCGAAAAACACAAATCACAGCGAGTTGATGTCTTCGGCCGCCGCGATCACCTTTGGCGCCAGCCCCGACCAACCGGCAGAAACGATTATTGCGACAGCTGACCAGCCATGGATACCAACCCGGGTTCGCGCTGGGGACGTGCGACGCCTACGCAGAATGGTCGAAGTGCTGGAAGAATGGGATCACCACGCCGGTGGTGGCACGGTGCGCCACCACGCGCTCGCTACACTGCGCTCGGCCATCGCCATGCGCCGCAGTGCCGGCTATCACATGCCCGCGCAGCAGTTATTTCTGCTCGGTCTACAGGTGACACGCGAGTCCGAAGACCGTGGCGTACGCGCACACGTCGCGTCCGGCTTGGCCCGCCAGGGGCTGCCCGATGCGCGGGCCAGCTTACGAGCCCTCGCCCCAGGTCAAGCTGGGTGTCGCGCCCACCGTTTGAATTCAAGATCATTCCCCCCGGAAGATCCCCCGGAAATGGGGTCTTTAGCAGAATCAAAATCTGCTAAGATAATGGGGTGTCGTTACGACCGTTTGAGCCCAAGCCCGTAACTTCCTCGTGGACCTACTGGTGATAAACAGAAGGAGGTGCTCGATGAGTGCTAATCAGCCGTCGCACAGCCACTTAGGGACGGAGCCGGCCAGTCAGCGGTGGTGCGCCGCATGGTAGTAGCTTGGCAGCATCCCGACGAGCATAGCGTGCGTCCCGTCGGACTACTCCAATCTGATGGACAGACGCACGAGCTCTTCTACTTACACACAACGTTCCTGCCGACGCCAAGCGGAAGAGACCACCCGCGAGATCGTCGGCTGGTCTCTTCCAGAGTGCTTCACTCCGGCGCACAGCCGGGTTGTGGTGGACCGGGCACATCCGGCGATGGCAAGCCATCGCGCTTTCCGACCCGCCTTCGCTTCTACGTCCGAGCGGTCCTCACGGTTCGCGAAAGATCTCATGGGCACCGATCCGACGCCACCTGATACCAGATGTGCCGTCTATCTCGACCCACTCGAACGTGGCGCGACCATCGGGGCCAGAGAACGACCAGGCCATCTCCCAGATTCGGGGCGCACTCACCACTTTCTTGATCCGCAGACTCCCCGGCCAACTTAGTCGCGGGTCTGCGATGATTCGCTCCGCAGCAACATGAAACTGCTTGATCGCAGATCGGAAAAGTTCGCGTTCGGCGTCGGACAGCCGCCGCCAGTCTGATTTGAAGCTGTCAGTCCGCTCGAATTTCACGCCGTCGCGTCGAGTTCGTCGAGGAACTCGTCAGGTCCGTCGGTCACGGCAACCCGTCCGGCGGCGACGTCCGCCTCCGCATCCCGCTCCATTCGCTGCCAACGCTCACTCCAGAACCAGATCTGATCGGCAGGCACCGCGACGAGCGGATGCAGCTCGATGACACCGTCGTCCCGCTCGACGAGCCGCACCTGGGCTCCCGGCTCGTCGAGCCGGTGACGGCGACGGATCTCGGTCGGCAGGGCGAGGGTTCCTCGCCCCTGAACGGTCAGGTGAAACTCAGCCATACCATCAGTGTACCTGCTGCATCGCTGCTCTGCAGCAAAGCTGCGATGCAGCAAAGACTCCGGTGGCGCGCACCGCCGCTAACAGGGTGACAGGGCGGCGTTGGCGGGCAGCCGTGCGATCGGGGACGTCCTCAGAGCGGCGAGGGCACCCGAGGCGCCGATGACCGGGTGAACTCGACACCTGACGGGAACGGAACATGCGGCATCCGGACGGACAGAGATCAACCTACAGTGCTCACAGCTACAGTGGGCACACTGACACAGGAATTGGGGTGATCTCCCGTGAGCGCGCAGGTACACGACCGCATCACAATCGAGCTGGACACGATGGACGGCCAGCCCTGCATCCGGAGCCTTCGCTTCCCCGTCGTCACCGTGCTGCGGATGGTTGCCGGAGGGATGAGTGTCAACGACATCGTCGGTGAGCATCCCGACCTTCAACCCAAAGACATTCCTGCGGCACTGAACTACGCCGCTGAAGCACTCGCCGAGCACTACTACCCACTGAGGCCGCCTGCGTGAGGTTTCTCATCGATGAGAATTTCTCGCCCCGAATCTGCACACTGCTGACTTCCGGAAGGTATCACGCCACCCACATTCGCGACTATGGCATGGCCAGCGCCAGCGACCCACAAGTGCTTGCCTGGAAACGGGTGAAGTGAAGCCCTGCACAGCCACACCACACTTTCGGCGATCACTGGCAGATCTGGGCCTACCATCGTCACCCGTAACTCCTCGCATGACCACTGACCGCACATAAGGTTCCATTAGACGGTCAGCGGAATCCCCGAAGCCTGCAATAGGTTCCACTTGACGCCCCGGTATCTCCCAGCGACCGCCGCGGTACGGCAGCGCAGTGCAAGGTGGCATGGGGCCGAAGCGCTCCAGTGCGGATCTGCCCACTCACCGGGTGCCCTGGGCGCTGCGGCAGGCCGGGCACACCTGGTCGGGGTCCAGCGGGCTACCGGGCAGCGCCGGGCCACCACCCATCAGCAGCTCACGCGGCACGAACTTGACACCGCACAGCGCGTGCACTCTGCGGGTGACCACGGAGTAGTGGCCGCACTGGGTGTCCGCATCGGCCAGCGACCGCAGATACCAGCTCACCCGAGCCACTCCCCGACCACCGCGGTCACCACGCACCTCCACCGGTGCAGATCCGGCACTGCCGGCGCGGTCAGGCTCGCCCCGAGCACCTGCTCGCCACACAACGCGAGAAACGGCCTGAGTCGCGCTGCGCCGCGACGCCCTCATCGGTCATCCAATGCTCGACACCGGTCCGCCCATCCACGAGGCCGGTCAGCCAGACCCGGGCGGTTTGGCGCTGAGTGGTGCACGGCACTGCGCCGGTGGCGGCCTGCCATTGGTTCCCCCCTCCGCAAGTTCCGACAAGTGTCGTATAACTCCTGCCAAACCGACAGTTGCGACATTTGTCATATGACTAGTGTCGAGCTAGGGGTGATGTGATGCGACAAGGACCAGGGGCCGACAATGTCGGCTGGCGCGTCACGAGGGAGGACGGCACGATGGCGGAGAGCGGTCCGACGGTCCCCGGCCGACGGCTCGGCAAGGAGCTCAAGCGCTTGCGCGCGGCCATCGGCAAGACCCAGGCCGAGGTCGGGGAGTATGTCGGCACCCCCGCGACCACCATCAGCAAGATCGAGAATGCCCAGCGCAACGCCCCGTTGCCGCACCTCAAGCTGATGCTCCAGCTCTATGGCGTCAGCCCAGCACACGCCGAGTACCTACACCAGCTCGCCCAGCAGGCAAAGGAGCGCGGCTGGTGGGCGGACTACGGCGAGATCGTGCCGAAGTGGTTCACCGAGTACGTCAGTCTGGAGAGCGCGGCCGGCGCGGTGTGGACCTATGAGCAGGAGGCCGTGCCCGGCCTCCTGCAGACCGAGACCTACGCCAAAGCCATGACGGACGCGGTCCACTCCGAGAGCGCCGAAGAGTTCGCCCGGGTGCGCGCCACCCGCCAGCAGCGACTCACTGACAACAACCCCATGGTGCTGCGCGCCGTGCTCAGCGAGACTGTCCTGCACCGCCACGTGGGCGGGCCTGAGGTGATGCGCGAGCAGCTGGCCCGGTTGCGCGACGCGATCACCCAGCCGAACATCACCGTGCAGATCTTGCCCTTCGCGGTCGGCCCACACCCGGGCATGGCCGGACCGTTCGCCATGCTGCGGTTCGCCGAGCGGTTGATGAACCTGGTGTATGTCGAGCTGCGCGGCGGCTCGGTCTACCTCGAACGGCCCGAAGACCTGGACCTGCACGAGGCGACCTTCGAGCACCTTTCCGACCTCGCACTCAGCGGTGCTGACACGGCCTTGCTACTCACCGAGATGGAGAGAAGGTACTGATGACCCGGCAACCAGCGTGGCGTACGAGCAGTTACAGCACCGGTCAGGGCGGCAACTGCGTGGAGGTCGCCGGCCTTGAGGGCGGCCGGGCCGTGCGGGACAGCAAGAACCCGACCGGCCCGGCATTGCGGTTCACCGCGGCCGAGTGGGTCGCGTTCACCACCGGAGTACGCGCCGGCGAGTTCGACTGACCGACCACGGCCCCACCCACGTTCGTAGTGGGTGGGGCCACTCGTCTCAGTCCAGCTGCGGCAGCCGGGAGATGATGTTGTCTGGTTCGTCGAGCCACACCGTCCAGGCGTGCGGTCTTACCGTGATACCGACCCGGTCCCAGCCGGGTTCGCCCCAGTCACGCCATTGCTGGTAGGCGTGCTCGATCTCCGCCCAGAGCGGTGTGGGTCCGCCCTCGCGCACGGTGCGGGCGCCGTTGGTGTCCGGGCGGTCGGCTTTTTTTCTGCAGCAGCACCAGGTTGCCGCCGTGGGGCTTAAATCGACCAGCAGCTGGCCTCGGGGGTGAGCTGATCGTGCCAGGCCGCAGGGATGCGGCGCACGGCGCAGGTGCAGAGGATCCGATGATAGGGGGCGTGCGGTGACCAACCCTCGGCGCCGTCACCGGCAGCGAGGCGGGGATGCGGCCGATGCGGGCGAGTCTGCGGCGGGCGGTGTCAACGAGCTCTGGGTCGATGTCGACAGAAAAGACGTTGTCGTCGCCAAGGCGGTGGGCCAGCAAGGCAGCGTTGTAGCCGGCGCCGGTCCCGATCTCCAGAATCCTACCCAGGCTGCTCTTCCGCCGGAATCAGCTGGACTCGTACTCGGTGACCGTTCAGCTCGAACTCCGTTCCACCGGGGCCGAAGGACAGGTGGACGGCCAGGATCTCGCTGGCGATCCACTCCCAGTGCGGACCAATCTCGGTCCTGAGTGTCTCGGGCATGTCGAGAACGACGTTGATTTTGTCGGAGATGCCGAAACCTTCCAGCTTCCGGAAGTCGTTCAGGCTTCGAATGAGGTCCCGGGCAACTCCTTCAGCCAGGAGTTCCGGCGTGATGACCAGGTCCAGCGCCGTCGCCCACTCTCCCTCGCTGGCCAGCGCGATACCTGCTCGGCGTACCGGCCGGAACTCAACCTCGTGTGGTGCCAACCGCTCGCCGCCGACGTTGATGAAACCGTCCCGGTCCATGTCCGCTTTAAGTTGGGATCCCCCAGCCTCGGACAATTCTTCACGCAGGCGCGCCACCTTGGCGCCAAGACGTGGGCCGAGTGCTCTGAAGTTGGGGACACATTGCCAGTCCGTCACATCGGAGACGACGTCGATCCGCTCGATCTCCTTGACGTTGAGCTCCGCCTTGAGCTCGTCGAGCAGCTCGGCGTCGAAGCCACCTCCCGGATGGATGAGCAAAGCCCGGGGCAGGGGCTGGCGCACCTTGACACCCGCTTCGACCCGAGCAGCTCGGCCGAGCGCCGCCAACCGCCGCACCGCAGCCATCTGTTCGGCGAGAGACCGATTGTGCCGACCACGATCCGCCGGCCACTCGGTGAGGTGCACCGACGTCTCGGCGGTGAGACCGACGTAGAGCTCATCGGCAAGCATGGGACAAAAAGGTGCGATGAGCTGTGAGACGGTGACGAGGCACTCGTGAAGCGTGGCGTGGGCACCCGGCTCGCTCCCTCGCCAGAACCGTCCGCGGGAGCGGCGGACATACCAGTTCGAGAGATCGTCGATAAACCTTGCCAGGCGTCGGGCACCCTCATAGGAATCAAAAGCGAACAACGACCGGGTCACGGAAAAAACCGTGTCGTCAAGTTCGGAGAGGATCCAGGTGTCCAGAACATGGTGAGTGGAATTCTCTGTGGGCTCCCACCTGTCCAGGTTTGCGTAGGTCACAAAGAAGGAATAAATGTTCCACAGCGTCACCAACGTCTCCGCGGACGCGCTCCGGATCGCATCAGGCGAGACTCGGCGGGGTGTCCACGGTTGTCCTTGGGAGAAGAAGAACCAGCGCAGCGCATCCGCGCCGAGTGAGTTGAAGATCTCGTAGGGGTCCAGCGCGTTGCCTCGGGACTTGGACATCTTGCGTCCCTGCTCATCCACGAGGAGCGCGAGACACACACTATTGCGGTAGGGCGTTGCGTCGAACACAAGCGCGTTGACGGCGAGCAGCGAGTAGAACCAGCCGCGGGTCTGGTCGATCCCTTCACAGATGAAGTCGGCGGGAAACGATCGAGTGAACTGCTCGGTGTTCTCGAAAGGATAGTGGAACTGCGCGGCAGGCATGGCACCCGAGTCGAACCACGCGTCGATCACCGGCGGGAGCCGTCGAGCGGAATCCCCGCACGCCGGACACGAGATTTCGACGGCGTCGATCGCCGGGCGGTGCAGATCCAGGTCGCGCAGCTCGTCACCGGCCAAGCTCTGGAGCTGCTCCACCGAGCCGATCCAGGTGTCGGTGCCACACCCGGAACAACGCCAGACCGGCAGGGGCGTGCCCCAGTAGCGGTCCCGGGACAGCGCCCAGTCGACGTTGGTGGCCAGCCAGTTACCGAAGCGCCCGGTCTTGATCGAGGGCGGGTACCATTCGATTTTCTCGTTCTCCGCGGTCAGCTGCGCGCGCTGCTTTGAGGTGCGCAGGAACCACGATTTCTTCGCCCAGTAGATGAGCGGGGTCTGGCAGCGCCAGCAGTGTGGGTAACTGTGGGAGTAGCCCCCGGCGGAGACCAGCAGACCCTGCTCCCGTAAGACCTCAATGATATCCGAGTCGACATCCTTGACGAACCGTCCCTGCCACGCGGGCACCTGCTCGTCGAATGACGCCGTCGCATCGACGGGATTAAGCAAGGGGAGGTGCTCGGCCCGCGCCAGCTCGGCGTCCGCCTCGCCGAAAGCCGGAGCGATATGCACCAATCCGGTGCCCTCGTCGGCCTCAACAAATTCGGCGGCATACACCCGCCAGATTCGGTCGCTGTCCGCCGCTGGGGCTGCCAGAATGTCGAAGGGGCGCTGGTATCTCGCCCCGACAAGTTGTTTCCCAGTGAACCTGGATACCACCGCGGTCTCCGCGTTGTCCGGCAGCCTGGTCTCAGCAACGATCACGTCATGACCGGTGGCACCGAACGCCGAGGCGCGCACGCGCGCATACGTCAGACCCGGCGACACCGCCACCGCGACGTTCGACAGCAAAGTCCACGGGGTCGTCGTCCAGATGAGCAGATCTGCGCCCTCTATTGGGCCCTCGAGGATCGGGAAGCGCACGAACACTGCCTGGTCCACGATGTCCCGGTAGACATCAGGCTGGCCGAGCTCGTGGGAGGACAGTGCTGTCCCGCAACGCCCGCAGTAGGGCACGACACGGTGGCCCTCATACATCAGGCCGCGGTGCGCGAGCTGTGCAAGGAGCCACCACACAGACTCGATGTACTCATTCGACATGGTCCAGTACACGTCATCGGTGTCTATCCAGATACCGGCGCGTTGCGTCAGGGATTTCCAGTCGCCGACATAGCGCTGCACAGACTGGCGGCAGCGTTCGTTGAACTCCCCGATACCGAACCGCTCGATCTCCTGTTTCGAGCTGAGGCCGAGCTCCTTCTCGACCTCAATCTCCACCGGTAGCCCATGACAATCCCAGCCACCCTTACGCGGGACCTTGTTGCCCTGCATACTACGGAAACGCAGGTAAAGGTCCTTGAAACCACGGGCCCACACATGGTGCACGCCTGGTCGACCGTTGGCCGTGGGCGGACCCTCATAAAAACTCCACACCGGCGCGTTCGCCCGCAGCTCATCGACTCGCGCGGTGAGGCCGAGCTCTTTCCACCGCGCCAGTACTCGCTCCTCCAGAGCGGCCGGAGTAAAGTGCGGAGTGACATCAGGAAACGGCACTGCCAGATGATACCAGCGAGCCGTCATAGGACGGCGACCGTGCTGCGGGCGACCATCTCCTTGAAGCAGGCGGCGGCGCGGGCGGTCAGCACGGTGTTCCGTGGGGTGTCGTCGGCATGGGTGAACTGGGTGATGCCGTCACGGCGGCCGAGGCTGATGGTGGTCCACACGTAGCGCAGCCGCGACGGTGTGGGCTGATGTCCGGTCAGCCGGCGGGCAATGATGCCCGCGACGTGTCGTCCCATCGGTAATGCGATCTGACAGGACATTCGCGACCCGGTGCCGACAGGGGTGTGTGCGGCTGCCGCGTCGCCGATCCCGTACACCTGCGGGTGGGAAACTGATCGCAGCGTGTCGTCGACGATCATCCGGCCACGCCGGTCGACGGCGAATCCGGCGAGCCGCGCCAGCGGTGGAACCCGGAAGCCAGCCGTCCACAGGATGGCGTCAGTGCCGATCGCCCTCCCATCATCGCAGATGAGCGTGCCGGCGCGCACCTCCGCGACGGTGGTGCGCTCGTGGACTTCGATGCGCAGCCGGTCGAACGCGGCCCGCAGGTGCCGCTGCGCTCCCGACCTCGGCGATGATCACGCGTGCCGCGGTGGTCCCGGCCCCGGGGATCTCATCAAGGCGCTCCACCGCCGCGGCGACAGGGGCGATCATCTCCCCGATTACGGTGTCGAACTCGGCGATGTCAGCGTCCAGCGCATCCACCCGGGCCAGCATCGTGGTCAGCAGTAACCGGTGGTGGTCGGTGAAGCGCCCGGTGAACGCCTCCTCCAACGCGCCGAGTGTGGCGCGCATCCGCCCCCGCGCCAGCCGCGCCAACGCCGTGGGATTGGTCTGCCCCCCGATCAGCGCGGCCATCATCTCCCGCCCGGAGACCCCAACAATGTCAGACGCCACCACCGAGATCTTGATCTAGGTGTCCTCCAGCAACTTCTCCACCCGCTGCTTCTCCGCGGTCCGTACCCCCACCAGATCGATCCGGTACCGGGTCACATCCCGCAACCGGCGGATCTCCGGCGGCGGCACGAAACTCGGCCGGATCATCTACCACTCAGTGACCTTGCACAGCCACACCGCGTCGAGCTTGTCGGTCTTGGGCCGGCCCGGGTAGGTGCTTGACATCCCGGGCATTGACCAGCCAGGGATCCAGCCCCTGGGCCTCGAGCAGAGAGAACACCGGCTTCCACTAATCCGAGGTCGCCTCCATCAGCACCGCGTCCTCCCCCATGTTGTGACACACCAACAATCAGCGGCTGCCCGCGGGAGCCGCGAGGGGTCAGACGAATCTGATCCGCGTGCTCGAAGCAACACTGAACAGCCCACAGGGCAGCTCCCCACGCCCGACTAATGAACGACCTCAACCCGATCAAGGAACAACGACGTCAGCGGACAGCCAAGCCCCATTTTCAGCCCGGAACGGGCCGCCCGCCAGGGGAGATCGGAGACTAATGAACAAGTGCTCACACCACAACGCGGCGGGCACGACATCCCATCAGCGGTCAACTCTCCCGACTACCGGCAGGGGCACGATCTGACAATAGGACTCCATCAAGGCATCCAGATTGAACGAGTGCTCACCCACCGGCGGCTACCGGGACGGAGTCTGCACCTGGCCGACCCGGTAGCTCTCACGCCCCTATCTCAAGCTCTTGAAATGATCGAGCTTGTGGCCTGCGCTGCCGGTGTCAGCCGTGGTCCAGAATGATCCGTCCGCAACGGTCGCCGATCATCATCGACGGGGCGTTGGTGTTGCCTGAGGTGATGGTGGGCATGATCGCGGCGCTAGCCAGGCGCAGGCCGGTGACTCCGTGTACGCGCAGCTGGGGGTCGACGACAGCGTGGGGGTCGGTGCCCATGCGGCAGGTGCCGACGGCGTGAAAGTCGGACTGGGAGTAGGTGCGCATCGCGGTGAACAGCTGTTCCCTGGTCCTGACGTCCGGGGCGGGGACGGCGCTCTCGTCGGTCAACCAGGTGCGCAGTCCCTTCGCGTTGATCAGGTCTCGGGCCAGCTGGTAGCCCTCGAGGGAGGTTTCGAGGTCCTCGGTGGTCTGCAGGAAGTTCGGCTGGATGATCGGCGGTGTGCGTGGATCGGCCGACCGCAGCTTGATGAAGCCGCGGCTGGTCGGGTGCAGATTCATCACCCCGATCGGCAGCGCCTCGGGTGGGTAGGGTGGAAATGGGCTGCGTTGGTAGTAGGTCTGGAACTCGAACCGGGGCGCCCCGGGTACCCGGGCTTCGCCGGTGAAAACGTTGACGTCCATGGTGGTGATGTGTGACGCCGGCTCGGGTGTGCGGAGCCGCTTCGTGACCACGGAGATCAGGTGGTCGTGCAAGTTGGCTCCGACGCCGGGCAGGTCGGTGACGAGGGTGATGCCGTGTGGTTCCAGGTCGCTCGCGGCGCCGATGCCGGACAGCTGAAGCAGGTGGGCGGTGTTGATCGTGCCCGCGCAGAGGATGACCTCGCGGTCGGCGGTGGCCGTGAGCTCGCAGCCACCCGCGTTGATGACGACGCGGTCGATCGCGTTGTCGCGGTCGAACATCAGACGCGTGACCCGCGCGTCCGTCATGATCGTCAGGCGGGGGTCCGTAAGGTAGGGGGTGAGGAAGGTGGTGAACGCGTCCTGGCGAATGCCGTTCACCACGGTGAGCTGCGTGTAGGCCACACCGAACTGGCTTGTGCCGTTGTAGTCGGGGTTGAACGGGTAGCCGATGTCAATGGCCGCGTCCACGGTGGCGTGCGACAGGGCGTTGCGCCGCGGCAGCTCGCTCGAGGGGTGGATCGGCCCGGTCAGCGCATCCAGCGACGGGCGCACGCTCGCGTAGTCCCAGCCCGTGGCGCCTTGTGCGGCCCAGCCGTCGTAGTCGGCCGGATTGCCGCGGACCCACACCATCCCGTTCACCGAGCTGCTGCCGCCCTTAATCTTGCCGCACGCGAACGACTGCGGCCTGCCCAGCAGCGCCGGCTGCGGCTCAGACTCAAACGGCCAGTCGATCGTCGAGCCGGGCGCCGTCAGAGTTCTCGCCTTCGTGAAGTCCCGCACGTCCGGCCGGTCGTTCGACCCGCCCGCCTCGATCAGCAGCACGCTCGCCGGCGAGTCTGCCAGCAACCGCGCAGCCAGCGTGCACCCCGCCGAGCCCGCTCCCACGATGACGTAGTCGTAGCGCAGCGGCGCGCTGCACGCCCCCGTGACCGAGGCGAGCCCGAGCGACGCCGCCGACACACCGAACAACCTGAGCAGGTTTCATCGGGTGAGCGTTCCACCCCGTACCTGACAAACGATTTCGTGCGGATCATGCCACGTTGTCCGGGCTGTCCTGGGCATACGCATCCTTCGAATAAGAGGGCACTGTTGCGTTGGTGGATGACCGGTTGGGGCAGGCTGTGCTGATGCGTCGTCGTCACCGTCGAGTGCCTCCGCCGGGGTCCAGCTTTGCTGGGTTTCGCTTTCCTCGTGAGGTCATCGTGCTGGCGGTGCGCTGGTACCTACGCTACGGGTTGTCCTACCGCGACGTGGAGGAACTGCTGGCCGAGCGCGGCATCGAGGTCGACCACGTCACGGTCTCTCACTGGGCACAGCGGTTCACTCCCCTTGTTGATCGATGTGGCATGGCCCTGCCGGCATGCCCCGGGCGATCGCTGGTTCGTCGATGACACCTACGTCAAGGTCGCCGGCCGGTGGCGCTACGTGTACCGGGCGATCGACCAGTTCGGGCAGTCATCGATGTTCTCGTGTCGGAGAAGCGGGATCTAGCGGCCGCCCGCCGGTTTGTCACCAGCGCTCTGCGGCACGGCACAGCTCCCACTGAGGTGACCACCGACCGCGCGCCCGCCTACCCACGGGTACTGGATGAGTTGCTGCCCACCACCTGCCACATCATGAAGAAATACGCGAATAACCCGATCAAAACCGATCATGGCCGATTGAAGGCTCGGCTACGGCCGATGCGCGACCTCACACGGCTCCAGTCAGCACGAGTGATCAGTGCCGGGCATGCATTCGTCCAGAACATCCACCGCGGACACGACGAACTCGGAGTCAAGGAGCCCACAACGCCGCAGGTAATGGCTGCCTTCACCGAGCTGACCCTGGCCATCTGATCAGACCACGAGAACGGATCCAACCCACCACTTCGCACAACGCAACAGTGCCCTCGACGCCGTCGACTTCGGTCGCAACGTTCACGCCGCCGAGTTCGGCAAGTACGGGCTGTGCCGGGTCCGGTTCGGCAAGGCGAAGAAGGGCTCACCAACCAAGCAGCGCAGC
>JBOHFG010000062.1:0-14717 GCA_050699575.1 Pseudonocardiaceae bacterium
AAGTGCTCATCCAGCAACATACGGCCGGCACGCTGGAGGCGATCGCACTGGTGACCCTGAGCACCGGCATGCGGGCACTGGCCGCCCGCTTCGACAAACAGTCGAACGGCAAATGGCAGTGCACAGCACTGCACCTGCCCCTCACCACCGGCGACCTGGCCACCCGGCCAGGCCACCGAACACGCCGGCCATGACCACACCTGCGCACGACATAGTCCAGCGGGGGCTGGCCGGATTCGGGTCAGGCCTCGACGATCTCCGGTATTTTGTGGGTGCGGCTAACGTTGCGCTCCAGCAGAGCGACAGCGGCGGCAACATCGACGGCACCCTCGGTAACTTCGGGCAGCCGACCGTCGTTGGCCCGCAGCTCCAGCAGCGCGTTGTCGATCGCAGTCTGGGCGGCGAACAGGCACGGCGTGCTGTAGATGACCGCGTTGACACCGAGGTCCTCCAGCTCGGTCAGCGACAGCCGGGGCGACTTGCCGCCCGCAATCTGGTTGAACAGCAACGGCTTGTCACCGATGACTGCACGAACCCTGCGGATCCAGTCCACGCTGCGCAGGCCGTCGACCAGCAGCATGTCAGCGTCGGTAGCCGCCAACGCCTCGGCCCTGCGCAGGATCTCGGACTCTTCGATGGCGTCGGTGCGGGCCACGACCAGCAGCTCGTCGCGGGTCTGGAGCACCAGGTTCAGCTTTTCCAGGTACTCCGCCAGCGGCAGGATCTGCTTGCCGTCGACGTGCCCGCAGCGACGCGGCCGCTGCTGATCCTCCAAGATCACCCCGGAGGCACCGAGGCGCTCCAGGTGCTCCACCACGTGGCAGGCGACCTCGGGGTCCACATAGCCGTCGTCGATGTCGACCAGCAGGTGCTGATGCGGGAAGGCCATCCGCAGCCGCTGCACGAAGTTGACCATGTCGGGCCAGGCGATGAAGCCGATGTCGGGCAGGCCGTAATAAGAGGCGGCGAAACCGAATCCGGAGACGAACATGGCGCCGTAGTACTGGGCAACCAGCGAGGCCGAAAACATGTCGAACACCCCAACTAAAGGCGTGATCCGACTGGAACGCACCTCCAAACGCAACTTCTCACCGGCATGCATCATTTCCCCCTCATACTGACCTGTGCGCCGCGACCTCACGCGAAGGCCGGGACCGTGTGCAGGGTCGTGCTGGGCAGGCAGGTCAGACAGCCGAGTCGGGCCTTGCTCACGGACAGCGGTGCAGCCGCGCCGCAATGCGGGCAGCGTTGCCCGGCGAAGGCGCCCAAGGCGGCGAGCCAGTCGAAGGTGAACGGGTAGCAACGCGGCCCGCGACGGATGTCGACCGGCACCCGCCATCCCGGGACCAGTACGGCATGCAGCCGAAACGGCCGGATCTCGTGCCGGGCCTGGTACTTCTCGTCGATCTCCAGCAGGCGCCGGGCACCCTCCTCCCGGGTGCTCGCCGCGCGGGCCGCCAGCAGCTGGGCACGGTCGTGGTCGGCACCGGCCCGGCGGCGCTCCAGCGACCGCAGCGCGTCGTCGTAGTAGGCGCGAGCGTGGGCGCGTTCCCGCTGGTGAGCATCCGAGGCCTGGTCCGCCAGGGTGGTGCGCCGCCGATCGGCGGCGGCCTCGAGGATGCGGTGGGCGTGCTCCAGCGCCCCAGTGACGGCCGCCAGGTCCAGTGCCGGCGCCGCTACCGGACCGTGCGGCCGCGGCGCGCGCTGCAACCGGGTGACGTCGCCGGCGCTGAGCGGTAACCCCGAGACCGCGTCGACCCAGCACTCCAGCCGCTCCTGGTAACACTCCTCCGCGGACACCGTGTACGTGACCAGCGCGCCCACTCGCAGCATCGGCCGGTCGATGCGCACCGGGAGCCCGGTCACGTCGATCCGCCCGTGCTGTACCGGGAACTGGTCACGGACCTTGTCCTGCAGCTGTTCCCGGTCCGGGGCCGGCGTGGTCGGCGCGGCGAGGGTGGCGACCCCGGCGTCGCCCTCGGTCAGGGTCGCGTCGGCTGCCTGGATCAGTGCCGGGTGGCCGGTGGCGAGCAGCACCATCCCGCCGTCGCGGGCCACGTCGGGGTCGGCGGTGACGACCAGCTCGTCGGGGAGGTCGAACTTGCCTGCCACCGCAGGCGGCAGCATGACCAGGGTGCCATCGGCAGCCGGCTCGACGAGCCCGCCGTGGTTGTCGACGTAGCGCAGCCAGAACTGAAGGCCCGGGTCCATGCTCAGTCCTCCCCGACCAGCTGGTCGACGGCACCGCGGGTGCGTAGATAGTCGCTGCGGGCCCGGGCCAAGTCGGCGCCGAGATCGTCCAGCGAGGCGGCGAACGCCGCGTCGTCGGCGGCGGTGACGTACGCGGTGAATACCGAGGTCTCGAAGTCGAAGTCGTCGGTGACCCGGCCCAGGATCATGTCCAGCTCCCCGACGACGAGCTCAAACAGGTTGATCTTCGACTCCAGGACGTGCAGGATGCGCTCCTCGATGGTCCCGCGGGAGACCAGGTTGACCAGCAGCACGTCGTGGTCCTGGCCCACCCGGTGCAGCCGGCCGAGCCGCTGCTCGATCTGCATCGGGTTCCACGGCAGATCCATATTGATCATGACGTGGCAGAACTGCAGGTTGCGGCCCTCGCCGGCCGACTCGGTGGACAACAGCACCGGCACGTCGTCGCGAAACGAGCTGACCGCGGCGTCCTTGTCCCGCCGCGACAGGCTGCCGTGGTAGCAGGCCGCCGGGATGCCGGCCGCGGCGACCTCCGTGACGAGCGCGTCGAGGGTGTGCCGGAAAGCGGTGAACACGAGCACCTTCTCCCCGCGCTCGACGTGGGTACGCAGTCGGGCCAGCAGTTCGTCGGTCTTGCGGGGACGCTCAATTGCCCTGGCTCGGTCAGCGAGGTCGTGCCAGCCGACCTTGGCCAAGGTGGGCGCCACCGCGGCCGGGCTGGAGCCGGCCAGCCGAGTGAGGCTGCGCAACGTCAGCCGCTGCGCGGGTGCCGCAGCACTGGCCTCGCCGCGGATCCGGGACGTGATCTCGGCATACAGCGAGCGCTCCGCCTCGCACGGTGTGACCAGCACGGTCTCGGCGAGCCGCTGCGGCAGCAGCACCGCGACCTCACTGCGCCGGTGCCGCACCATGATCTGCCTGGTTCGGGAACGCAACGCGGCGACGTTGCGCAACGCATCGACGCCGGTGTCCGGGCTGCCGTGGGTGCAGCGGAATTCCTCGGCCGTGCCGAGCAGACCCGGCGCAACGAGGTTGACCAGCTCGTAAAGATCCTGCAACCGGTTCTCTACCGGGGTGGCGGTGAGCAGCAGCAGATAACGGGTACGCAACGCACGGGCCAACCGGCCCGACGCGCTGGTCGGGGTGCGCAACCGGTGGGCCTCGTCAACGATCACCACGTCCCACTGCTGGTCGAGGACGGCCGATTTCAGCGGGTCGCGGCGGGCCGCGGCCAGCGAGGCCAGCACCACCGGACGGTCCTCCCCAGCTTCCCAGCCACCACGGGCCGCCACCGTGGTGGGCAGGGCGAACTTACGCTCCAGCTCCTCACCCCACTGGCTGACCAGCCCAGCCGGAGTGACGACCAGCGCCCGGTCCGCCAGCCCACGCATCCGCAGCTCGGAGAGCACCAACCCGGCCTCGATCGTCTTGCCCAGGCCGACCTCATCGGCAAGGATCGCCCGCCCCCGCATCCGGCGCAGTACCGTCTGCATCGTCGCGAGCTGATAGTCGAACGGGGTGAAACTCAGCCGCGACTGCGACAGCACCGTGTCGAACCCCGGCCGGCTCCACACCTCACCGGCCTGGTCCACCAGCGCCGACCACCGCGGATCGACACCGGCGAAGCCGGCAAGCCGCTCGAGCAGTGACCCGTACCGGGCCAGCACCTCGGCGGGAGGATGTTCCATGGACAGACCGACAGACATGGGCGCCCCTCTCGTTCACGACGGGACGCACGCTAGCCCACCCCCCTGACAGTTCGGCCCCGGCAGCCCCGGAAACCTTTGACCCGGCAGGCGAGGTGATCGAGAAGGGCCGCCCGAAGCCTGCGGCTACGCGGCCGTCACGGAAGCGCCGCCTTCGACGAGGTGACGGGTGAAGAAGCGCTCTGAGCTCTCCCGCTCGAACACGGGTACGCCCGCGTGGCGACCAAGGTTGGCGTGCAGCGTCTTCTCGCGGGAAGCGAAGGCGTCGAACAGCGCAAGGCCCGAGTCGCGCGGCACCAGCTCGTCGTCCCACTGCAGCAAGAACTCGACCGGGACGGTGACCCGGGCCGCCGCCTCGACCAGGGTTTCGTGGGCCGCGAGGCCGAAGACGGCGGCGGTAATCCTCGGTTCGGCCGCGGCGAAGGGCACACCGATCGCACTGCCCAGCGACACGCCCCAGAACCCCACCGGCCCGCCCGCGCCGATGCAGTCAAGTTCCTGGAGGGCGTCCAGGGTGGCCTGCCACTCGGGAACGGCCCGCGCGGCGCATTCAGTGTTGTGGCGGGCGATCTCTGCGCTGATGGGCTCGCCTGCCGCCATCCGTTCCCTGATGCCTGCCGCGAACCGCTCGTCCTGCTCGGTTCTCGGCCGGTCGCCGTGCCCGGGCGCGTCGATGGCCGCCACCGCGAAGCCGCGGACCGTCACGTAGCGGTGGGCGCGGGCCACCAAGCCCTGGGCCTTCTTGTGCTGGCCGCCGCCGTGGCCTAGCAGCACCAGGGGGCGGCCACCGGAGGCATCGGCGGGCGACCAGAGCACACCGGGGATGTCATCAACAGTGAAGAGACGTTCCGAGACACCGTTCGAGGTTGTCTCCGAGGTAAAGCGCATAGGTTCGTTGCCTTTCGGGATGCCTGCAGGCACTCCCCACGGCCACCTATGTCAGATGAACCGCACAGCCGCGAAGGAGGGGAACACCCAGCCTGATACGGCAGTAATGGGTCTCACCTCCTCGGGTCGGTCACATACAGGGCGATGTTACCCGAAAACTACCACAAACGGACATCAGCCAGCTCGCGAGTCAGCCGCTGCGGGTCGCGGCATCGACATCGCCCCCGAAACTCAGCAGCCCGATGAGTTTCCTGGCGGCGAGCGCGGAGGACGCCGGGTTCTGCCCGGTGACCAGGGTGCCGTCAACCAGGACGTAGGGCGCGAAGTCATCGCCCTTACGGTAGTTGCCGCCGCGCTCGCGCAGCCGGTCCTCCAGCAGGAACGGCACCACCTCGGTGAGACCCACAGCGTCCTCCTCGGAATTGGCGAAACCCGTCACGTTCTTGCCGTCGACCAGGAACGACCCGTCCGGACGACGCACGTTGATGAGCGCAGCGGGGGCGTGGCACACCGCGGCGACCGGCTTGCCGCCCCGCACGAATGCCTCGATCAGCGCGAGGGACTCCGGGTTGTCCGCCAGATCCCACAGCGGCCCGTGTCCGCCTGGGTAGAACACCGCATCGAAGTCGTCGGCCGAAACCTCGACCAGCTTCGCGGTGGTGGCGAGCCGCGCTTGGGCATCGGGATCCTGGTGAAACCGTCTCGTCGCGTCGGTTTGCGCGTCAGGCGCATCACTCTTGGGATCAAGCGGTGGTTGGCCGCCCGCCGGGGACACCAGGGTCAGCTCGGCGCCGGCGTCACGCAGCACGTAAAACGGTGCCGCAAACTCCTCCAGCCAGAAGCCGGTCTTCTCGCCGGTGTCGCCGAGCTGGTCATGGGAGGTCAGCACCATAAGTACCTTCACCATCATTACTCCTGTCGGTTAGGTCTACCGGGTGGCCAAGTAGTGACACGGTCAACGCTGCGATCGCGGTGGCGATCCAGTCCGAGATGCTCGATGTACTCGACTGCTGTCCGGATGGCGCGCGTCAGGTCACCCGGGCTCGCGAGGTCCAAACACTTCTCGCCGGCCGTGGCCGACATCGTGGGATCCCGCCGGCCGATCTGCTGATCGCTGCGGCCGCCGAGGCGGGCAGCGCCCCCGTCCTGCATTACGATCATGACTACGACCTGATCGCCGAAGTTTCCGGCCAGATCATGCGGTGGATCCTCCCGGCTGGCTCACTGCCGTAGCAGCCAGGATCGTGCCGAGCCGTGGCGCACGTCATGAACTCCTCAGCCGCGCATCGGGCGGCGGGCATGGGCGAACTGCTCGACGATCGCCGCGCAGAACGCCGGGAGGTCAGCGGGTGAGCGGCTGGTGGTCAGCTGCCCGTCAATGACGACTTCCTGGTCGAGGACCTCGGCCCCGGCGCGCCGCAGGTCGGTCCACAGACTCGGCCACGAGGTGAGCCGCCGTCCCCGAACCGCGCCTGCTTCCAGCAGTGTCCACGGGCCATGACAGATCGCGGCAATCGGCTTGCCGCTCGCAACGAAGGCCTTCACGAAGGCGACCGCGTCATGGTTAATCCGCAACTTATCGGGATTCACGGTGCCACCCGGGAGCAGCAGCGCGTCATAGTCATCCACAGACGCGTCGGAGATCAGTCGGTCAACCGCGAGCGTGGCTGCAGAGACCATGTCGAACTGGCGGGCCTCGATCTCCCCGAGATGGATCGACAGCAGGTCGCTGGCCGCTCCCGCACCGTAGAGCGCGCCACGCGGCTGTTCCATCTCGACCCGCTCGACCCCATCAGCCGCCAAGATCGCGACCTTCATGCCCTGTAATTCCCTGGCCATCTGAGTTCCTCTGCTTCGTTGTTATGATCATGCAACCGATACCTGGAGCACCCACGTCAATCCCCGTCGATGAGCACGTTGCCGGTTACCCCGTCCTCCACCGCTTCATGCGCCGCGATGTCATCAAGGGCGAAGTGGTGCACCGGGAGCTCGCTCAGGGCGCCGTCGTCGAGCGCGGCGGTGGTCGTGCGGGCCGAAGGTATGCAACACGGCGAACCTCACCCCGTAGAGCGCAGGGTGAGGTTCGCCACCATGCACGCGCGCACCGGTAAGGTCGGATCCTGGCCGGACGAGGCGTAGGCGACGACCGTGGTACCCGGGCCAACGAGCGCCAGATCTATCGGAGGGTTCGCGCCGAGGTTGACCTCGACCATGCGATCGATCTGAGCAGTGAAGGACCTGATCCGCTCGATTACCGCTGGATCCTTGTCGTTGACCACGTACTGGGCGCCCGCCTGGGTCGCCAACACGGCCGGTTCCGGGCCGCCGACCGTGCTCACCACCCGTGAGCCGGCCCAGCGGGCCAGCTCGAAATGCCCCACGGCGCCTGCCCCGTCGGCTACCAGGACCGTCCGCCCGTGCAGCGAGCCGTCGGCGAACAGACAATGGGAGGCGGTCAGTCTTGCCAGGTGTAAAATTCCTTTACCGTGACCACGACGATTGAGCGTGGGACGCCGCCTAGCCTCGATGTTTCATGCCAGCCGTAAGTGATCTTTGATCTCGTTGGTTGATCTTGCCGGGTGTTGTTTCGGTTGGTGGGCAGGGGTGATTTCCGGCCCTGCGTTGCCGGCCGGTGCTCCGGGTCCTTTCTCGTCGATCGGGTGGTGGGAGTCAGGGCGCAGCGAAGGCGGTCAGGCGAGCGTGGGCGGTAGTGATCTCGCGAGCCCAGGGCCAGGCTGGGTCAATGTTGAGGAGTTGGCGTCGTCCGATGCGGATGAGGCGTCCGCCAAAATTCTGCGCCAGGTTGTGGAAGGGTAGGTTGCACATCGCGGTATCTTGGCGTTGTGCAACAGTTCAAGATGGGGTGCCCCGAGGTTCTCGGACCACGACCCGATAGGGTTGTATCCGAAAGGCGCCAGTTTTCCTTATCGCTCGTCAAGGGTTTCCCGTCGTAATGCGCCACTCCGGCTAGATACACGATCAATAATTATGCTGGTAGGCATCAGCCGCCCATCGCCGACGGCACCAGCGTATCCTTTGCGACTGCGGCTCAAGCTTAACTGTTGCGGACAAGGCGCCGCAACTGCCGCCCAGACCGGGCAGCAACAATGCACGATGGGAATCACATAAATTTTCCGGTTCTAGCTAGCAAGTGCCCCAGCGTTCTGCAAGGGCCGTCTTTCCTGTCCTAAATCAGGAGTTTTTTCCCTGGGGCAACATGGGCGTATCCTGATGTGAACTTTAGCGTTCTGAGCCGATGATAGGAGGGTCGGCGTTATTGCGGTTGACCTGAGATGAGGAAAACCACTACCAAACCGTGGGATGTAACAGGGTTTGGTTCCTGGTAGGTCTTCAGAGGGGTCGCTTGATGGGCACTGAGTTGTCGCCGTGAGCCTTTTGTTGTATTTTCGCCTCGACGGGGAGGTGTGCTCAGGTGTCCAACTGACGGTTCCTCTCACTTAGGCGCACCTTCGGTGCACGCCCGGCGTAGTTATCGATCCACAGTTCTAAGGACGTCAGGGTGGCCACCCGTCGGCAGAACATCTCCGCTGCGTCATCGCGGGCCTTAGCCTGTGCCGAGTATACCAGTGCGGCCAACATAGTCACCCGTTTTACTGGCGTGTAGTCGTCTACCACCGCGGCGTCTGCCGACGCCGCCTAACGATCAATTTGTCACCGACTTCCACCGCTGGTACACCCGACTTCACCTGTGCCCCGAATACCGCAGCATTCGCGGTATAGCCTTCCCCGCTTTGTTCCGCTCTCGACTCACATCGAAGTGGCGGCGAGCTTACGACCATAAATCATCTACATCAGGTTGCCTCCAATCTGCTGGACACGCGATGATCAAGACTAAACCGTATACGCCTAGGCCGTATGACGTCGATGAGCTAATCCGCATGTACCGGGTGTTACTAGTACGCACGCGCGATGCGCAGTGAGTACGGGTCAAGTACGTTCTCTGGGCGATGTTCGATGGGTAGCTTTGTGCCAAGACCGCGTTCTTCCGCCGCAGCAAGAAAAATGTCCAAAGCAAGGTGGTCCTCTAGCGCGAAACCTGTTGAGTCGAACACGGTAAGACTCGATCGCTGGACAACAGCCTCGTCTGGATGAGCTAATAGATACGCCAGCGACTGACCGATCTCCTCAGGCCGCAATTGCTGTGATTCACCCTCGCGCTCGGCTTGTGCCCGGTGGTCGACGCACACGAAAGCGCGCTGCAGCAGGCTCTTGGGCAGTTCGGTCTTGCCAATCTCGTCCGATCCGATGGAGTTGATGTGTAGGTGCTCCCGGTGGTCACCGTCGAGCAGCACGGGCCCGCCGCCGACTGGGACGGACGTGGCGGTACAGATAATGTCGCCCTCGGCGAGAATGCGCTCGGGGGAGGCGATTTTCACCGGAACGCCCACGAACGCGACCCGTTCCGCGAAACTTGTCGCGGCCGCTCCATCGATGTCATAGACCAGCGCCGATTCGATATCGAAGACCTGACTCAACCCGTGCAACTGAGTCACCGCCTGGGCGCCAGCGCCAATGAGTCCTACGGTCGAGGACTCCGGCGTCGCCAGCAGGCGGCTGGCGACTGCCGAGGCAGCACCCGTTCGGAGGGCGGTGATCAACGTGGCGTCGGCGATCGCCGTGAGCCTGCCGCTGTTGTCATCGATCCGGACGATCGTGCTGAGGATTGTAGGCAGTCGGAATGTCCGCGCGTTAGCTGGGCTGTAGGCGACCATCTTGATAGTGACACTAGAGCCTGGATCCCGATGCGGCATGAGCTCGATGACCCCTGGGACGTCACCAGTCCTCGTAAACCCTGTTCGTGCGGGTGAGTTATCTCGTTCTCCCCAACCGAGCTCAGTCAGCCCCTCAGTCAGTTTTTCGATCATTCCACGCATCAGCGCATCCCGACCAATTACCTCGAGAATACGCGCCAGGTCGTCTTGACACAACAGCCAAGTTTCCATACAACCACCCCTCGGACGGAAGAGATATCAACCAAATTGCGCCGATTGCACCATTGGTCTCGTTACTATTTAGATCTTTCTGCTGGGGACAATGTCTTCACGGCCAATATACCGATTGGTGTGCTCTTGAGGCCACCCCAGTTAATGTTTCATTCAATCGTGTTCAACATGGCCGCTCCGTCCCGTTGACGAGACACGTGAGGGGTCAATTTATTGGCGATAAGGGTTCCCGGGGCAGCCTTGGGTCAAATGAGATGGCTGTGGCGCTATGGTCAGGTGGCTGCCGTGCCGGCCCGGTGACCTGGTTCCAGGTGGTGAATCGGTGGCGGCAGGTCGGAAATGGGGTGATGTTCCCCTGAACTCAAACAGAAAACATTAGGTGCCATCGACGGATTAGAACCGCTTCATTGTGCGTTTTCGCACACTGGCAGGATAGTGAAAGTTCTCGGCCGATTTGTGAGTGCTAGCTCTCGCCGTTCATCAGCCCGAGGTAAGTGCCGTCGGTGTTTTCAAAGGGATTCGTCATTGCTGTCAGCTCTGCGGGTGAGATAATGATTCGTTACCGGTGACTTCCTGGAGTTTGGCTGCCAGGATCGGCCCGACCTGGGTCAGCGGTCCTGGCTGTGTCATATGGGCGTGACTACAGTCGATGTAATAGGTTTCGATATTGCCATCGACATACGGCATCCACACATCAGGGCTGACAAACGGTATCCGTGCATCAGGGTCAACACACGGTATCCGCGTGTCGGGTGTGGGCATTTCTTCAGGTCGGTTGTTCGTCGAGGTGATCAGCAGGAGGTCTCCATGAAATACGTCAGGAATAAATCCGACCGCAAGATGGACGTTATTAACTCCGATCTCAAAGATGGCCGTGAGATGATATCGCTCAATGCTTGCCAGCGCATGTCCTTGAATTCGGAGAATTTCCATGGCCTTATCAAAGGTCAAGGGTTCATCCTTCAGATCCGTCACATCACACGCGAACGCATCAAGCAGGTCGATAAGCACCTCTCCTTCAGAGGTAGGCAGATCCTCAGGCGGGAGCCGAAAACCCGGGTAAGAGTCGAGGACTGCGAGGAAGGCGACCTGCTCGCCGCGCCGTTGAAGCTCGGTAGCGACAGCATGGACCACCATGCCACCGAAAGACCAACCGAGAAGAAAATACGGCCCTTCCGATTGTACCATGCGAATCTGGTCGGCATAGTCGGCGGCCATCTGCTCAAGAGAGCAGGGGCGCGGCTCCGGCCGCGCGAGGCCACGCGCCTGCACTCCATAGATCGGATAGTCCGGGCCGAGATACTTCATCAGCCCGCTGTAGCACCAGCTTATCCCTGCGGCTGGGTGTATAAAGAACAGCGGCGAGTAGCGACCCTGCGACCGTAACGGGAATATCACATCGAATGCGTCCCTAGGATTATCCATATCGAGCCGCGCCGCCACACCGGCTGGTGTGGGGGCCTCGAACAGGGTGCGGACTGCTAGCTCGATTCCGAGGGTGGTCCGGATTCGGGTAATCAGGCGGGTGGCGAGTAGGGAGTGCCCGCCCAGGTCGAAGAAGTTGTCGTCTGCACCCACGATGGCCAGGCCGAGCACTTCGGCAAATAGCTCGGTGAGGAGTTGTTCCTGCGGTGTCCGGGGTGCCCGCCCGGTCTTGGCAGAGCCGAACTCGGGGGCGGGCAACGCGGTGCGGTCGAGTTTCCCATTCGGTGTTAGCGGTACACTGTCCACCATCACAAATGATGCCGGAAGCATGTATTCCGGTAACCGTGCTCGCAGATGCTCATGAAGCAGATCTGGCCCCAGGGTGGTGTCGGTAGCCGCGACCACGTAGGCGACGAGCCGTTGATCCCCGGGCCGGTCCTGTCGGGCGATCACTACCGCCTGCGCGACCTGGGGGTGTTCGGTGAGTACGGTTTCGATTTCACCCGATTCGATTCGGAACCCCCGGATCTTGACCTGCTCATCGGCCCGGCCCGCGAACTCCAGGTTCCCCTCGGTGTTCCAGCGGACCAGATCCCCACTCCGATACATCCGCCCACCAGGCTTACCAAAGGGATCAGCCACAAACCGCCCCGCCGTCAACCCCGGCCGACCAAGATAGCCTCGCGCCAACCCCGCTCCAGCGATATACAACTCACCCACTACCCCCACCGGCACCAACCGCAACCCAGCATCCAACACATACACCCGGGCATTACTGATCGGCCGGCCAATCGGCGCAGGCAACGGCCAGTCGGTGAGGTCCTCGGGCAGCGTGTAGGCGGTGGCCATGTGGGTTTCGGCCGGACCGTAGTGATTGTGCAACCGTCGATGAGGCGCGCGGCGGTAGAACTCCCGGACCTGGCGGCCCAGCCTCAGCGGCTCACCACCCTGGGCAATGCCCTGCAACCACGCAAGATCACATCCCTGCTCGAGAGCAGCCTCGGCCAGCGCCTCGATCACCAGATTCGGCGCGAACAACTCCTTCACCTGATGCCGATCCAGCCAGCCCACCAGCGCATCAGCATCGCGCCGCACCTTCTCGGTGGGAACCACCAGAGTTTTACCGAAGGCCAGCGTGGACAAGATCTCCTGAACCGAGACATCGAAGCTGATCGCGGTGAACTGCGCGATTCTGGTCCCTGGCCCGTTGGGAAGCGCGCGGTGGTGCCACCACAGCATGTTCACCAACCCACCGGTGGGCATCACCACGGCTTTGGGGGTACCGGTGGAGCCGGATGTGTAGATCACATACGCGGGATGCTCCGGTCGTAAACTGGTGGTGCGGTCGGTGTCGGTCGGGTCGCGCTCCGTATTCTCGCTCAGGAGCGTCACGGTGTTGGGATCGTCAAGTACCAGCCGAGTGGTGAGGGCGATGTCTGGTAGAGCGTTTTCGGTTTGGGTGGTGGTGAGCAGCAGTGCTGGTTGGGCGTCACCGAGCATGAAGGCGATCCGGGCTGGGGGGTAGTCGGGGTCCAGGGGTAGGTAGGCTGCGCCGGTCTTGAGGATCGCCAGGATTGAGACCACCAACTCAACCGAGCGGGGCAGGGCTAATGCAATGATTTGTTCGGGGCCTATTCCCTGGTTGATTAGGGTGTGGGCGAGGTGGTTGGCTGCGGTGTTGAGCTGAGTGTAGGTCAGCCTGGTATTACCGGAGATCACCGCGACTGTATCTGGTGTTCGAGTTGCTTGTGCCTGGAATAACACTGGCAAACTGTCTTGAGTGATCAGATGGGCAGTGTTGTTGTAGTCAATGAGTAGTTGGCGGCGTTCATTGGGAGTGAGGATGTCGATGCGGTTGATCGGCTGATCCGGATCAGTTACTATTGTTTCGAGTAGACGTATCCAGCGGGTGAAGAGTGTTTCGATGGTGGTGAGGTCGAACAGGTCGGTGGCGTATTCGATGAGCCCACCTAGACCCTGGGGGCTGCCATCAGGTCCGTGGTGTTCCCAGAGGTTGAGGAAGAGGTCGAATTTGGCGGTTCCGGTCAGGACAGGCTGGACACGGGTATCCAGTCCGGGCAGGGTGAACTCGCCTCGGGGGGCGTTTTGTAGCGCGAGCATCACCTGGAAGAGGGGGTGGTGGGCCAGCGAGCGGGTGGGGTTGAGGACTTCGACAAGGTATTCGAAGGGGATATCTTGATGCGCATATGCCGAGAGCGCGGTCTCCCGTACCCGGGAAATCAGTTGGGTGAAGGTGGGGTGACCGGAGGTGTCGGTGCGCAGCACAAGGGTGTTGACGAAAAACCCGACCAGATCATCCAGGGCTTGATCGGTCCGCCCGGCGATTGGGGACCCAATCGGGATGTCGGAGCCGGCGCCGAGTTTGCTGAGCAGCGCGGCAAGTCCGGCGTGCAGGACCATGAACAGGCTGGCCCCCCTGCGTTGGGCCAGGCCCACCAGCCCCTGGTGCACCCGCGCGTCCAACTCCACGGCCAGGTATTCGCCGCGATAGGAGGCCACCAGGGGGCGAGGTCGGTCAGTGGGCAGGGACAGCTGTTCAGGTAACCCGGCCAGCGCATCCGTCCAATACGCCAGTTGGACGGCGAATAGGCTGCCCGGGTCGGTGTGAGGATCCCCCAGCAACCGGTGCTGCCAGAGAGTATAATCAGTGTAGTGCACCGCCAGTGGCGTCCACCCCGGTTCCTGGCTTTGGCAACGGGCCGCGTAGGCGGTGGCCAGATCCCGTGACAAGGGACCCAGTGACCAGCCATCAGCCGCAATATGATGCATCAGGACCAAGAGCACGTGCTCCTGCGGCGCCAAGCTGAACAACTCGACCCGTATCGGCGGCTCACTAGCCAGCTCGAAGGCGTAGCGGGCGACAGTCCCCAACACCTGAGGTAAGTCAGCCTCGCTGGTGGGGGTGATCCTCAGCGGTGGGCAGGCCGAGGTGGCATCCAGGGTCTGCTGTTGGGGTACGCCTCCGACCTGGAGGAAGATCGTGCGTAGGCTCTCATGCCGCGCGATCACGTCACCCAGTGCGGCCCGTAGTGCCTCCGAGTTCAACACCCCGGACAGGCGCAGGGCAAGGGGAATGTTGTAGGTGGCACTCGGGCCTTCCATCTGATGCAAAAACCACAACCGCTGCTGCGCGAACGACAACGGCACAACATCCGGACACTCCTGGCGTATCAGCGCCAATCGCGCCGGCCCCGCCTCGTCTATACACGCGGCCAGTCCTGCCGGTGTCGCAGCCTCAAACAACACCCGCAATCCCAACTCCACACCCAACGTCGCCCGCACCCGGGTAACCAACCGCATTGCCAGCAAGGAATTTCCACCCGAGACGAAGAAGTCATCATCAATATTTATCCGGGCCACTCCCAGTACTTGGACAAACAATTCGCACAGGATTTGTTCTTGTGGTGTTCTGGGTGCTCGGCCACTCTCAGCACTGCGGAATTCTGGGGTGGGTAATGCGGTGCGATCCAGTTTCCCGTTGGGTGTCAGCGGTACACTGTCT
>JBOHFG010000063.1:0-2210 GCA_050699575.1 Pseudonocardiaceae bacterium
CGCCAGCATGATGACCTCACGGGGGAAGCGAAACCCCGCGAAACCAGACTGAGGTGGAAGTACTCAACGATGGCGGCGCATCAGCTCAGCTTGCCCGAGCACGCCATCGGTCAACGCAACAGCCCCCTCTTGCATGACCGAACCAACGACCCACCTACCCACAGGTCACTGAACAGCACAAACAGTACCCGTAGTTCAGTAAACAGGTAACCTCGCAATCGGCGCCATCCACCTACACGGACGACGCGACATCACCGAAACAACCCGCTGGGCCACCCGCTTCATGATCTTGGAACGACCCTGCCGACCACCGGGACCTGACCAGTTACTACAGCGAGGAACCTGCCTTTGGCGTGAAACACGTCGCTCATCGTGGTCACAAACCATCCGAGGACGCCACTCGTGGGGGATACCCAGCGCTACGCGGTCTATCATATCCTGTAGTCCTGGATTGGCGAAGTTCAGGGAGGGGGGCGCCATCATTTTGATACTTCACTGATTCATTACCTTCAGTTCCTTTTGTGCGACAACCGCACAAGCGATAGCTATGTCTGTTGACGAGCGTCGTGGACTTGGTCTTGGGGGCCTCGACGGTGAGGTTGTTTGCGACTGCCTGCGCCTAGGATAAGGTCTAAGCCGTCCAAGCTAGCAGACTCACCGTGGCCCTGTAAACGATGTTAATAAGGGCTGGTTCGTCCGGGCGTGGGACAGTCGGGAGAGATAACGTTGTCTGGTAGTGATGGCATTATTCTGCCGTTGTCGGCTGCCCAGCGTGAGATTTGGCTTGCTGAACAACGGTTGACCACAGCGAAGGCGAACCGGGCCTATAACGTTGGTGAGTATATCGAGATCCATGGGCCGGTTGATCCGGTGTTGTTCGAGACTGCGTTGCGGCAGGTTGTCGGAGAGATCGACTCACTGCATGTCCGGTTCATTGAGGCCGGTGACGGGCCGCGGCAGATCCTACAGCCGTCGTTGGAATGGGTGATGCTGTTCGTCGATATCAGCGACGACCCTGACCCGATGGCAGCTGCGCACGCCTGGATGACGGCCGAGCTGGCCCGGCAGATGGACCTGGCTCGTGGCCCGCTGTTCAGTTATGCGTTAATCAAGCTGGAGCCTGACCGTTGTGTATGGTATCAAGGCTACCACCACATCGTGATGGATGGGTTCGGTTTTTCTCTCGTAGCACGGCGGATGGCGCAGACGTACACTGCGCTGGTCACCAAGCATGCATACGCTCAGAATTCTTTTGGTTCACTGCGCGACCTGCTGGACAGTGACATAGCCTATCGCGGCTCGGAACAGTTCACGCAGGATCAAGAATACTGGGTAAAGCGTTTCGCTGATCGGCCAGAGCCGACCAGACTCGTGAATCGGTCATCGACAACGCCGGCGATTCTTGCGCATCAGACGACCCGGTTGTCACTGTTCAGTATGGACAGGTTGACCGCAGCAGCATACCGGGCCGGGGTGCGATGGTCCCGAGTGGTGATCGCAGCGGCGGCGGTGTACGTGCACCGTCTGACGGGCGCGCGGGATGTGGTCGTCGGTTTAGCTGTCACTGCTCGTCAGGATCCCATTCTGAGACATGTTCCGGGTATGGTGTCCAACGTGTTACCGCTGCGGTTATCAATACGCCCGGACATGAGCCCGTCCGACCTCATCGCTTACGTGGATCAGGAAGTCCGCAGGATGCTAGCACATCAACGTTACCGGGGTGAGGATCTCTATCGAGACCTTGGCCTATCTGGCCACATCGCGAAATCTTTCGCACCATTAATCAATATTATGTCTTTCGACTACGATCTGCGCTTCGCTGGCCATCGCGCCACGGCGCGCAATATTTTCCACGGGTCGATCTACGATCTGGCAATTGTCGTCTTGGATAGACGGGATGGCTCAGGATTTCAGATCGACTTGTACGCGAATCCGGAAATCTGCGGCGTTGATGACGCGACTGCCCACCATCAACGTTTTCTGAATCTGTTAGAAACCATCACGGTCACCGACCCGAACCGGCCGATCAGCCACATCGACCTGCTCACTACCCAGGAACGCCACCGGTTGCTGGTTGAGTACAACGACACTGCCCAGGCGATTCCTGCTATCAGCCTGCCCGCATTGTTCCACGCCCAAGTGCACGCCACACCTGACACGGTTGCCGTGATCTGTGGTGACACCACCTTGACTTATACCCAACTCAACAC
>JBOHFG010000064.1:0-1436 GCA_050699575.1 Pseudonocardiaceae bacterium
GCGGGTCACTTCGCCCGGTCTCGTTGCGCACATCATTGACGAGCTGCATCAGCCGATAGCCGGCCGAGCCTTCCGTGGCATTATCGATCAGCACCACGGGGTACGCGGTCCGCCGCCAGCCTTCGAGCCGCCCCGACCAGCGAGCATACGCCCGCCGCAGATCTTGCAGAAACGCATGCACCAGCAACTTGTCAACCTGGTCGATATCTTCAGGCTGCCGAGCACCCTCCGCGATTTCCGTGAGCCGCTCCGCGAAACCCGGGAAATTCACCGATTGCAGTGGCGCCAGGTACTGCTGGCGCATGAACCACCAGTATCGACGTCCAAAAACACGATTTCTGCCCGATACTGCGGCGCGGAAAAACATTTCCGGCATCACTCGCCGAATCAGTCAGATCAAAAACTGGTAACGCGGTCTCGGGTCCAGCGAGTTACTGTCGGCACTGTCTTTGTCACGCCGAAACGGTCGATGCCGGCCGCGAAGCAGTGCGACGACCGCTCTGGCGCGATCGCCGGACGCCACCATGGAAAGATCCTGTTCCATCAGCCAGGCAGCCAACTCGTAGGAGCCGGAATGAAATTACTTATTCGTTTGATCTTCGGATGGTGTAGTTCCAGTCGCTGTGGAATTCGTGTCGTGTGATGGGTATGGATTGCTTCTGCTGGTCGGTGAGTTTTGTTCCGGCGGGGTAGAGGTCGAGGTCGGCGCGTACGGTGAGTCCTGTTGTTGTGGTGGTGTTGGCGATGAGGTTGACGATGGTTTGGTAGGTTTCGAGGGGTCGTCCTCGTCAGTTGCAGGTGATCCGGGAGAAGAGCCGGTGTTCTATCTTGTTCCATTTGCTGGTGCCGGGTGGGTAGTGGCAGACGGTGATGTCGAGTCCGGTGGCCGCGGCGAGCCGGGCGAGTTCGGATTTCCAGAGCCAGGGGCGGTGCCCGTTGGAGCCGCCGCCGTCGGCGGTGATGAGGAGCCGTTGTGCGTTGGGGTATTTTTTCTGCCCCATCTGGTGCCACCATTGTTCGATGGTTGCTACGGCGAACACGGAAGTATCGTGGTTGACGCCGACTGAGACCCAGGCGCTGTCGTCGGCGAGGTCGTACACACCGTAGGGGATGGCTTTGCCCTCTGCCAGCTGGGGGAAGTCGTAGGTGGAGACTTCCACTGGTTCGCCGGTGGGCTGCCACTCCCGTCCGGCTTGGGCGAACTGCCCGACGAGCTCTTTTTTCTTGGTGTCGACGCTGATCACGGGGTCGCCGTTGGCCAGGAACTGCGTGGCGAGGTTGTTGATGTACCGGAACTGGGCGTCGCGATCGGGGTGCTGGGCGCCTTCGAGGGTCTTGCGGGTGGATTGCAGGCTGAACCCGATCGAGGCCAGGATCTTGGCGACCACGGAGTGGCTGATCGCGTGTCCCATCGCGGTCAGCTCGTTGGCGAGGTG
>JBOHFG010000065.1:0-42630 GCA_050699575.1 Pseudonocardiaceae bacterium
ACGGGGCCTGCGCCCATCGCCGTCGGTGTCTGCCCGCAGGGGGTTCGTCCGGTGACTGGAGGGAAGCGGAAGGAGCACTCGACCGAGGATGTCCAGGTCGGCCGATGAGCGGCCGACCTGGACATCGGGATCAGGCGAGGTCGAATCGATCGAGGTTCATGACCTTGTCCCATGCGGTCACGAAGTCACGCACGAACTTCTCCTTCGCATCGTCGCACGCGTAGACCTCCGAGATGGCTCGGAGCTGGGAGTTCGAACCGAAGACGAGGTCGACGGCGGTGGCGGTCCACGTGACCTCGCCCGTGGCGCGATCCCGACCCTCGAACACGTTTTCAGCCAAGGCGGATGCCTTCCACTCTGTGCCCATGTCGAGCAGCTTCACGAAGAAGTCGTTGGTCAACGTCTCGGGCCGGTCGGTGAAGACACCGTGTTGGGATTGCCCGAAGTTGGCGTTCAGGGCCCGCATGCCGCCGATCAGAACCGTCATCTCGGGAGCGGTCAGCGTCAACAGGTTAGCCCGATCTAGCAGCAGGGTCTCCGCCGGCAACTTCTCTCCGGCTCGGAGGTAATTGCGGAACCCATCTGCGGTCGGTTCGAGCACGGCGAATGACTCCACGTCGGTTTGCTCCTGCGAGGCGTCCGTGCGCCCCGGCACGAACGGGATTGTGATGTCGTGCCCGGCGTTCTTCGCCGCTTGCTCGACGGCCGCGCACCCGCCCAGGACGATCAGGTCAGCGAGCGAGACCAACGTTGCGCCGGACTGTAAGAGGTTGAAATCCTGCTGGATCTGCTCGAGGGTCTGCAGTACCTTGGCCAGTTCAGCTGGGTTGTTGACCTCCCAGTCCCTTTGCGGTGCAAGGCGAATCCGCGCCCCGTTCGCCCCGCCACGCTTGTCAGTGCCGCGGAAGCTTGCCGCCGATGCCCAAGCGGTGGAGACCAGCTGGGAGATGGACAATCCCGTTGTGAGGATCTTGCCCTTGAGAGCAGCGATGTCCTCGTCCGTCATCAGTTCATGATCGACCTCGGGGACAGGGTCCTGCCACAGTTGCGGCTCCGGAACCCACGGGCCGAGGTAGCGCGAGGTGGGTCCCATGTCGCGGTGCAACAGCTTGAACCACGCCTTGGCGAACGCTTCCGCGAGCTGGTCGGGATGCTCGTGGAAGCGCTTCGCAATCGGCCTATAAATCGGATCCACCTTCAGCGCAAGGTCCGTCGTCAGCATCATGGGGGCGTGCCTCTTCGACGGATCATGAGCATCGGGCACAGTGCCCTGGGCCGCGGGATCCTTAGGAGTCCACTGCTTCGCACCGGCGGGGCTCGTCGTGAGCTCCCAGTCGTACTTGAACAGGTTGTCCAAGTACCCGTTGTCCCACTTCACCGGCTCCTTGGTCCATGCGCCCTCCAGCCCGCTGGTGAGCGTGTCGGCGCCCTTGCCGCTGCCGAAGGTGTTCTTCCAGCCGAGGCCTTGCTCCTCGAGGGGGCAAGCCTCGGGTTCCGGACCGATGTACTGGGGATCGACTGCACCATGGCACTTGCCGAACGTGTGGCCGCCGACGATGAGCGCAACCGTCTCCTCGTCATTCATCGCCATACGACCGAAAGTCTCTCGAATGTCCCTGGCGGCCGCCAGCGGATCCGGGTTGCCGTTGGGTCCCTCCGGATTCACATAGATCAGGCCCATCTGCACGGCGCCGAGAGGACCGGCGAGGTCCCTCTCGTCGCTGTAGCGCTCATCTCCGAGCCACGTGTCCTCAGGCCCCCAGAAGATCTCCCCAGGCTCCCAGATGTCTTCGCGCCCGAAGCCGAAGCCGAACGTCTTGAACCCCATCGATTCCAGGGCACAGTCGCCGGCGAAGATAATCAGATCGCCCCAGGAGAGCTTCCGGCCGTACTTCTGCTTGACCGGCCAGAGCAACCGGCGCGCCTTGTCGAGGCTCGCGTTGTCGGGCCAACTGTTGAGGGGCGCAAAGCGCTGCGTGCCGCTGCCGCCACCGCCCCGGCCATCGGCGATGCGGTACGTGCCCGCGGCATGCCAACTCATCCGGATGAAGAGCGGCCCATAGTGGCCGTAGTCGGCCGGCCACCAGTCCTGCGAGGTCGTCATCACCTCGAAGATGTCCTGCTTCAGCGCCTCGAGGTCGAGGGTCTTGAACTCCTCTGCGTAGTTGAAATCCTCGCCCATCGGATTCGACCGGGGCGAGTGCTGGTGGAGAACCTGCAGGTTCAGCTGATTCGGCCACCAGTCCCTGTTCGACCTGGGCCGAGTCGTCGGCTTGGGAGTCGGGGAGGGGATTACTGGGTTCTCGCTTTCGCTGCCGCGGTCAGACACGTCGGTCCTTCTCCTGTCTCGCTGGTTCCTTCTGATGGCTGGTTGCTCTTGACGTTGGTTGCTCTGGATCTAACGCTGTGTTGCTCTGCTGGTGTCGAGCGCTGCGTGTCTGCGATCAGCCGCCGGACGTGGCAGAAGGTGCCGCGACACACTCAAGACATCGGCCCCAGTAGATGACCTCGGCTTCGTCGATCTGGTAGCCCGAGTCGTCGGCGGCCGTCAGGCAGGGAGTGTAGCCAACTGCGCAGTCGACATCGGCGATGGCACCGCACGACCGACAGACGACGTGGTGGTGATTGTCCCCGACCTGCGCCTCGTAGCGCGCCACGGAGCCCGTCGGCTGGAAACGCCGCACCAGACCCGCGGCAGTCAGCGCGCGCAGCACGTCGTAGACGGCCTGGTGGGACACCTCACTGAGCTCCTCACGCACGACACCGATGATCGAGTCCGTGTCGGTGTGCGGATGGTCATGCACCGCGGACAGCACCGCTACCCGAGGGCGCGTCACACGCAGAGCAACCCCGCGCAACATGCGTTCGAAGTCTGAAGTCGTTGACACACTCCGAAGCGTGCCCCAGTTTCTGGAATCAATCAAGAATCAGGCGTCGGCCCTCGACCTCATGTTCGGCACGGGGATGTTGCTGGGAGAACATCCCAGACGGCCGCTCGGCGACCTGCAGGACTGCTGTCCTGTTCTCCTATTACCAGTCCAGTGCTTGTAGGGCCAGGTCAGGACTCGATCCACTTGTCAGCGCCGTCTCCAGAGATATCCATCTGACCAAGAGACCTACTCGGGATGAAGACCTACCGGTGAGTGATCGAGGATGCCGGAAACGACGCGCCCGACACCGGCGGCGCCGGAGTTCGTGGAGTTGGTTTGCGCCGATCCAGTCTTGCTGCATGCGGAGTTCGAGGCTATTGTGGCCGCGAACTTTCCGACTCCTCCGTCTGGTGAACGGCCCCCACGCGTCGAGTCCGGTGCGCCGACGAGGCGCCCGGTCGGCCTCGCGCGGCCCGGTGTGAATTACCGGGATGCCGGGGGTACCGCGCATCTCTGTGGTGAAACACGCGACAGAGCCTCGGGGCCCATTTGCGCGGCGATGCGCGCTCCATGCGAAGCGACCAGCCAGGAGAACTGCCTTGCAGTGAGTGTCGGCCCTGCCGTAGCTGTGCGGCGGGGCCGAATACTGCGCAATAAGCGATTGGCCACCCGGCCTGTTCCCACCAGCCACCCAGAGGCCGGCCGCAAACTTTGGGGACTAGCGGTCGCCACGGAAACGCCGGCACAGCGGCAGTCACGGAGGACGCAGCTTAGCCGAGGTATGGGCACCGTCATCCGGCACCGCCGGACGGTGCCCAACGGACTGTCCAATAACTCCAGTGCTTTGGGTGTGTGTCTCCGTCTGGATATTATGGACTTCCTTGAGGAGATCGGCAATCTGGTGCATCAGAACGTCCTTGTTGGACGAGGTTAACTGCGAGCTGAATTCCTGGTGGCCGCACGTGAAATCGCGTATATCTCACTCCCTTGATCTGATTCTTACGCGAACTTTTTATTGTCACGACTGGACAGCGCTGGAGCCTTTAAACCTGTTCTTCCATAGCTCGTCCCGGCGCGAGGTTGACGTTGATCGAAGGCAAGATCTCGGGAACCGTCCTCGTCAGATACTGTAGGCAGTCGCGTTCACCCCCACGCTGACCGTGCCAAGCGTCCAGGCAACGTGCTTCAACTGATAATCACCTTCACCAGTGTAGCTTCCTCCTATTCCTGGATCGTGTTGTCATTGGCTCGCTAGACGCCCAATGCATTCAGTAGATGACCAACGCGTTTCACGTAACGGGTCGCGCCAATGGAGATCTCCTTTACCGCACTGTCTGTCACGCCCAGTAGCTCTGGCAAATTGTCGAGCTTCCCAGTTAGGATGACGCCGTCATGTAGAATGTCATCCGCCGTCGCCCGGATTCGATCCACCGGCGCGACAATTCGTTTCATCAGTACTACTACGATGGGCAGCACCGCGAAGAGTAAAATAAGGTCACCAATCCACCACATGATCATATCTGGTCTCTCTTTCCCTTGTGAATCGTTCATTCTCGGCGAGGATGTGCCGCGCCTTACGAACAAACACCGACTCGGCGCAAGTGCCGCCGGTGAAGCCGAACACCTGCCTGGAGACATCCCCGCACACTGTCTTACCCACAATCATCAGTTGGTTACGCTGGTGATGGCGACGCCAAGCGTGCGCCGGCCACTGCCGTCACGGCCACCAACTCCTGTAAGTGTCGTTGCAGTACTGATGGTGCGGTATCGTTGTTACGCATCCAGGTAGCCTAAAGTCCCCCTAGCCCCATCCTCATCCAGGTAACCTACACCCCGTGAAGAAGCCGCAGGAACCGCGGCGGGAGCCTTGGAGGTGGTAACCGCAGAGGGAGTCGAATAAGGAGCTGAATAAGGGGCGGAGTAAGAATCTTCAGAAGGATCTACATAGGGAGCCCCCTTAGCGACGGCGACACTTTCAGCGCCATCGCACAGCAGTGGCAGCGCGCCTAGCACTGTTGTACCGGTTTCGTTGATGCGCACGACACCAGGCCCGATCACCTCGGCCTGGTGGGCAATTTTATTCACGTTCTGTGCGCAGTCATCAAGATTGTCGGCGGTGCGGTTGAGCAGCGCACCGATCGCGAAGAGAAAGATCGCTAGAACGGCAATCAGCAACGCGATGACGACGACCGTTAAGACGATAAGAGTCATCTTTCATCCTTTCCATCGGAGTCCCAGGAGCTTGGCTACGGTCAGCGCGACCCGGTGAGCCACCCCACCGTCGGGTGCCGCCGGTCGGACTGCCGTTGTGGTCGTAGCGGCCAACCGGCCCAGGGCGGCGAGCAGGCCAACCATGGGCAGACCCCGCGTGTCGAACAGCATCGGCAGCCACCCTTCCGACGACGATGATCACTAAAGCATATAGTGATCTCCGCAGGAGCGGTTAGTCAAGTAGCAAAGGTTCCGCAACCGCGCGGAAGACGCTCGGACCAAGCGGCTACCCGGGGTGGGCGGTCGTCGCGGCTGGCAGTCTACGGTGGAGGGACACTCTGCTTGGATGACCCCGCACATGGGCACCTGGTCCGGTGCCGAGACTGCGCAGCTAGGAGTTTCCCCTGCCTGGAGGGTGTGCCGAGAGCGGGTGTCGCGAGCACCGGTCCGACGGTCGCCACCACGGCGGGTGCGGGTTCGGAGAGAAGCGTTGAGCCCGATGAGGGAAACGCCCGAGTGTTGTTCATGCCGGTGAATATGGCGAGAACAATCACCCAGCCAGGGCCACCGCCGCGCCGGTGCCGGTCAGGGCCCGCTCGCGGTCGGTTAATACGAGGGAGAGAGCCGCCGCCCTCCGGTTCCGCGAGCGCTGCGCCGGTATGGGCGGCTGCGCATCTCGTTGCTGAGGACGGGCGCCGAGAACCGTGTTCGCCGCGGCCGTTGGAGTGGGGTCGTGGTGCCACGACTGGGGTGTCGCCCTTCGTACTGTCGTCTGTCGTGCTGCCGCCCATGGTGTCGGAGCGGATCGTATTGAGGATGGGCAGCATGGGCGACCAGTGTGGCGGCACCAAGCGCGACGACATAGTGTGGATGCATGTCCAGGATAGTGGACTCGATCGGGGCACGCACCATGTCCTCGAAGTCCGACCGAGCGATTGGCGCAGCACCGTAGTATCGAAGGTGCCACCGCCCAAGTCGTACACCGCTACCGTCTCACCGTCCGCTACCTGTCGGGACGCGGTGTAGTATGCTGCGGCGGCTTCGGGCTCGGTCACCAGGAACAGATTCTTCAGCCTCGCCTGACGCGCCACCTCCTCGGACAGCACACATCGGAACGAGCCCCAATTAGCAGGGTGGGTCAACGCGACACGATCG
This sequence comes from Pseudonocardiaceae bacterium, assembly GCA_050699575.1. GTDB lineage: Bacteria > Actinomycetota > Actinomycetes > Mycobacteriales > Pseudonocardiaceae. The sequence continues at coordinate 6,237 of JBOHFG010000065.1, forward strand.
GGTGGCTCGCCTTCAGTCTCAATGACCTTCTGAACCACGTCGCGCAGCAGAACACCGAGCACAGCGGTGACGGCGTACCACTGAGCACCACCGGCATCGCGTCGCCCAGCCGACTCATGAACCCACAGCCGATTCGGTCCGGGCCGCCCACCTGCCGGCGGCCTCCCCGGTGGCCAGAGTGCCGTCGCCCCGAAGGTAGTAGTCAAACGAGTAGGCGCGAGCTAGAGATCCCACTAACCACACCCTGCCCATCCCTCGTCAGCTGGGGCACCGCGGTGACTGTCCGTGAGCGATCGTTGCCCCTTCGAAGACGGTGTGATCAGGCTGTGCCAGGTCGGAGAGGTGGAGGGCCTTGGCCAAGCCAGCCGAGGTGGCAATGAACATATCCGCTGATGCGGAGATTATCGACTATAATTTACGTATCACATGATAAAAATCAGATAAAGATCAGCAGATACGGATTTTGGTATTGACTGATACTGGATGTGGTGCAAGAGTCGGGCTGTGCCCGCCTTCGACTGCCTCGGTGACCCGGTCCGACGTCGGATCTTGGGGCCGCGCATGGGCGGCGAACGGGCTGTCGGCGAGGTTGGCGCCCTCGCGCAGGATGAGTGTGGGATCTCTCCGTCGGGGTGGTCTCGTAGCAGCTGCGGGTGCCGCGAGACCACGGGTTCGTCACCGTCGGAGTCCTCGGCGCCCGACGCGTAATCGCTGTGGACGCCGCACCCCGGCAAGCTGTCGACAGGTAACTAGAGCGCTACCGGCGGTTGTCGAGTCAGCAACCGGGGACTCCCGGCACCGAAGCTCCTGCGCGGCGAGCGAGAACCCGCCAGCATCGCAGAACCAGCCAACACGGCCTCGGAGCAAGCTTCAGCAGGTCCGCCAGGACCCGACCTGCTCCCACCCGCTCACTCAGGAACCATGCGAGATGCCTTCAGATGTCCGGTTTAGGGTGGTTTTCCACATCGGCGAGAACAGCATCAAACAATGCGGTGAACTGGCCGGCCCGGTCCCGGACGAGGAACTGGAATTCAGTGACGCGATCGCCGAGCAACTCGCCCTGGATTCTCTGGTATCCCAGCTCTGGTTCTCTTGGGCCAGACGCTCGATTAACACGGCCACAGCGCCCTCGATGGGCGGACACCCGAGGCGGGTCGGATACGTCCATTTCTTGGTGACCAGGCGACGATGCCAGCGCAGGATCGTGCCTGGCGTGGCCCACGATCATACCCTGCCAGCCGGCACACCGATCACCCAGCTCAGCGGCGCAGGCCGACTTCTAGAACCCCACACCGTACCGGGTGCAGGGTTCGGACGGCTGGGATGATTGGTCGACTGCCGCCAGTGGGCAGTTGAGAGGTTGATGGACTATAATTCTGGTCCATGAGCACGATCCCGCTGTCCGAAGCGAAGGCCCGACTCTCCGAGATCGCTGACGAGGTTGGGCGCACCCACGAGCGCGTCCACATCACCCGCAACGGCCGCGACTACGTCGTGCTGCTCGCCGCAGAGGATCTCGAGTCAATCGAGGCGACTCTGGAGCTGCTCGCCGACACACGGGCCCAGGAGCGCATCGCCGCTGGAAAAGCCGACTTCGCTGTGGGTGATGTGCTCGACGAGCAGCAGGTACGAGCCCTGATCAACGAGCGATACCGGGCCCGACCCGAGTGACCTACCGGGTGCGCGTCGCCCGTACCGCGGCACGCCAACTCGCCGAACCACTGCCGGAAACCGTCGCTGCGGCATGCGTGGAGTTCCTCTACGGGCCACTGGCCCAGCACCCCCATCGCGTAGGAGCTCCGCTGCGCAAGCCCTTTGAGGGCTACTGGCGCGCTCGGCGTGGGGAGTACCGAGTCCGGTACACCATCGATGACAGCACCCAGACCGTCCAGGTTCTCGACATCAGCCACCGGCGCGATGACTACCGCTGATCGCCACAATGGCCGGTCTCGCTGCCTGCGCAGAGGATGTCAATGCTCTTGTGTTCATTCGCTCAGCGCACGATGCCGATGTCGCGGCAATCCACCACCTGGAGCGCGCTGGGCGCTGGCTACGGCCTGTGGCGTGGACGGATAGCACTAGTGCCCAATCGCGGGGTGTCCAATAAACTGTCCAATAACTCCAGTGCTCTGGGTGCTTCTAGTGCTTCTAGTGCTTCTAGTGCTTCTAGTGCTTCTACGAAGTAACTACGGCACGTGAAATGCCAGATAGTCGTACTCCTACTGGGTGGACTTACTGTAGAACTGAAAATCGGAAGGTCGACGGTTCGACCCCGTCCCTGGCCACCACCTTTGACCAGAGCAGGCGCCTGTTGACGTCGATCTTTATTCTTCTTTGGTCTCATCTGTCCCGCTGTGTGTCCAAAGCAGCTCGTCGATCTGGTGGGCGGTTTCACGCCGAAGGTCCGGGGTGAGGTGTTGTGAGCGCGTGGTCATGTGCTGTTCGCGGTGGTGATCAACGGCTGGTACTCCCCGCCTATTTCAGTGCCCGCCGTACCGTGTGGCAGCGCGGTCTCCACCATTTGAGGGAGCGGCTGTTCGCCCCCGCGGGGCGCGCCGTTCGGACCCCAATCCCGTGCCGTGTCGGTCGGAGGCGCCATACTCGGCTGATGGTGACGGTGACGATGGTGGTGATCGAGCGATCCGGCCCGGCGATCCGCGCGGCCCTGGCCGAGTATGCCCCCGGCGACGAGCACCGTTTTGCCGCCGAGCTGCGTACCGCGCTCACCCGCGCCGGCGCTGCCCTGGACCTGGCCGGCCCGCAGGCCGTACTCGCCCGCTGGCATGCGCTGGCCACCATGGCCGCCAACCCGTTGACCGCTGACGAACAAGCGTAAGTCGCCCGTGCGAAGGCCGGGGACTTCACCGGGTTCTCCGTCCGCGACGAGCACGGCATCTGGACCCACTAGGTTAACGGTTCGAGCGACGCCGGTGTGTTCGTAGATGGTGTACGGCGCCGGGTCGGCGGTGAGCAAGGACCAGCCGCGTTCGTGGGCGCAGGCGATGGCGTGTGCTGCGGCCTGGGGGCCTCCGAGCCGACCGATGGCTTTGGCGCGTGACTCGTCCAGGTTGTCAACGATCGTGACCGGCAGTGCGGAACTATCAAGGATCCGGCCGGCCAGCTCGGCAAGTGCCTGTGTTCGGCTGAGACGGTCACGCAGAGCGTCCGCGACGAATGCCGACAAAGTTGTCCGCGACGCCGGCGCTGACCGCGCCCCGCGCGCCAGCTAGCACGTCCGGTGGCAGGCTCACGGTGATTCGTTCGGCAGTCATACTTAAACGGTAGCATCGTCATACTGGCGCGCTAATGCCACACACACTGTCTCGCGGTGAGGTGAGCCGACAACGCGCAGCCACAGTGGACTGCGCAGCGATCAAGCTGATGAGGCGAACCCGATCATGCTGGGTCTCAGTTCGGCGTGGTTCCACCACGCAACCGGTCCTCGCACGTTGATCCCGTCACGGGTTGGCGTGCCGCCTCCTCCTTGAGGTCAACTTGCTGTCGCTCCGCCTCGCCTGGCCGCACACCGGAGGCGAGACTGTCAAGTACTGTGTCCACCATCCGACGCAGCACGCCGCGAGCTTCGATGAAATTGGACTAAGGGCGAAACGGTGACACCATGGACCCTCGTCCCTCCTGTTGTCTTTTAGGGCCGCCCTAAAAGACAACAGGCCAAGCCCTGCGGGGTTGCCCTTGGGGTTTACCCGGCGATGCGGCGGCGGTGGTTCTCCGTCAACAGCAGGTCGACGGTTCGACCTCGTCCCTGGCCACCAGGTGGCTCGCAACCTCCGCAACGACATCGCCGCAGGCGTGCTGCGTGACGGTCAGCCGCTTCCTACGACGCATGAGCTCGCCGAGCAGTGGGGTGTCAGCGTGTTTACGATCAGCGAGGCGATGAAGCTCCTGACGCGTGAGGGACTGATCGTGAGCAAGCCGCGAGCCGGTCGGGTCGTGAACGTGCCGGGACAGGTGCACCGGAAGGAGATTTGGCCTAGTGCGCCTCACGTCGTCCTGATTGGGGGGTATGCAGGGAGCGGAAAGACCGAGCTTGGGCGGATTCTCGCCCGCGCGAGTACGAAGCGACTGGATCAACAGGGCCACGGCTACCTGCCAGGGGATGAACGCGACACTCTCCCTAGCGTCCAAGGGGCGCTAGTGTCAGCGATTCTGCTTTACGGCCCGCCGGCAGTGGGAAAAACACCATCACCAAGGCTCTGAGCAGTCTGGACCAGAGTTGCCGGCTTTATCCACTCCTGAAGGTGGGAGCTGGCTGCACGGCCGGTTACCGAATGATCACACTGTCGCACGTCGACGCGCTACGGAGCACGGGCTCCGTAATCTGGGAAACGTGCCGGTATGACGCACTGTACGTCGTCGACCGGGCATCACTAGCCACCATGCTGGAGATATGCATTCCAGTCGTGCACGTGGGACACATCGGGGCAGTGAGCGTCGTGACCACCGTCCTGCCGCCGGCGACACAGTGGGTCACCGTATGGCTGTGGTGCCCTCGCGATGTCGCTGCCAGACGAATCACCGAACGAGGCACAGGGGACACGACAGCCCGGCTACAGGCATGGGACGAGACAGCACCCCTACCAGAAGCCGACATCTCAATAAACACCGCAGAAATACACCCTGCTAATGCTGTCGCGACAATTCATAGTCGAGTTCAAACCCGGCCACGCGGGGATGTGCCGCTCTCGGTGACAGCTCCGGGGTGCCGGTGGGAATCTCCCTCGCCGCAGCAGACCGCGTGACCGGTAACCTCCAGCGCGCCGAGTAAAGCACGTAGTACCTCATCTAGATCTGAAACGGAGGCATGGTCAGTGTCACCACAATCCTCAGCCGACCCGACGGAAGGCAAAGCAGCGACGCCTAATGATTTACTTCGGGCGGCTCGGCACCGTACCGCCTCGCGCACGTCCCCGGACAGGGGCCTGTCCCGGCAGGAACTCGCCGAGCTGGTCAACACCTGGGTGTGGGACCATCACAAAGAGACTCTGGAGCACAGCGCGAACTGGATCGGCGCACTCGAACGCGGCAAAATCCGCTGGCCACGTACGCTGTCCAGGAAAGCCCTCCGGGCCATCCTGGATGCCCCCACCGACGCCGCCCTGGGATTCACCGGTGATCCCCGCAGCGCCCGCGCGGCAGAGACACTGGACAACGTGGACCGTCAACAGCTTCTCCGTACCAGCCGACACTTGGGGGTGCTCGCCGCTCTGGGCCAGTGGCGGCGTATCTGGAGGGCGGTGAGCCCACCCCGACCCCGCGTCGGATCAGCGCGACGGATATCGCGCAAGTCCGCGCCGCCGCGCGGGTGTTCGAGTCGTGGGGCGACAGCTACGGTGGCAACGGGTTCTCCCGGGAGATCGTCATGGACCAGCTGCGCTGGTCAGCTGCCCTGCGCGGCGCCATCTGCCCGGACGAGCTGCGCCCCGAGCTGCACTCCGCACTCGGCGATCTCGCCGGGGTGGCGGGCTACCTCGCCGTGGACGCCGGCGCCGACGAGCAAGCGGCAGCCGCGCGCACCGAGGGCAATCCCCGCACCCAGGCGATCCGCCTGACCAACCTAGCCAGTCTCACCATGGCCACCGGCGACCCGCCCGATCCCGCCCGTGGCAGTCGCATGATCGCGTCGTCCCCACAGGTGCCGTCATCCGGCAGGGTTGTGACATGGCGGCGGCCCCGCTCCTGGCGTCATGCCGGCGGGGTCGCCGCCGTTCCACCCGATAGACAGGGCCCGACAGATCAGGGGGAGTACCGCTGTGGAGGGGGACCACGCCCGGTGGCGAGCGGGTCTGCGGGTGCCTGACCCGCTGTTCGCTACCACGACTCCGGCTGGCCGCCAGTCGAGCTGCCCCCCACCGCCTGCTCCTGGCGGCCGGCCGGATCCCCGCCACCCACCCGAGAGGACGGGGACCAGGCCGCTGCGGTGGGCACGCTGCCCCGATGGCCACCTGCACCTGCTGCACCCCACCCAGGTCCTGCTCGCCACTACCGAGGACCACGCTCAAGCACTGTGCGGCCAGCGGATACCCGCGCACGGCCTCACCATCACCCACCCTGGCGCGGGGGCGCTGTGCATGACCTGTGTCGCAGGAGTCCCCGCCGGGAGTGCCGACCCCGGCCCGAGGGGCACCACCCCCTATATCGCTGGCCGGCCGCCGGTGCAGCATTGCCCCCGGGCTCCCGGCGTCCGGCCAGCCACCCACCAACCCCGGAGATCACACCCACCATGCCACCGTCACACCCCGCCCCGATCCCTTGCTCGACGCGGAGGGCACCCCTGTCCCCCTACACAGTTGGGTCGAGCAAGTCGTGGTAGACCCCCCAACGGGGCCCTGCGGTGCCGGCTGCACTGGCAAGGCCAAGTTCACCGACCAGGGCACCACCCAGCTCTACATCCTCTTCACCCACGACAACGAACTGATCGCCCTGCTACCCCACCTCGTCCGCGTCCTCGACACACCCAGCGGTCACTGATGCCCACCGGGTATGTCGACCCCACCCTGCCCGGCCGCGCCGAGACGCGTACCGCGCTCGACGCCTGAGACAACGGCACATGACCGGCCACTCGCAGCCACCCTGGCACCTCATCAGCCACCGCCCGATCCACGGTGGCATAACTGATGAAGATATGGGCCACAACACTCGCCCAGCCCCACTGTCCAGAAGATGACGAACGAGACGCCCAGCCTCGCAAACGATCCTAGATCAACCAGACCTGGCCAAAAACTACGGCAGGTCCGGGTGGGCAGGGTAGAAAATCCCACCAACCTCCCTGACGGGGAACTGTGACGTCGTGCGAAGCCGGGTAAGATCATTAATCCCGGTTGGCTAGCTCGTCAAAAGCAGTCAGAACCCGCAGGGTCGCTCCTTCCTCAACCCCGAGGTCGTCGTGACCGCGGCGGAGGTTCTACACGAACGCATACCCGGCGTTGATCACCCGCGCCCAGCGGAGACGCGGCGCCCGGTCGGTGGTCACCTCCGCCGGTCATGAACCGTGCCACAGCACCGAGCGACGAACCGACGCGGGTGGCTGCAGATCCGCTTCTCCGACACCAGCACGTCAACGACCTAAAACTTCGGTACGTATTTGGCACAACTACCCGTAGACCACCGGACAGCACCGAACACGGCCGGACCGGACAAAGATCAGCCTTTGACCGCGTACATTCTGGTCAGAGGCTGTTTCTGCTGGTGTGGCGGGTCAAGGATTCGAACCTTCGAAGGCATCAGCCGACGGAGGGTGCTCGGAATTGGAGTGGGTCGGCTGGTTGGTGGCGCTCGTTTCGGTCAGAACTGCGGTCATCGAGCTGGCCAACGGCTCTGGTCGGTGAGGAGGTGGCGCGTGCTGGATGGCGCGGAGGTCGTTTCGCAAGACCTCTCGGGCCGACCCTGCACCTTTCCCGTGCCTTCGTCCTGGCCGTCTTGCTCGTCGTAGTCACGGGGAAGGGGGTCTCGTACGTTACGTACGGTGCACACTGCTTGCGGGGAGGCACCTAGATGGGTCAGGATGGTGGTACTGAGGGCGTCCTTGCGGTACGGACTTTGCCGTACACCGTTCCTTGGCGAACGGTTACACGGTGCCCCGGTCGATCGGGTCGCCGAGTGAGGTTGCAGCGCAATGTCGCAACCCGTCCCCGCGGGGGTCGGTGTCGCCTTGTCCGAGTTGGCAGGGTTGTTGCTGTCCACGGAATCCTTCGAAGAGCTGCTGCAGGGAGTGGCTGAGCTCTCGGTGCGCGCCATCGAGCCGGTTGTGACCTGTGGGATCACCCTGGCTCAGGACGATCGGGTGATCACCGCCGCCGCGGCCGATGCGTTGGCCGCCCAACTCGATGAGCAGCAGTATGAACACGACACCGGGCCGTGCCTGCAGTCCCTGGCCAGCGGCGAGGTGGTGGAGGCGGTGGACCTGGCCGCGGAGGACCGCTGGGGCCCCTATCCGACCATCGCGATGGCGCACGGGATCCTGGCGGTCTTGTCCACTCCGCTGATCGTAGAGGGCAAACCGGTCGGCGTGCTCAATCTCTACGCCGGCACCCCGCGGGCCTTCAGCGCCCTGCACCGGCAGTTGGCCGAGCTGCTGGCCGGGCAGGCCGCGATCGCGATCACCGCAGCGTTGCGGCACTACGACGAGGTCACGCTGTCGGATCATCTGCGCATTGCGTTGACCTCCCGATCGGTCATTGATCAGGCGATCGGGATCGTGATGGCCCAGCTGCGCTGCGGCCCCGACGAGGCCTTCGCGACCCTGCGGGCGATTTCGCAGCGGCGCAACATCAAACTCCGCGATATCGCCACCGAGCTGGTCGACGCCACACGACGTTCCCCTTAGGACAGCCCGCCACCAGCCTGACCCGGCGCCGCGAACGCTCCGCTTTCCCGCCAGCTCCGCGTGTCTGTCCGTGAGGTGCCCACCGCAGCCGTGGCCACTTGCACCGTGGTTGCAAAATCTTCACCCATTCCCCGATTGCTGCGCTTGGCGCTGTTGCCTATCCTCAAGGGAAGGTTGGACCACCAGCCGCTTCTGCAGCATAGCTGCGGGGTGGCCCACCTCAGGCCTCCCGTGGCACGGACTCATGAGCACGGGGGTGTCGGTGATGGGTAAGGTTATGGGGGCTGGTGCGGTCCGGGCCGATGACGAACCGGTATTCGCGGTGGAGGTCAGCTCGGATGCCGTCCGCAGTCGGGTCATTTTAAACGGAGAACTCGATCTGGCCAGCGCCCCCCATCTAGAGCAGGTACTCGATCAGCTTTGCCGGGATGGCTACCCGGAAGTCGTGCTCGACCTGTCCGGGCTGGAGTTCCTGAGCGCGGCCGGGTTGACCGTGTTCCTCCGCGCTGATGACCAGCTCCGCGACACCGGTGGTCGACTGATCCTTAACTGCCCCGGGCGGCTGGTCCGCCGTGTGCTGGCGATCACCGAGCTGGACACCGTGCTGATCATCCGGGAGGAGACCGCGCTCAACCTCGACCACGCGAGCCCCGAGAGTATGGAGAGGTGTCCTCACCAACAGGCGCCGGTACCAACAGACACCGGTACCAACAGACACCGGCGCCCGCGAACCAGCGTTCTGCCGGTGCTCATGAGCTTGCCGACCACCTGGGAGCAAGAATGACAAGCAACGATACGGTGACGACGCGGTACGCGGCCGGGCCGCCAATCATAGGTGATATGGCTGATTCGACGTCTGTATTGACCGCCGTGTGGTGCTGCTCGGTGGGGACCACGTGGACGCTGGAGCTTCACCAGCTCCGCCATGACACACCACACACGACGCTCGTGGATTGGATCAGCTCGGGTGTGCCCATCTCACAACCGGAGCCCCCCGAGGCGCTGGCCCGCGAGCTGTTCGCCCAACGCGGGCTGCATCTGTTCAGTGATTCCTTCACAGGTCCCTGCACTGGCAGCCGGCGCGGCGTTGGCTACGTGGCCGGCAACGCTGCGCTCATCACCCTCGCACGGCTCGTGCAAGACGATGCCATTAAGGTCGGGTTGCATCCGGTGATGCTGGCCGCGCAGTGGGTCGCCGCCGGATTTTCTGCCGACGCCGCCGCAAGATGGATACGCCAGGGGGTGCACTTACCACACCCAGTACCGCACCCGAGGGCATCATCAAAGCTAGCCGCGTCACCACCTGCATAATCAGCCACAGCGCCCTCGCCCGACCTCAGCGGGATCGGTCATAATCGGTGAATCAGATCCACAGCCAACAGGCACACCATGATCAGATAAAGGAGTCGGGAACACACGACCGACGACCGTGCCTGACCTTCGTCTTTCCTTCACCTGCAGGTCAACGGTGCTCGTGAGGTTCTGGAGCGGTACAGTGCAGACCGCGGGCCGGGACGATGCCACACTAGGGCCATGGATACGCCTCGGAACTTCACCGCCGCAGTACATCAGGAAGAAGACTGGTACGTGGCACAGTGTCTTGAGGTCGACGTGGCCAGCCAAGGTCAGACAATCCCCGAGGTCTTGCGCAAGGTCATCCGTGTTATCGGGTCGCTTGGTTTTATCCACGTTCGCACCAAAGGAAGCCACGCCGTGTAGGCACCCGGATGGGCGGGCCGTGATCATCCCGGACACGGCACCGTCAAGCGGGGCACTCTTGTGTCAATCCTGCGGCAAGCCGAGACCAACCTGACGAATTCCGTGAACTGCTTGGCTGAGCCATGCTTGAGGGGGACATGGAGGGATCAAGCTCTCGGTGATCTTCTTGTTGAGCCTCCTTGCCGGCCACGGTAGAAAGTGTGGCACGGTAGCACCTGTTCGGGTCAAAGTGCGCGAAAGGTGTATCGGTGAGGGAGCTATGGAGCGGTGACCGTGCTGTGCTGACAAAGGTTGTCAGCACAGCGGCGTCGAGGGCTTCGTGTCCGATTGTGGCGGCCTGGAGCGGGTCGCCAGCGGTCATCGTCAGGCTGGCGAGCTTGGTTGGCGTGCTCCAAGTCTCCAAATCGAACGGCTCTTTCTGGGCTAACCGTTGAGCACTGTGCGTTCACGTCATGACGGAAGAAAAGGGGCCAGGATTGGGGGTCGCGGGGCTGGTGAGGTGGAGTTTTTCGAGTGCGCGGAAAGCGTCGGAAACTCGCCAGACGGGCGCTCCGGGTGCGAGTTGCCACTCGGTCAGTAGTGGCAGCAGCTGCCGCAGGGTTTCCTGGGCCTCCGCGCGGGACAGGGCGGCTCCGAGGCAGAAGTGCGGTCCCGCACCGAGAGCGAGGTGCGGAGCGGGAGTTCGGGTGATGTCGAAGCGCTCGGGGTCGCGGAACTGGTCCGGATCCCGGTTCGCGGCACCTAGCAGGACGAGCACGCGCTGGCCGGCGCGGATGGTCTGCCCGCCTAGTTGCCGGTCGATGAGGTTGGTCCGACCGACGATCTTGGCGGGGCACTCGAACCGGAGTATCTCCTCGATCGCTGGCTTGATCAGCGCAGGATCACGTTGGAGCAGCTGGAGTTGATCGGGGTGTTCCATCAGGGTAAGGGCGCCGTTGCCGATCAGGTTGGCGGTGGTTTCGTGCCCGGCGGTGAGTAGCAGGATGCAGGTGGTGAGCGCTTCGTCGAGTCCGAGTGCGTCGCCGTTGTCGCCGAGGTACAGGAGCTGGCTGGCCAGGTCCTCGCCGGGCCGGTGCCGGCGGTCGCCGAGGATGGGCAGCAGATGAAGCGCGATGCTGGCGGTGGCCTCTTCGGCCGCGAGGACCGCCTCCTCGTCGGGGTCGAACTCCAGTATTCCCACCAGCTTGGGGGTCTCGGTGCGTAACAGCTGCGCGCCCTCGATGTCGACGTCGAGTAGTTCGCACATCACAGCGAGCGGGATCGGGTAGCCAATTTCGGTGATGACGTCGATTTCACCTGCCGTGTCGAGGTCGGCAAGGGCGGAGCGGACCACCGCGGTGATCCGGTGGTGCAGTGTGTCGATGGCCCGGGGGGTGAATGGCGGGGCGAGGAGCCGTCGGAGCCGGGTGTGGTCGGGCGGGTCCATCGTCAGCAGGGTGCGCAGCGCTGGGGCGCCGAGTTCGGCGTGGTCGAGCCGTGTGGTCAGTGCGGGGTTGCGCCTCGGGTCGCTGCTCCATCCCGGACCGCGTAGCACGGCGTTTGCCTCGGCGTAGGAGGTGATCAGGAACGCGTCCAGGTCGCTGTCCCAGGACACCGGGTGTTGTTCCCGCAGCGCGCGATAGGTCGGGTACGGATCAACAGTGGGGATCTTCACGGTCTGAGCCCCTGCCGCGCCCAGTGTTCCATGTCGAGCTTGCCGATCTCGGTGGCTGGTGGTCCGTTCTCGTCCCATTCGCTGCGGATCGCCGCCCACGGACCAGTGGCTTCCAGTTCGGCCAGCAGGGCGGTGAGTCCGAGGTCGATGCGGCTGAGGAACACGTACTCGCGGGGTAACTCGAAGCGGCGCATCACCGACCCGGCCGCGCCCCGGCGGGCGAAGATGCCCTGCACCATGGACGCGGCGTACGCCGACGTGTAGGTGAAGGGCTGCTCAGCTACCAGTGGTTGCAGCTTGTCGCGGTACCACTCGAGCAGTTCGGCCGGGGTAGGTGCGTCGGAGGCGGTCAGGAAGCCGATCTCGACGAAGGCGTCCCACAAGGCTGCAGCGTCGTTGGCGATTGCGGCGGCGACGACCCGTTGCATCAGCCCGATCTGTGCTGCGGAGAACCGGTTGACGCAACCGAAATCCAGGAACGTCACCGCGCCGTCATCGTGGAACAGGTAGTTGCCCGGATGGGGGTCGGCGTGGAACATGCCCACCCTGCGCAGGCTGCCCAGTGCGAACCGGTAGATCACCTCACCCCAGCGATCCCGCAACTGTTGATCCGCCACCACTGCCTGTGACCAGCGCATACCCTCCACAAGATCCATGGTGAGCACCCGGCGGGTCGACAGCTGCGGCACCACCTCGGGGATGCGGATAAACGGATGATCTCGGTAGGCGTTGGCGAAGTCGGTCTGGTGGGTAGACTCGACGCGGTAGTCGATCTCTTCACCGATCCGGGCCGCCACCTCCCGGGCCACCGCGCGTACATCGAGGCGATTGGAGCCGGGCATGATCGCCCCGATCAGCTGCAGGAAGGTGGCCAGCAGCTCGGTGTTGTCTAGATCCGCTCGGATAGCCTGATCGACCCCGGGATACTGCACCTTGACCGCCACCCGCCGCCCGTCGTCCAGCCGTGCCGCGTGGACCTGCCCGATCGACGCCGCCGCGAACGCATGCGGGTCGAACTCCGCGAAGACCTCCTCCGGAGGCGCGCCCAGCTCAGCTTCCACCACCGCCGCGGCTAGCTCGGGAGCCATTGGCGGCGCGTCGGCCTGCAGCCTGGCCATCGCGGCCTGGTAGACGCGCTGCCGCTCCGGGGGGACCAGTGATCCGAGCGCGACGAAGGACAGCACCTGCCCTGCCTTCATCAGCACCCCCTTCGAGTGGCCGAGCATGGCCGCGTAACGCTCACTGGTCCGCTCGTGGAACTCGGCGCTGTCCTCGCCGGTCAACCGCTTGCGCAGAGCGGCGACCACCGCCTCACCGGCGGTCCGGCCAGCCAGCCCGGCCAGGGGAACCGTGCGGGCCAGCCGACTTCGACCATGTGCGGTCATCGCCGCTCCTCAGTTGACGCTTGACGTGCCTAAGTAAATACTTTGATGCCATGGGCGATCTGTCAACCGTGGCATCAACCGGGGCGACAAGGGATCGCATCATCGACGCGGCGATGGAGCTGTTCAGCGAGCACGGCTACCGCGGTACCAGCATCACCCGGATCGAACAAGCCGCCGGGCTCAGTCCCGGCGCCGGCGGCATCTACCACCATTTTCCGTCCAAAGAAGCACTCCTGACGGCCGGAGTCCAACGGCAGCTGAGCCGTCTGACCGCCTTGCGCGACATTCGCCGACTGTTCGCCGATCTCGGAGATCTGCACACCGAACTCACCATCGCCGCCCGATATGTCCTTGCTGAGCTCGACCAGGAAGCTCCACTACTGCGGCTGCTCGCCAGCGAGGCCCGACACGGACCAAAAATCCTCACCGACGCCGTCGTCCAGGTCGTCGACCTGACCTACCGAGAGTTCGCTGAGTGGATCATCGACCGGTCTGGATCGGTGGTCTCCGCCCAACAGGCTGACACCATCGCGACGATCGGCCTCGGCGCCCTGATCTCTGCACGACTACTCCCCAACTTGCTGGGCACCGCGCCCAGCAAGGTTGACGACAACGCCATCGTGGAAACCTGGGTAAGCGCGCTCGAACACCTACTGACAACGGCTAAACCCAACGCCAGTGCATGAGTAGTGAGCCGCGCGGGCGCGTAACTGGGTACTTGGTTGGTGTCTGGTGCGACGCGGACAAGCACGACCGAGTGCTGCGGCTGGGCCGGCGACTGCCTGTGGTGCGGCGCAGATCCGTGAACAGATCGACGGCCGCGGCCTGGGCTGCGAGCGGGTGTTGGCCGCGGCGCTGCGGATGCTCGACATCGGTGTGTTCCGGGTCGGCGGTGAGGAGTACGCGCCGGGGCCTGGGGAGGACGAGGGCAGCTTCGGCCTGGCCACTGTGCGCCGTGAGCATGTGCGGCTTCGGCGCGGTGGTATCGAGTTGTGCTACCCCGCGAAAAGTGGCATCAAGCGGGCGATCACCTTACGGGACCCGGCGCTGTACGCGGTGGTGCGCTCCTTACTCCGGCGTCAGGGCGGCGGCGAGGATTTGCTGGCCGCAGTTGCGCTCGCCGAAGGCGCCTCTGGCGGTGTACCGACATCACAGCGCGGCCGCGTTCAGGCGATCAACGCCGCACTGGACGAGGTTGCCGAGCACCTGGGTAACACCCGCGCAGTGGCCCGAGCCTCCTACGTGGACCCGCGGGTGCTGGAGCACTACGTCCAGGGTCGGACAATCCTGGCTGCGGTGCGCCGAGCCGGAACTTCCCAACTCACTAATAAGGCCATCAGAACCCGCTTGGAGAGTGCACTGCTGCGATTGCTGCGCACCTGAACCGTCCTACCGCAGGTGACCCGTGGGCCTGGTCAGCGGTTTTCTCGGTGGGAAGGGCATATCCACTGCGGAGCACGGGTACTTCCCAGGCATGTCAGACCTCGCCGCGCTGCGTAGCCAAGCAGCGCAGTGCACCGCCTGCGAGCTGCACGCCGACGCGACGCAGACGGTCTTTGGCTCCGGGCACTCTGGTGCCGCGATGATGCTGGTCGGCGAACAACCCGGCGATCGCGAGGACATTGCGGGTGAGCCCTTCGTCGGGCCAGCCGGCCGGGTGCTGGAGCGGGCCGGGGTGGCGCGATCCGACGTTTATGTCACCAATGTGGTCAAGCACTTTCGGTTCCGGCGAGGGTAAAGTCCGTATCCACCGCGCTCCTGGCGTCGGACACGTCCGCGCCTGCCTGCACTGGCTGCACGCAGAACTTGCCGCGGTAGACCCGCGTCTGCTGGTGACGTTGGGTGCAACGGCGGCTAAGGTTGCCCAACGGTCGCAGCGTAACAATCGCGGCACTCAGCTCGGCGAAGCGCTCGCACGTGTCTCGGCGGGAATCGCAGAGGATGTCGAGACATTCCAGACGATCATGCGTCGTCTTGGGATCCGGATCAATCCGGTCAAGATCGGGCTCGCGGTCGGCGCCGAGCGCCTGGGACGGCTAAAGCTGAACGGCTGACCTTGAGCCCTTCCGCGTGCGCGCAGGAACCGAGGCGCTCGCCGCTCCATCGACCCGCCGGTCGTTGCTCGATAAGCGACACACAATCGCTAGCGGCCAAGGAGAGAAGGCCAATCATTCCGAACGCCAACCACGTCCGTGGGGCGGTGTTGTTACACCTGCCCGTGATGTACGAGGTTGAGAAAGCCATGGGTTCAGGTGTGGTCAAGACGGGGAAAGAGCACTTCTCGGGCCAGCAGGAGTAGGGCTGCGGCGGCGGGGATGGCGATCAGGGCGCCCACGATGCCCAGCAGGGTGCCGCCCAGCAGGACCGCCACGGCGGTCACGAGGGCCGGTACCTTGACCATCTGTCCGAAGATCCGGGGAACGAGCAGGTAGTCCTCGACCAGCCGATAGATCAGGAAGAACACGATGGTGGCTAGGCAGACGGACAGCGACACGCTCAGCGCGACCAGGCATACCACCACGCCCGCGATGGTTGAGCCGATCATCGGAACTAAGTCCAGGATCGCCACGAAGAAGCTGAGCAACAGCGGGTAGGGCACCCCCACGACCACCAAAAAGGTGAAAGTGAGGATCCCGGCGATCAGCGAGATGAGCAGGTTGCCCAGCACGTAACCACCGACTTTGGCGAAGATCTCATCGCCGAGCAGTATCGCGCGGGGACGGCGGGAATGCGGTACCAGCCGATAGAGGGTTGCGCGGATACGGGGCAGGTCGGCCATGAAGTACATAGTGAGTGCGACCAGCACGAGGGCGCTGGCCAGCGCGCTGAGCACGACCTGGCCAGCGCCGAGCAGACCGTTGAACAAACGCGAGGTATCCCCGCTGAGGGTCTGCTGCAGGTGCACGCGGTCGTTGAGCTGGCCCAGTATCGAATTGTGATTCTGCAGCTGAGACCACATGATCGGGGCTTGCGTGACGAACTGAGTAGCCTGCCGGACCAGCGGTGGGATCGCCGCAGCCAGGAACCCACCCACCACCGCCAGGCCCGTCACCAGCACGGTGACCACTGCTGCCCACCGCGGAAACTTATGCCGAGCCAGTATCGACACCGCAGGCTCCAGGCCAATCGCGAAGAATAACGCCAGCCCGATCAGCACCAGCACGTCGCGAATAGTGACGATCATTTCAACCATGCCGACGATAACCGCAACTCCGGCGGCCGCGCTCATGCCCATGACGAACGGTGAGCGGCGGTTGAGCGGTCTGCCCGGTCGACCGAAGGCGTGCTGCGCTGTACTGAGCTGGGCGGCCACCGCTTCGGCGGCCGCGACGGGACTGTCAGCCTCGGTATGCGGTTGAGCGACCAGAACATGGCGGCCCACTCCCGATGTCGAGCCACTGACTCCGTTCCTGCGCCGCGCATTATTCTGATCATGCGCTCCCACCGTTTCCTCCTGCCTACATGAGTCATCGACGGGGTTGCTCACTTCACCGCCGCGGTGCATGCCGACGGATGCCCAGTGCTGCAGATCAGGAAGGGCCACCACCGCCTCCCCCGAGTGACTCCCCTCTCTCTACCCGGAGCACAACCGGCCCGGACTCGGCGTCTGCTCCTAAACCAAGACCATAGTGGCAGTCAGTTACCCCATCTCACCCACAGTAAACCTCGGTTCTCTCCCCGGTACTGACTGATCCCGCGAGGAGCTCCTGAACCGACCTTCGCGAGGCAGGGACCCTGTGTCTCTGCCAGATCCCCGCACCTCTTTTCCGAGGCAGCGTCGCTAGCGCTTGTGCGACGTGGGTCGAGCCCGTCCCTGGCCGTCATCGTGCGCGCGGCTCGACACGTGCGCGAGTGCGGGCTGAGCCGGTATGGGGAGGATCGGAGGGGTTGCGTTCGCTCGTAGTCGGTGACGGGTCGACAGACTCCCGCACTAGGCAGGAAGATAGAAGATTCTAGCTTGACAGTCATGCGGAGCGCTGTACAACACGCCGGAGCGCTGTGGATATCGGCAAGGCAGGCTGTGGGCCGGTGAGAGGAGCCGTCTCACCGGCCCACAAGGCATGGTTCTTGTTCCTGTTTTTGATCATGGGCACGCTCGGCGCGTGCTCTTCAGGCAACGAACGGGCGTCTGGCTTGCCGGAAGAGTCCGTCTTGTCTTGGGTAGACTCATCGGACCGTCTGGCGATGGTCGACACACAGATCGCCGCCAGAGGAGTCACGGATTCCAGGGTCCTCGATGCGATGCGAACCGTCCCGCGCCACGAATTCGTCCCACGCAAGCAGATGAACCGAGCATATGAGGATCGGCCTCTGCCCATCGGCGAGGGGCAGACGATCAGCCAGCCCTACATTGTCGCCCTCATGACCGAGCTGCTCGACGTGCAGGCCGGCGAGGTGGTCCTGGAGATCGGTACAGGCTCCGGTTACCAGGCGGCAGTCCTCGCCGAGCTGACCGACCGTGTCTACACGGTGGAGATCCTCCCAAAGCTTGCTCGGCACGCGGCAGAGACGCTCGATCGGCTCGGCTATGCACGCGTCCAGACGAAGAACGCGGACGGGTATTTGGGATGGGCTGAGCACGGCCCCTACGACGGAATCATCATCACTGCGGCCCCCGACCACATCCCCGCCCCGTTGGTGGAACAGCTGAGAGAGGGCGGCCACATGGTGGTCCCGATCGGTCCGCCGGGGAGTTACCAGACGTTGTGGCGACTCACCAAGCAACAGGGCAAAGTGGTCTCCGAGGACATCACCGACGTGGCGTTTGTTCCGTTGGTTCGAAAGCCGTGACGGTGTCGGAGGCGCGGTTCTACGAACCGCCACGGGCAGCCATCACGGCGACCGCGTAGGCGAGTGCAGCACAGACAAAGCTGGTGCCGTGCGGGACGCTATTCCGTTGGGGTGGAGTGCTGGCGCAGTGCAGCGAGCAGCCGGGTGCCGTGGGGCACGCCAAGACCGGTGCAAGGATCCCAGCCTGGGCCAGCTGAGTACGCGCCGTTGCTTCCCGTGGTGATGTCGCGGAAGCCGGAAGCTTCGGTTCCTGCGGGCACGGACTCGTACAGGGCTGGCTGCACTAGACCAAGCGGCCGACCCACCGCCTGGGCCAGCCGAGTGATCAGCGCCGCCCACAGGGGGGCTACCGCGCTGGTGCCACCGATCACCATGTCGGTGCCATCTACCCGCACCCGGTAGCCGGTCTGTGGATCAGCGACGGCGGCGACGTCCGGAACACCACGCCCCGGCCTGCCGCGGCGCACAGGCACCCCGGCCGCAGCCTGCCAACGGGGCCGGTCGAACACGTCGCTGACCCCACCGCCGGTTGCCCCTGCCCCGATGCCGTTGTTCCACACGGTCTCAGCCAACACCTCAGCGGTGGTGGGGTTGGCGTCCAGCCGGGTGCCGCCGCACGCCAGAGCGTGCGGACTCGACGCGGGGAAGTCAACGTGGGAGCGCTCATCGGGGTCGCTATCGGTGCTGCCCTTGTCCCCGGCAGCCACGGTCACAGTTGCGCCGAGCGCGACCGCGTCGGCGAGCGCCTCGTCAAGGGCACTGCGGGCCTGCGCGCTCCAGGCGTCCTCGTTCAGACCCCAACTGATACTGATTGCGGTGGGCGTCGGCGTGGCATGCGCGGCGTAGGCCACCGCGTCGACGAAACCGGCGTCGGTATTGGGGGCGAAATAGACGACGATGGCAGCGGCAGGGGCGAGCGCCCCGGCGACCTCAATGTCGAGCAGTACCTCGCCGTCAGCGCCGCGCGGATTTCCCTCTGGAGTGTTCGCACCACCATCGACACCCACCGCGCTCACCACCGGTCCCCGAATTCCCAGCCCAGCAAAGTAAGTGTCGAGATCGGCTTGGGTGAACCCGCCGCCCAACTCGATGATGGCGATCGTGTGGCGAGCGCCGTCGGTGCCCTCGGGGAAACGGTAGATCCGGCCGAGCTGCAGCGGGGTGTAGCTAGTCGAGATCGCGGCGGGATCGGCGGGGCGAAACTGCGGGTGCGCCTGCGGACGGTCATCTAGCCCAAGTACCGCAGTCACGATGCCGTCCAGCACGGCCGGAACGCTCAGCCCGCTAGTAGGTATTCGATAGGTGACCTCGGCTCCAGCCGCGTCCCGGCTGGTGACCAGCTTCAACGATGTGCCGAACATCCGGCTCAGCACCGCCGCAACGCCCGTAATCCGCACAAGTCGCGCAGCGGCCCGCACCAATACCACCTGCGCCCCCAGAGCGGTCACGGTTGCAGTGACCAGGTCAACGTCGGCGGGATCGGCACCATACTCGACGGCGAACTCCGCGGCTGGGATCGGTGCGGCACCCGCAGGATCCGGTAGCTCGGTCCGGCGGCGCAACACCAGCGTGACCTCGATCTCCGTGTCCGCCGGGACGGCCACGGAAGCCCGGACCACGCGTGGCGCGACCATCCGCTCGCTACCCGGAAGCGGCCGCAGGTTCAGAGCACCCGGCTCGGAACTCGAATCACTCACCAGCGCTGTATACCCGACCAGCCACACACCCGCCCAACAGGTATCCCGGACGCCGTCCCTACCGCCAGTCCCAGCTTCGCACACACCCCACCGACTAGCTGGCTAGGCCCTAGCGACCCTCATGAGGGTCGCTAGATGCGGATTCTGAGGCGGAGGAGCGAGACGTGAGATACTCGCTGCGTGTCCTGGGTTGAGTACGCATGCCGTCCTCAGCTGTGATGAGCGTCCGACGGGTTGTCGAGGCCGACATCAAGACGGTAGTCGAGATGGTGAACGAGCTCGCCTCGTACGAGGGAGCTGCCGACCAGTGCCACCTGACTGCCGACGCATTGCGCACCGCCCTGTTCGACCAGGCTCCGGTGTTGTTCGGTCACGTCGCCGAAGCTGGCGAGGAGGTCGTCGGGGTCGCCCTGTGGTTCCGCACCTTCTCCACCTGGGACGGCGTGTACGGCATCTACCTGGAGGATCTGTTCGTGCGCGCAGATCATCGCGGGATCGGGCACGGCGGCGCGCTGCTTGGGGAGCTCGCGGCCGAGTGCGTCCGTCAGGGCTACACCCGACTGGAGTGGTCGGTACTGGACTGGAACACCGCCGCCCTTGGGTTCTATCGCGCGCTCGGCGCGGAGTCCATGGACCAGTGGACTGTTCAGAGGCTGAGCGGTGCACCACTCAAGCGGTTGGGTCAGCCTCGATCCAGACACCGTCATCGATCCTGACATGAGAAAAAAGCCCAGTGATGCTGCCGGGTCGGGGGTCCCACAGCATCACGGGGCTCTACCCGTCCTATCGCTGGGGCCTACGGCAATGTTGCAGACCTTCCCATGATTCACTCATCAGACGGGCGCAACTAGTACTTAGCTACGGAGAGTAACCAATTGCCGGGACGGCGGCCGCTTTGGCCGACGACGCGCCGTCACGATGCACGCTGGCTGGTTGTCTTGCTCGGGCAGTACCGCCGCTAGCGGCGGCGACGCACCGTGGCCGGCCGCGCCTGTACCCACAGTGATTGGCCAACGCGTCCGGTGACGGCGCGACGATAGCGACATGGCACTCCAGTTCCGTCCTGGCCGGTCCGATGAATCGCCCGGCCATGAGCTGCTGCGCGAGCTCAATGATCTTTTCAGTGCGCAGTACCCGGGTCGGGCCGCTCGCCCCGGTTCGGTGACGACCCCGGACGAGATGGTACCGCCGGAGGGCATATTCCTCGTCGGATACGAGGACAAGCGCCCGATCGCGATCGGCGGCCTGCGCCGCCTGCAGGACGGGATATGCGAGATCAAGCGGATCTACGTCGTACCCGAGGCGCGCTCGCGCGGGGTCGGCCGCGCGCTGCTGGCGGCGCTCGAGAACTGGGGCCGGAAACTCGGTTATGAGCGCGTGCGGCTCGACGCGGGCCCAGAACAGAAGCACAGCCGCGTGCTGTTCGAGAAGACCGGCTACCTTGAGATCCCGAAGTACAACAACAACCACATCGCGGTCTACTTCGCCGAGAAGCACCTCTAAGCTAACTAGGGCTCCGAGGACCTGACCGGCATCCGGCAGCGAAAATCCAGGACGAGGTGCGGTGGCCGCGCGATCAACATGGGTGGCCGGCTGGCACCGGTGGGCGGTTGGCACACTGTCCTCCGTACCCGCCACACGGGCCACCCGTGCGGTGACTGTTGGTCAGCGTGACGGCATGGCAGGCTAACGAGTGATGCAAATTTCGTGGCAGAAGCACCTTAATCAGGCTCTCATGCGGATTCCGCGACGCGCGGAGAGTACGGACCGTTCTAGCCTTGCCATGACGTTTGTCGCTGCTGGGTCGTTCTCCGCCATGCTGCACTCGACAGACCATCAGATCCTGTATGGGCGCCGGGGAACCGGGAAGACCCATGCCCTGCTCTACTTGAGCGACTTGGTCGAGCACACCGGTGATGTGGCAGTGTACCTTGATCTGCGCACCATCGGTTCGGCCGGGGGGATATACGCTGACAGTAACCTGAGTCCGGCTGTGCGCGGAACCCACCTGCTGGCGGACACGCTCGAAGCGATCCACGACGAGTTGCTCTCAGTGGCCTTGGAACGCGAGATCGTCGACCAGAACGGGCTGCTGCTGGCGCTGGACGCGCTGGCCGAGGCGGCAACCGCAGTCCAGGTCGTCGGTGAGGTGGAGCGGGAGACGACATTCGGTGGCTTGGCCGAGTCCTCGGTGGGCATCGAGTTGAGTGTGTCGCCGAATGCGAAGGTGTCCGCGACGCGACGCAGGTCGGCCACGGCCGAGAGCCGGTTGCGGCGCACTGGAATCGAACGACATCACGTAGTGTTCGGGCCCCTCAACAGAGCCCTCAAAGGAATTTCCAGTGCGTTGGGGCCCGCTCGGTTGTGGTTGTTGTTGGACGAATGGAGCAGCGTCCCGCTCGACCTCCAACCCCTCTTGGCTGACCTCCTGCGTCGCAGTGTTCTACCCACTGCTGGTATCACGGTCAAAATTGCGGCGATCGAGCGGCGATCGCGATTCAGTCAGCCTTCATTGAGCGGGGACTACGTCGGGATCGAGGTCGGCGCCGACGCGGCCTCCGCGGTCAGCCTCGATGATTCCATGATTTTCGACAATGCCCGCAACCGCGCTCAAGAGTTCTTCGGACAGCTGCTTCACAATCACACCAGCACCCGACTGTCCGCAATGATCCGGCAACCACCACCGGACGTGGACAGCTTCATCGAGGCCACTTTTTATCGCAACGCCTTCCCCGAGCTGGTGCGCGCGGCGGAGGGCGTGCCCAGGGATGCGATCAATATTGTGGCGCTGGCCGCGCAGCATGCTCACGACGCGCCTATCGGTGTGCCGGACGTACGCCGGGCGGCTCGAGACTGGTATCTGCGTGACAAGCAGACCGCGATCAACACGAACGAGGCGGCCCGCCAGATGTTGCGGCTGTTGATCGATGAGGTGGTGGGCCAGCGCCACTCCCGCACCTTCCTGCTCGACCAGCTGGTCAGTGAGCAGCATGAAACGATCGATGTGCTCTACGACGCGCGCCTGCTGCACGTGCTACGACGAGGCATCGTGGACCGGAAGAACCCGGGGACGCTCTACGACGGGTTCGCTATCGACTACGGCTGCTATGTCGGTCTGCTTCTGGATGGTGACCTGAGCTCCAGGCCCCGTGACCGTGGGGGGTGGCTGAACTCACCGAACGGCGTCCCGCCCGACGAGTTTAGTCTCGCCAAAGAGGCCATCCACCTGACGAAGCTCGAGTGATGCCATGCGGCGAAGCCGTCGGGTTGCCGCGTCGCAGCGGAAACTAGGGGTCGTCCCGCTGCGACGCGGCGCCGCCGGACCGAGGAGGGGCGGTGCCTGGCGGGCCTTTCCGAGCCGGTGAGCCCGGAACGATTATGTGCCCAATCGGTTAGCTGCCGTCGGTATCTCCCGACCAGGATAATAACTTTAGATCGAACCGAACAACTCCATCAATAACCCGAATGGACCAATTTCGTGGTTTCTCGGGTGTATAAATTACGCCGCGGGCTACTGCTCCTGCGCTTGATGAACGTAGCGCTCCGGATATGTGTAGGGTATACTCCACCCCTTGTAGGCTGACAAGTGTGCCTATTGCCACATATTTTCAATAACGTCTGGTCTGGTTAACGTTATTGCAGCGCGGGTCGGGACTGGCTGCCGTGGCTGGGGCAGACGTGGCTGTCCATACTTCGACGCGTACCTCGACCAGGTGTCGGGCCGGCCGACCGGCCACCGGGAGCCGAAGCGGTGGGGCGGATCGGTCAGCGTCCTGCCCTGACCTCAGCAAGCAGGCGGCTGGTTTTGATCAACCCGAAGAGGGATTTCGACGATGTTGCTAACAAAACGGGGTTTTCGCGCGCTAACTTACGAGGTACGTCAATGAGCGAGGCTGGGGGAAGCTGTGTTTGGTCTGCGTCGTGAGGTGATTGCCCTGGTGGCAAGCGCCGCGCTGGTCCTGGTGTTGGTGGGGGTGTCCACCGGGGTGCTCACCATCCCGGCGGGCACCCCCGGTGGGCAGCCTGCCTCGGTGTACTCGGGTGTGGCTGGTGTTCCGTCTGCGCCGGTGGATCCGGGTGTGGCTGGTGCTCCGGTGGACCCGGGTGCGGTTGCCACTCGGCCTGCTCCGGTGGATCCGGGTGTGGCTGCCCCGCACGCCAACCCAGTGGATCTGGGTGTGACTGCTCCGCGCGCCAACCCGGCGGATCCGGCTGTAGCTGCCCCACGTGCCAACCCGGTGGATCGAAAGCCAGTAGCCCGCCCCACCGGCTATGGTTCGGTGCCGGTGCAACGGCAGCCCGTCTTGGCAGCTCAACAGCCTGTTCCGATAGCCCGGCAGCCGGTGTCCGTTGCACCTGATGAGGATCGCCAACCGGTCTCCCCGCCACCCCCACGGGTACCCGCCGCCGAGTCGAAGTCGCGGACGGTGATTACCGAGCCGTGCTGCGACAGCAGGGTACAGCGGGTGCGCACCCATTGGGACCCGCCCCGGGGTGAATGACGCGGTAGGGGTGAATGACGCGGTAGGGGTGAATGACGCGGTCCGTGACCTCACTCGTCGTCCGGGTCAACCGGACCTTCGATTTTGGGATGCAGCGGGCAACCGTCTTTGATCACCATCTGGACCGCACCGTCCCGCCGGTGACCGCGGCCGTTGTTGTTGCGCCCGGGATCGCAGAGGCAGCCGGCGGCGACCGCATCGGGTGCACCAGGCAGGTACTGGAGCTGGCCATCGACCAGGGTGAACTTGACGAACCTCCCGTCTGAGCAGGGCAGTAACGCGTACTCCCCCTCGCTGGACCTCAGCTTGATCAGGTCTGCCCGGCCGGCCCCGTTCTGGACGCCCCGTTGATCGGCAGCCCATTTCTCCACAAGATCGTCAATCTCCGCGGTCGCCGGTCGAGTCGGCGAGTTGCTCTCGTCGCGGTGGGGGTGGCCTTGGATGACGGCGAAGCTGCTGCTCACGGCGAGTGTCTCCTGGTTCTGTGCCCACATCGTGTCGACCTCGATGGAGGGCGTCATCAGCCCCGGGTCGGTCCCGTTGCAGATGTGCACCTGAACTTCACTGTCCAGGCCATCGGGTAACCGGGTGGCCACTTCGTGCAGCTTCTCGATGACCTCGCGGATGTTCACCGCCGTACCTCCACCGTCGCCGCCGTCGTCTTGGGTTGACCGCGCATCCGAGCTGCGCTGCACCGATCTTGATCGTAGCTTGCGCTCAGGCCCATTGTCCGGGATATGTTGTCATCTCGGGGAGGCTGCGGGGGCTAATGATGTTGCCCAGTGGTGAGGCCGACCTGAGGAGAGTGCCGTGGCGGACGAGCAGGCGCAGTCAGTGCAACGGGTTCTGGTTGTCGTGGCCCATCCAGACGATGCCGACTTCGGGTCCGCCGGCACGATCGCGACCTGGACCGAGGCGGGGCTTGAGGTGTCGTACTGCATTGTGACAGACGGTGACGCCGGTGGTGTTGACCTCGAGGTGCCCCGGGCGGTGATCGGTGGGATCCGGCAGGACGAGCAGCGCAAGGCGGCTGCCGCACTGGGCGTCACCGACGTCGAGTTCCTCGGCTATCCCGACGGCAGGCTCACGGTCAGCTGGGAGCTGCGGCGGGACATCACCCGGGCCATCCGCCGGACTCGCCCGGACCGCGTGGTGGTCCAGTCTCCGCATCGGGACCTGCGCAACGTCTACGTGAGCCACCCCGATCATCAGGTTGCCGGGGAGGCCGCGTTGTGCGCGGTCTACCCCGATGCCCGCAACCCATTCGCTCATCCCGAACTGCTCGCTGAGCAGGGCTTGGACGCCCACAGCGTGCCCGAGGTGTGGGTGATGAGCGCTAACGACCTCGCTGAGCACTACGTCGACATCACCGACACCTTCGACCGCAAGCTCGCCGCATTGCGCGCGCACACCAGCCAGACCGCGCACCTGCCGGGTCTGGAGGAGCGACTGCGCGCCTGGGGCTCCCGCCAAGCCCAGGCCGCGGGACTGCCGGCGGGCCGGCTGGCCGAGGGCTATCTCGTCCTCGACACCCGCTAGCGGGCTTAGCGCTGACGCCGGTAGAGCCGTCCGCCCCGGCGAAACCACCCGACATCCCCTTCGGGGCCGCGCAGGAAGTCCGCCCGGGTGTGGGTGGGTCGATCGTTCGCATCGAAGCTGAGCACGTAGTCGCGGCGGTAGAACGTAAGGTGGGACTGCGTGACGTCACCCTGGTCCGTCAGGGTCATGGCTAGCTGGCCGCGGTCGCCGGTGAGCTGCACCTCGGTCGTCTCCGCGGCGCCCGCAGAGTCGATGGCCTGCGCGGTGTAGTGGCCCTCGTAGGGAGCCAGCTCGCTCGGGCTCAGGGTTTGCGGCACGGCCGGGAGGTTGCTGATCCCGGCGAAGCGCCGCAGCGCCCAGTCGTCGCTGAACAGTTCGCGCACGAGCTTGGGGCCGCCCAGGGAGTTGGTGAGCAAGGTAAGGGCGAAACCGCGTTCGGGCACCATCAGCAAGCCTGAGTGCTGGCCCGGCCAGTCGCCGCCGTGCTGCACGATCCGCACTCCTTCTGCGCTGGGCCGCAGTAGCCAGTTCACGCCCACGCCATCGAGCTCCACCATGATCGTTCCGCCCGGTCCGGGGTTGGACCGCATGGCGACGAGCGACCGCTCGGTGAGCAACCGCTGGCCGCGGGGAGTCGTCCCGTTGCCCAGCTGAAAGCGGGCGTAGCGCAGCTGGTCGCGCACGCTGGAGATCAGGCCACCAGCCGGATTCAGGCTACGGGGGACAGGGAACAGCGCCGGGCTGGTCACCGGCTTGCCGTTGACCACTGCGTGCGAGGTGGCCACGCTGAACCCGGCGGCCTCGGCGACGAAGAATCGGCTGTGCGTCAGCCCCAGCGGATCGATCAACAGCTGCCGGACAGCGCGCTCGTAGGGCATGTCGGTGACCACCTCGATAAGCCGTCCCGCGAGCCCCACGGCGGCGTTGTTGTACGCGAACACCGCGCCCGGTGGCGTGAGTTGCGGGAGCCCAACCATGCCCGCCGCGTACCGGGTCAGAGCGTCGTCGCCAACTCCGAAGTCCTGGAAGTAGTCGCCCAGCCAACCCGCAGAGTGGTTCACCAACTGCCGCACCGTCACCTGCGATGCCGCCGCGGGATCGGCGGTGCGGAACTCGGGCAGATAAGCCCGCACCGGAGCGTCGAGATCCAGCTTGCCCTGTTCCAGCAGCCGCATCATCGTGGTACCGGTGAACGTCTTGGTGGTGGAGCCGATCCGGAACAGGGTGTCCCCATCGACTGCGACTGGGTGATCGAGATCCGTCACGCCGAACCCCCGGACGTACTCCGTGCCCTGGTCCAGCACACCCACTGCCACCCCCGGGATGGCGTACGCGGCCATCCCCGCCCGGATTTTCTCATCTAACGCCCGGTACTTCTCCCCATCATCGCTCGCGGTGACGGATGCTCCCGATGACGCAGCGCTGTGCGACCCACATAGCCCGGCAGATGCTGCGACCGTGCTGACCGCCCGCAGAAAAGTCCGCCGCGCCACTGGTATTCCCTGCGATGCTGAGTCGGCCAACGACGGGTGCTCAGTCATTGGCGTGCCGCTCGGCTAGCACCTTGTGTGGTACCTGCAGTAGGCGGAGCAGAGTCACCAGCCCCAGCCCCCCGATAAGGTTGCCAAGCGTGGCTAATGCACACAAGCCCAGCCAGTCCGGGTAGCCGAACGGTGCACCAGCATGCAGCGCAGCAAAGCACACCAGTGAGGCGACGATCGCATGGTTGATATGGCCGGCACCCAGCAGGAAGCCCATCACCGTTGCGGGCACCAGGCGGACCCCGTCGGAGCGTGTGGCGTGCTGCAGATGCGTCATTAATGTGATCAGCATTCCGCCGATCAGCGCCAGCGCGAAGGCGCGCCAGGTAATGCCTAGCCCGATGTAGTCGTTGGCAGCGTCGACCGCGGTGGCTCGCAAGGAGGGGAAGCCCGCTATCACGATCGCCGTCACCAGCCAGCCCCCGGCGAGGTTCGTCACGATCGTTGCCGCCCACAGCCGGCCCAGCGACAGTAGTGAGCCACGTTTGGTCACCACCGCGGCGACCGGCACCAGGAAGTTCTCGGTGAACAGCTCGCTGCGCGCCAGGGTCAGCGCGATAAAGCCTATGGAAAAGGCCAGCCCGGCGAGCAAGGTGTTGTGCGTCAGGTGCTCGACGAGCAGCAGGGCGAGCACCCCGATGCCGACGTCGAAGCCACCGAGGAAGCCGGTGGCCAGCAGCCCCGGCCATGAGCGCCCCAGCCGCTGTTCACCCTCATCGAGCAGCCGGGCAAGAGTTTGCTCGGCTGCTCGATGAGGGACATAGGGGTCGGTGACGTTGCGCCGCTTCATAGTCAGATAGGATATGGCTTCGAGCAAGCCGCACCGACGGGATCTAGTCAGCGGAACCGGGGTTTCTTCATCAGGGCCTCACTCTCGATCTTGTGCACTCGCTCGTCGTGGCCAATCTGCCGAAACGCGTCCCCTAGTGAGGTGAAGTGACCGAATTCGTCAGCGAACGAGGATTCGAATGGTGTGCTGTCCCAGTCGGGATTTTCGGCGACCATGGTCATGTATTCGTGCTCCGCGTGGTCTTCGAAGTCCGCATTGAGGCGATATGACCAGCTCGGATTCACCACGAAAAGCAACCAGGACAGCTGATAATAGACGAATGCGAGCACTTGCGGCAACCAGAAGAACTTGATCTGTGGCTGTGGCTGGCCGGACCTGGCGATCAGCTCTTCGATGATGAGCAGGTGGTACATCTCGTTGTCTTGCTGCGCGCGGGACAGAGCAACCCGCCCGTGTATGCGCCGGGCCATATTTGTGTCCGCATGCACATGGGTGATGGCGATGAAGGCGACATGTTCCCAGGCCATGTAGGGAACGCGGGCGGTCAACTCGAGGACCTTGAACTTGCTCAGCGTGAGAGCCTTGCCGTACACCACGTCGAGCAAAATGAACAGGATTCGCGCGGCAATTCCGTACCGGCGCCGAGGCGACTCCAGCGTGTCGGCCTGGGCCCGTCGCAGCTCCTCGTGCGTGAGCCGAGGCGGTTGGCCAGGCACAGCCGCGCTCGTTGTCCCCTCGTCAGCCATCGCAACCTCCATGCTGCTCCGACCCGAACTGCCGAATCCTTTTCAACCTCAACGAGTAGGCACTGCAGAGCAGACTAACGGTTTGCGGCAGGAGAGCGCGATGGCCTGAGGTAGCAGGTGGCGGCGAGCGGTTGGTGACTAACGGTTCGCCAACGCACCACTGTCACTCACGGGTCAGTGAGCCGGGCGGCGATTTCTGATACCGACGGCCGAGCGGTGAACACCACGGGATGCGCTGGCGGCAGCTCGGCGCAGTGGTGGGAGGCGGGACGCGCCGGGGGTCGGCCGGTCCCTCGGGGCCCGCCAGTTGCACCAGACTGAGCGATGCGTCCCGCAGGGCTAGGCGCAGTTGCGCGGCCTGCCAGGCGCTCAGCTGCAGCGGACTGTGCCCGGGCACCGTGAGGCAGACTCCGGCCGCACTGAGGTGGACGAGGATGCGCCCCCGGTGCCCGTGCCCGTCGCGGCAGTGCACCGTCCACAGGTCGGGATCGCGTTGCCAGCCCAGCCGGCCGAGCAGGCGCAGTAGTGGGGTGATGCGGTGACGCCGGGCCACGGGTCACCTCTGGTGTCGCTGGAACGCCTGATGGGCAGGGGGCACGTCGGGTCCAGCCCTGCCCATCAGGCGGCTTACGCGCCGAACGGTCGGGGTAGCGTGTTCCCCTAATGTAGGATTCCTGTTCGACACCATGATGAGGAGAATAGTACATAGGAATCCTATGGTAGAAACCACTAACGGGTGATGTGGACGGCACGCTCGGTGTCGGCTGCGGACCCGCCTACCCCGGAGGGAGCGTGCGATGGGAACTACTCCGACCGTCCGCCGTCTGGTGCTCTCCAACGAGCTGAAGCGGATGCGTATTGAATCTGGCATGACGCCCGTCCAGGCGGCCACGCATCTCGGTTGCCGGGTCAGCAAGATCAGTCGCATCGAACTGGCGCAGAGCGACATCGCTGCCGCTGATGCCAAGATGCTTGCCGAGTTCTACGGCGACACCACCGAGCACATCGAGATCCTGCTCGATCTGGCCCGCGGCCAGCGCAAACGTGGCCGGTGGGACGGCTACCGCGCGGTCTACCCGGAGTGGTTCCGGCTGTTCGTGGACCTGGAGCGCCACGCCGCCACGCTGCGATCCGTCGAGGTTGAGGTGCTCCCTGGGCTGCTGCAGACTGACAACTACATCCGGGCGCTGCACGCCGACGCCCAGCCGCTCGGGCCGGCCGATGATCTGGAGAACGAAGTCCAGGCCCGCAAGGAGCGCCAGGCGATCCTCACCAGGGACAACCCGCCCGAGGTGTCGTTCGTGCTCTCCGAGTCCTGCCTGCGACGGCAGGTCGGCAGCCGCGAGGTGATGGCCGAGCAGCTGGACTCCCTTGCCGAGATGGCGCGGCTGCACAACGTGCAGATCCAGGTACTGCCGTTCGGCGCCCGTACCTTCGCGGGCCGGATCGCCTACCGCTTCACCCTGCTCAGTATCCCTGCGCCGGGCATCGCCGCGCCGCTGGAGTTCGTCTATGTCGAGTCCTACGACGACGCGCGCTACCTCGATGCGTTGGACGCGGTGGCCACTTACGGTAGCTTGTGGGGCAAGTTGCAGGCCGCCGCGCTGGGCCCAGTGGAGTCTCTGGATATCATCCGGGAAGCGGCGGCGCAGCTCGCCTGATCACGCTGGAAAGGATGCTCTCCTATGCGACACGACATGTCCGACGCTCGTTGGTTCACGAGCAGCTACAGCTCGGGCAGTGCGCAGTGTGTCGAGGTGGCCGTCCTGCCTGGTCACCAGCTGGTGCGGGACAGCAAACTCGGCGACGCCAGCCCCGTGCTCGCGGTCAGCCCCACCGAGTGGAGCGCCTTCACCGCAGGAGTCCAGGCCGGTCACCTCGACGGCTGATCACCCATCTGTGACGTGGGTGGCATGCTGTGAGCCGTGGTGCAGCCACGACGGATCTTCTTGAGTCACACCTCGGAGCTGCGTCGGCTGCCCAGCGGCGGGTCCTTCGTGGATGCGGTGGTGCGGGCTGGTGACGTGGTCACGGACATGGCCTACTTCGCCGCCCAAGACCAGCAGCCCAGCGAGGTGTGTCGCAAGGCAGTGCGGGCTGCGGATATGTACGTCGCCATCGTCGGTTTCCGGTACGGCTCGCCTGTGCGGGACCGCCCAGAGCTGTCTTACACCGAGCTGGAGTTCGAGACCGCTGGTGAAGCCGGCCTGCCGCGCCTGGTGTTTTTGCTCGATGACAAGACGTCAGGCGACGGGGAGCTGTTCCTCGATCTGGACTGATGTGCACCCGGTCACTGGCCTGGGTGGAGACCGACAGCCTGCAACTGCACCGGCTCGTCCAGGCCATCCTCCGCGCCCGGTCGGCCGCCGGGGCAGCAGAGCCCGACCTGGCCGTGACCGCGGTCCGGCTACTGCGCGCCGCCGTCCCCTCCGAGTCGTGGAACAACCTCGACATCTGGCCGGAATGGCGACGGCTACTTCCCCACGCTCTGACCGCCACCGATCCCAGCCGTGCGCTCGATGACGCTGGCGATGACGTCGCGTGGTTGCTCAACGTGGCCGCCCTTTACTTGCAGACCCGCGGAGAACCAGCGGCGAGCCTGCCGCTCACCGAGCGTGCCCTTGGGCTGCGGCGTCGAATGTTGGGTGAGGAGCACCCCGACACTCTGCTCTCGGCCAACAACCTCGCCGCCAACCTGTGGGCGCTAGACCCGCACGAGGCGGCCCACCAGCTCGACGAGGACACTGAGACCCGCCGTCGCCGTGCCGCTGGGAACTGATCGGTCCCGATAACGCTCGCGGCTGGCGGTCTGGGTAGGGCCTCGTGAAAAGGCCAAGGCCCCGTAGGCCGAGGAAGTGAGCCCGGGTCCCCGTCCGGATGGTCGCGCGATCTTGACGGCTGCTCCGGACCGTCACTTTATGGCATCCTCGGTGATCGTGACCGTCTGCGGTTTCGGCGGCGCTCTCGCGAGTGGCGACGTTTCGTGACGCGAATGCTGGCCAGCCCGCTGGTGCGCGTGGGAGACGTGTGACGCCAGTGCACGGATCACTCTGCCCGCAGTGAGCTGCGCCGGACTGCGCCAGTCGCCGGCGAGGACGTGCGGGACCTCACGCACCGACTGAGTGGATGGTGCTGCCGGTGAGCAGGACGTGGGCCACTAGCTCGGGATTGTCGTTCATCGGTACGTGTCCGCAGCCGGGCAGCCGCAGGAGCCGGGCGTGCGGGATCAGCCGGGTGACCGAGGCGGCCCGGGGGCGCCGCATGAGTAGGTCCCGGGATCCCCAGGCGATGGTCACCGGCACGTCGTGCACCTGGCCAGTGAAGGTGGTCTTGTCGCCGGCGGCCAGCGTGGGGTGGAAGCCCACTGCACCGATCATCGCCTGCATGTCCGCGAGTAGCACGTGCGGCTCGAGCAGGTCCGGGCGGCCGAACAGGACTCCGCACATGAGCGTGCGCCCGGCAGCCGTGCGGGACAACCGGACCGCCACCTTGGGGGGCATGTACCGCGCGGTGCGGTGGACCGAGCGCACCATGCCCAATGACACGCGCCGCTCCAGCGGACTCCACAGTCCCGCGGGGGACAATGCCGTCGCGCTGCTGACCATCCCATGCTGGGCGAGCACGAGGGAGATCAAGCCACCCAAGGAGTTCCCTGCCACGTGTGGCCGGTCCAGCCCCAGGTTCGCGAAGAACTCCTTGAGTACGATCAGCGCGGTGTCCAGCTCGTAGGCCAGGTGGTCCGGCAGTGGGGGGGACTCGCCGAACCCGGGCAGGTCCAGGGAGATCACCTCGCGGTGCTCGGCCAACCGCTGCTGGACGGGGAGCCACGCTTGCCGACGGTGCCCGACCCCGTGCAGCAGCACCAGCGGTGGCCCCGCGCCGCACCGGTCGTAGACAAGCTCCATGACGACACTCTAGCGATTTGTGACTCTTCAGTAACTAGTGCTCTAGGGTGCGCGACGAGGACAAACACCACGGAAACCGGGAGAATTGCCACTCGTGCGTGAATCGTTGGCCGACCGGGCCGCCCGCCGGCAGGCCGCCGTGCCGCAGATCCACTACCCGCCGGGGTTGCCGATCAGCCAGCACTGCAGTGAGATCGCCGCGGCGATCCAGGACCACTCGGTGGTGGTCGTCGCAGGGGAGACCGGGTCCGGCAAGACGACGCAGCTGCCCAAGGTCTGTTTGGAGCTCGGGCGCGGGATCCAGGGCGTCATCGGGCACACCCAGCCGCGCAGGTTGGCGGCGCGCACAGTGGCCGAGCGCATCGCCGAGGAGCTCGCGGTCCCCGTCGGTGGTGCGGTCGGCTGGAAGGTGCGGTTCACCGACCACGTGTCCGACGACACGCTGGTCAAGCTGATGACTGATGGCATCCTGCTGGCCGAGATCCAGTCCGATCCCCTGCTGCGGCAGTACGACACGTTGATTATCGACGAGGCGCACGAGCGCTCGCTGAACATCGACTTCGTACTCGGCTACCTCCAACAACTGCTGCCCCGCCGCCCCGACCTCAAGATCATCATCACCTCAGCGACCATTGACCCGCAGCGGTTCGCCCGGTACTTCGGTGACGCACCGGTGGTCGAGGTCTCCGGCCGTGGTTACCCGGTGGAGATCCGGTACCGCCCCTACGAGGTGGACAGCACTGATCAGATCCAGGCGATCTGTGACGCGGTGGCCGAGCTGCGCGGCGAGCGCCCCGGTGACATCCTGGTCTTCCTCTCCGGTGAGCGGGAGATCCGCGACACCCGCGATGCCCTGCACGCGCTACAGCTGCCCGGCACCGAGATCCTGCCGCTCTACGCGCGGCTGTCGGCCGCCGAGCAGCACCGGGTCTTCCAGCCGCACCGGACCCGCCGGATCGTGCTGGCCACCAACGTCGCCGAGACATCGCTGACCGTGCCGGGAATCCGGTATGTGATCGACCCCGGCACGGCCAGGATCTCCCGCTACAGCCGCCGGCTCAAGGTGCAGCGGCTGCCGATCGAAGCCATCTCGCAGGCCTCGGCCACCCAGCGCGCCGGGCGCTGCGGGCGTACCGCGGATGGCATCTGCCTCCGGTTGTACTCGGCGGAGGACTTCGCATCGCGCCCGGAGTTCACCGATCCGGAGATCATGCGTACCCACCTCGCGTCGGTGATCCTGCAGATGACGGCGCTGAACCTGGGTGATGTTGCCGCGTTCGGGTTCCTCGACCCGCCGGACCGCCGGCAGATCTCCGACGGCGTGGCCCTGCTGCGGGAGTTGGGTGCTCTTGAAGACCAGCCAACCGGGGGGGCAGGCGGTCTTCAACAGCACCCAACCCCGGGGTTGGCTGGTCTTCAAGAGCACCCAACCCGGGGGGTAAGTGGTCGTCAACAGCACCCAACGTTGCGGCTCACCCGGATCGGGCGCACGCTCGCGCAGCTGCCGCTGGACCCCCGGCTGGCCCGGATGGTGGTGGCCGCCCACGACAACGGTTGTCTACAAGAGATCCTGGTGATCGTCGCGGCACTGTCCATCCAGGATCCGCGGGAGCGCCCGACCGACGCCGAGGCCGCGGCTGCCACTCAGCATGCCCGGTTCGCCAGCAAGGACTCCGACTTCGGGAGCTTCCTCACGCTCTGGCGCCACCTCGAGGAGCAGCAGCAGGCACTGTCGTCCACCCAGTTTCGCAAGCTGTGCAAGACGGAGTTCCTGCATTACTTACGGGTGCGGGAATGGCAGGACCTGCACGGGCAGCTGCGCCGGATCACCCGCAGCCTGGGCATGACCGCGAACGCCGCACCCGCCGACCCCCAGCAGGTGCACCGCTCGCTGCTGACCGGGCTGCTCTCCCAGATCGGGCTGCTCGACCCCGAGACCCGTGACTACCTGGGTGCCCGCGGCGCCCGATTCGCCGTGCACCCCGGCTCGGCGCTGTTCCGCAAGCCGCCCCGCTGGGTGATGGTCGCCGAGCTGGTGGAGACCTCCCGGCTGTGGGGCCGGATCGCCGCGCGGATCGAGCCGCAGTGGGTGGAACCGCTGGCCGGGCACCTGGTCACGCGCAGCTACAGCGAACCGCACTGGGAACGTAAGCGGGGCGCGGTGGTGGCCTACGAGAAGGTGACCCTCTACGGCATCCCGATCGTGACCGCCCGCAAAATCGATTACGGGCGGATCGACCCTGAGCTGTCCCGCGAGCTGTTCCTCCGCCACGCCCTGGTGGAGGGTGACTGGGAGACCCGGCACGCTTTCTTCCACGCCAACCGGGCTCTGCTCGACGACGTCGAGGAGCTTGAGCAGCGGGCCCGCCGGCGCGACATCGCAGTCGACGACGAGACCCTGTTCGGCTTCTACGACCAGCGCATCCCCCCGGAGATCGTCTCTGCCCAGCACTTCGACAGCTGGTGGCGCAAGCTCCGCCGGACCCAGCCGGATCTGCTCGACTTCACCCCCGCGATGCTGAGCAAAGGCAACGGTGTCCGCGAGCAGGACTATCCCGACTCGTGGCAGCACGGCGCGCTCCAGCTGGAGCTGTCCTACCAGTTCGAGCCCGGCGCGGACGCGGACGGCGTGACCGTGCACGTGCCGCTGCCGGTGCTCAACCAGCTCGACCCGGCGCCGTTCACCTGGCAAGTCCCCGGGCTGCGGGAGGAGCTGGTTATCGCGCTGCTCAAGGCACTGCCCAAGCCGCTGCGCCGGCAGCTGGTGCCGGTGCCCGACCACGCCAGGGCCCTGCTGGCCCGGATGACGCCCTACCGCGAGCCCTTGCTGGACGCTCTGGAGCGCGAGCTGGGTGTGCCGGTGCGCCGTGCGGACTGGCAGCTCGACCAGGTGCCGGATCATCTGGCGATCACCTTTCGGGTGGGGGACGGTGTGGCCCAGGGCAAGGATCTCGCGGCGCTGACCCGCCAGCTGCAGCCGCAGTTGCGGGCCACCCTCTCGGCTGCGGGCGGTGGTTTGCAGCGCCGTGGCCTGCGCAGTTGGGATATCGGGGCGCTGCCGCAGACCTATCAGCAGGAGCAGGCCGGCCATTTGGTCACCGCCTACCCGGCGCTGGTGGACGAGGGTGACACCGTCGCTGTCGTGTTGCTGCCCACCGAGGCCGAGCAGCGGCGCGCCATGTGGGCGGGCACCCGGCGGTTACTGCTGCTGGCCATGCCGGGGCTGGTCAAGTCGGTGCAGCGCGGCCTCGACCGGTTGGTGCTGGCCCGCAGTCCGCACGGCAGCCTCGATGCCCTGCTGGCCGACTGCGCCGACTGCGGTGCCGACGCGCTGATCGCCGCCTGTGGCGGACCGCCCCGCGACGAGGAC
The DNA here is from genome assembly GCA_050699575.1 of Pseudonocardiaceae bacterium. Taxonomy (GTDB): domain Bacteria; phylum Actinomycetota; class Actinomycetes; order Mycobacteriales; family Pseudonocardiaceae. The sequence goes on from JBOHFG010000065.1 coordinate 42,220, forward strand.
GGCTTCGCCCGGTTGCGGGGTCGCGCTCAGGCCGAGCTGGCCGACGCGGTGTGCGCCGTGCTCGCCCACGTGCAGCGCATCCTGGCCCTCGCGCACACCGTCGAGGTGCGGCTGCCCGAGCTCACCGCGCCAGTGTTCGCGCCCGCGGTCGCCGACGTCCGCGCGCAGCTGACCGGCCTGGTCGGGCCCGGTTTCGTCACGGCGACCGGCGCGCAGCGGCTGCCCGACCTGGCCCGCTACCTGCAGGCCATTACCCGCCGGCTGGACAAGCTGCCCCGCGATCCCGACCGCGACCGGGACTGGATGCACCGGGTCGAGGCCGTCACGCAGGCCTACCAGCAGCTACCCCGGTCCTCGGCGGGCGATGGCCCGGAGCTGCAGCGGATCCGCTGGATGATCGAGGAGCTGCGG
>JBOHFG010000066.1:0-31989 GCA_050699575.1 Pseudonocardiaceae bacterium
CAGTGGTGACCAGCTCCGCCAAGTGCACCTGCTGCGGCGGGATCTGCGCCCAGTCCTTGGTCGACAATCCGTGCTCCGGGTAAGGGCGGCCCGCCCGGACTTCCTTGAAGATCAGAGCTCTGCCCCCCACCTGGCGCGAGGGCCAAGGGTATCGGCGGGCCCCGACGCCTGCGCCCGGGGCGCATTAGACTCAGCGGACAGGCCCCTTACCAGCCCCAGGGAGGTGACGTGAACGCGGACGACCGCCGGTTCGAGGTGCTGCGCGCCATCGTCACCGACTACGTGGCCACCCACGAGCCCGTCGCGTCCCGCTCGCTGGTGGAGCGGCACCAGTTCGGGGTGTCCAGCGCGACCATCCGCAACGACATGGTGGCGCTGGAGGAGGACGGTTACATCACCCAGCCGCACACCAGCGCCGGTCGGGTACCCACCGACAAGGGTTACCGGTTGTTCGTCGACCGGCTCTCGGAGGTGAAGCCGTTGTCGGTGGCCGAGCGCCGGGCGGTGCAGAGCTTCCTGCAGGGCGCGGTTGACCTTGATGATGTACTGCGCCGCAGCGTGCGGTTGCTCGCCCAGCTCACCCGGCAGGTGGCGGTGATCCAGTACCCCACGCTGAGCCGGTCCACGGTGCGTCACCTCGAGGTACTCGCGGTGACCCCGGCTCGGTTGATGCTGGTCCTCATCACTGACGCGGGCCGGGTGGACCAGCGCCTGCTGGATCTGGGCGATGTCATCACCGAGGAGCAGGTGGCGCAGTTGCGAACTCTGCTGAACCACGCGCTGTCGGGTCGCCGGCTGGCGGAGGCCTCCGCGGCGGTGGCCGATCTTCCTGAGCAGGCTCCGGTCGGGCTGCGGGACGCGATGATCCGGGTCTCGACGGTGCTGATCGAGACTCTGGTGGAGCATCCCGAGGAGCGGCTGCTGCTCGGCGGTACCGCTAACCTCACCCGCAATGTCACTGATTTTCCGGGATCCCTGCGTCAGGTGCTCGAGGCGTTGGAGGAGCAGGTGGTGGTGCTCAAGCTGCTGGCCGCGGCCCGGGACCCAGCCACCATCACGGTTCGGATCGGCGAGGAGAATGAGGCCGAGGAGATGCGCAGTACCTCATTGGTCTCGATCGGCTACGCCTCGCACGGCACAGTCCTCGGGGGTATGGGCGTGGTGGGACCGACCAGAATGGACTACCCGGGCACCATCGCTGCGGTGCGCGCAGTTGCACGATACGTGGGGGAGATCCTGACCACTCGTTAACCGGGGTTGTGTTCACTGAATTTGCACGACGAGTACCGCGGCGAGGGTCGCGGCAGGAGGACGCCAGCGTGGCCAGGGACTACTACGCAATCCTGGGTGTATCCCGGGACGCCAGCGCGGAACAGATCAAACGCGCCTACCGCAAGCTGGCGCGCGAACTGCACCCCGATGTCAACCCCGACGCCGAGGCGCAACAGCGTTTCCAGGACGTCACCGCCGCCTACGAGGTGCTGACCGACCCGCAGAAGCGGCAGATCGTGGACCTCGGTGGGGACCCGTTGGAGCCCGGCGCGGGGCGCGGTGCGGGGAGCGACCCCTTCGGTGGGTTCGGCTTCGGGGACATCATGGACGCCTTCTTCGGTGCCACTGGTGGACCCGGCGGCCGGCGAGGGCCGCGCAGCCGGGTGCAGAGCGGCTCGGACGCGCTGATCAGGCTGCAGCTCACCCTCGAGGAATGTGCCAGCGGGGCATCCCGCGAGCTCACCGTGGACACCGCCGTGCTCTGTGGCGAGTGCAACGGCTCGGGCTGCGCGCCCAACACCCGGCCGCAGACCTGCGACACCTGCGCGGGCGCCGGCGAGGTGCAGAACGTGCAGCGCTCCTTCCTCGGCCAAGTGGTGACCTCGCGGCCGTGCCCAGTGTGCCGCGGCTTGGGCGAGGTCATCCCGGATCCCTGCCGGCAGTGCGGCGGGGACGGGCGGATCCGGGCCCGCCGCAACGTCACCGCCAAGGTGCCCGCCGGGGTGGGCGACGGGATGCGGGTGCGGTTGGCCGGTCAGGGCGAGGTGGGCTCCGGTGGTGGCCCCGCGGGTGATCTCTACGTCGAGGTGCAGGAGGTGCCGCACGAGACGTTCACCCGCGACGGTGCCGACCTGCACTGCACCGTGCGGGTCCCGATGACCTCCGCCGCGCTAGGCACCACCGTCGTGCTGGAGACCCTCGACGGCACCGAGGAGGTCCGGGTCGAACCGGGTACCCAGTGCGCGACCGTGCTCCCGCTGCGGGGCCGGGGGATGCCCAAGCTGCGGAGCACGGGCCGCGCCGAGGGGCGAGGTGACCTGTTCGTGCATCTTGATGTGGTGACCCCGATGCGGCTGGACACCCGGCAGATGGAGCTGTTGCGCGAGCTTGCCCTGCTGCGCGGTGAGGAGCAGGCTGAGCTCACGGCCAATGGCCGGGCCGGTGGTTTGTTCTCCCGGTTGCGGGATTCCTTGGGCGGACGCTGACGGGTGTGTAGGTGAGCAGTCTTCCGGTGTTTCTCGCCGAGCAGCTGCCCGCTGAGGGCGCCGAGACCATGCTGGACGGGCCGGAAGGCCGGCACGCCGCGACGGTGCGCCGGGTGCGAGCCGGCGAGCGTTTGATGCTCACCGACGGCTGTGGCGAACTGGCCCTGTGTGAGGTGCTTGGCAGCGGTCGGGATCGGTTACAGCTGCGGGTGCTGCGGCGGGCGACTGAGCCGGCTCCGGCCCTGCGGGTAACGCTGGCGCAGGCGCTGATCAAAGGCCCGCGCGGGGAGCTGTCGGTGGAGTTGGCCACCGAAGCCGGAGTGGATGCGGTGCTGCCCTGGCGAGCGGAGCGCTGCGTGGCCCGGTGGGATGCGGGGCCGCGGGGTGCCAAGGCGCTGTCCCGCTGGCAGGAGACGGCTCGTGAGGCGGCCAAGCAGTCCCGCCGGGGACGGTTCCCCGAGGTGGCCGAGCCGGTGGGGATCACCGCGCTCGGGCAGCGCTGTGCTGCCGCCGCCAGGTGCCTGGTACTGCACGAAAGTGCCACCGATTCGTTGCGCTCGGTGCTGTTGCCCGCCGCGGGGGAGCTGTTGCTGGTCGTCGGACCCGAGGGCGGCATCACCGAGGCCGAACTGGCCACGCTGACCGCCGCGGGCGGCCGGCTGGTACGGCTGGGTCCGGCGGTGTTGCGTTCTTCGAGTGCCGGCGCGGTTGCTCTCGGTGCAATAGGTGCCCTCTCTTACCGGTGGGAACTACTGCATTCGAGTGACATATTGTGCAATGGTGGCCAAAAAGGCTTACATTAAGTGTGCGAGACCGGATAGCGCCACCTGATCGAGTAGCCAGGGTGAATCGAGTACCAGGTTATCCGAGCTTACAGACTCCGCCGGGCACCTCCCCCCTCGGTCCGGCGGCGCTGCGCCGCGGCGGGACAGCCCCCAGTTTTCGCCGCGGCGCAGCATTCCACTCCCGTTTTCCGACGCGCGGCCATCGGCGCGCTGTCGCTCAAGTGCGCATTCGCCACGGCTCCCTTTCAGCGCTGCTCGGTTTTTGTCGCGGAAGACCTATATGAACAATATGCGTCTATCACGTCAGGTGGTACGGGAATTGGGCCTGCGGTGGCGGCTCGGTCGCTGAGCGAGGTTCAGGTGCGGTCGCGCAGCGCGGGCTCGGGTGGCCCAGGGGTTACGGCTGCCTGGAGCAACGGGCGAATCCAAGCCCCACGGACTCAGGTCTGCGGCTACCATCAGCCGTGCCGGTTGACCCTGGATGCGCGAGCGCGCAGGAAGCAGGACGCACGCACACGTGACCCCTATCCCGATGGAGGGCGCCGCCCGATCCGGTTCGGAGCTGACCCAGCCTGGACCGATCCAGTCTAAGGTCGTGATCCCCGACTCTGCCGTGCTGGCCCTGTTGGGATCCCGCGACGAGAACCTCAAGGTGACCGAGGCTCTGCTCGCCGCCGACGTGCACGTGCGGGGCAATGAGGTCACCCTGACCGGTACCCCGGCGGACGTCGCCTTCGCCGAGCGGGTCTTCAGCGAGTTGGTCACGTTGGCCCGCCGTGGCCAGCAGCTCGGCCCGGACGCCGTCCGGGCGACCCTGGGGATGCTCACCCAGGGAGACGCCGAGTCGCCCGCCGAGGTGCTCAGCCTGGACATCCTGTCCCGGCGCGGTCGCACCATCCGGCCCAAGACGCTCAACCAGAAGCGTTACGTCGACGCGATCGATCGCGCCACGATCGTGTTCGGCATCGGACCGGCCGGTACTGGCAAGACCTACCTGGCCATGGCCAAGGCGGTCCAGGCGCTGCAGGCCAAACTGGTCAGCCGGATCATCCTCACCCGGCCCGCGGTCGAGGCGGGGGAGCGGTTGGGCTTCCTGCCCGGCACGCTCTACGAGAAGATCGACCCGTATCTGCGCCCGCTGTACGACGCGTTGCACGACATGCTCGATCCGGAGTCGATCCCCAAGCTGATGGCCGCCGGGACCATTGAGGTCGCTCCGTTGGCCTACATGCGGGGCCGTACCCTTAATGACGCCTTCATCATTCTCGACGAGGCACAGAACACTACCCCGGAGCAGATGAAGATGTTCCTCACCCGCCTGGGCTTCGGCTCCAAGGTCGTGGTCACCGGTGACGTCACGCAGATCGACCTGCCGGGCGGTCAGGTGTCCGGGCTGCGGATCGTGCAGCACATCCTCGACGGGGTGGACGATGTGCACTTCACCCAGCTGTCCAGTGCCGACGTGGTCCGGCACCGGCTGGTGACCGACATCGTGGACGCCTACGCGCGGTGGGACGCCGTCCAGGAGGCCACCGGGGCACGCCCGGTGGCCAACCGTGCCGACCGCCGCCGGAGGCGGTGACCCGCCGGTGGGTATTGAGATCGCCAACGAGTCCGGCACCACTGTCCCCGAGGTATCCATTGCGGCCGCGGCGCGGTTCGCGATGGATCGGATGGGCGTCAGCCCGCTGGCCGAGCTGTCCATGTTGCTGGTCGGCAGCGGGGTGATGGCCGATCTGCACCAGCGCTGGATGGACCTGCCGGGGCCCACCGACGTGCTGGCCTTCCCGATGGACGAGGCGGACGAGGGTGGGGTGCTGACGAGTGGGCGGCCGGATAGCTCATCCGGTTGCCCAGCGCTGCTCGGTGACATCGTGCTGTGCCCGGAGGTTGCGCAGGAGCAGGCCGTCGCAGCCGGCCACTCGGTGCTCGACGAGCTGCAGCTGCTCACGGTGCACGGCGTGCTGCACCTGCTGGGCTACGACCATGCCGAACCCGCCGAGGAGCGCGAGATGTTCGCCTTGCAGGGCCGGATCCTCGACGAGTTCCGGCGTGCCGATCGAGCCGGCCGGCGCCGGATCGCCCAGCGGGACGCGGACACCCGGCTGCTCGGGGTGGTCGGTCTGGAGGGGCCGGAGGAATCTGGCCCGCCGGGATAGCCCCGCCTACAGCTCCCTGGAACAGCGGACAGGACCCGACAGTGCTGACGTCTTCGGTTCCCCTGCTCGTGCTGGCTGTCACCCTGGTGGTGGCCGCGGGGGGCTTCGCCGCGGCCGATGCGGCACTGGGCTCGGTGTCGCGGACCCAGGTCGAGGCGCTGGTGCGGTCCGGTCGGTTCGGCGCCCGGCCGCTCGCGCTCGTCGTCGCCGACTGGCCCCGGCACGTGAACCTGCTGCTGTTACTGCGGTTGAGCTGCGAGCTGACGGCGACGGTGCTGGTCACCGTCGCGGCGGTGCGGGCGTTTTCGCCGACCTGGCTGGCGGTCCTGGTCGCCGGGCTGGCGATGGTCGTGGTCACCTATGTCGTTGTCGGGGTGGGTCCGCGTACCATCGGTCGTCAGCACCCCTATGCCGTTGGCCTGCTGGTGGCTGGACCGGTCCGGGTGCTGGGCCGGATTCTGGGCCCGCTGTCGCGGCTGCTCATCGTCGTCGGTAATGCGATCACACCCGGCCGGGGATTCCCAGAGGGGCCGTTCACCTCCGAGGTCGAACTCCGCGAGCTGGTCGATATGGCGGGTGCGCGCGGTGTGGTCGAAGCCGGCGAGGCCGAGATGATCCACTCTGTGTTCGAGCTCGGGGACACGATGGCCCGCGAGGTGATGGTGCCCCGGACCGAGATCGTCTGGATTGAGCGGGACCAGTCGGTGCGCCAGGCGGTGGAGCTGTGCCTGCGCTCCGGGTTCTCCCGGATCCCGGTGAGCGGAGACAGCGTCGATGACATCATCGGTGTGGTGCACCTTAAGGATCTGGTGTCGGCCGAACGCCAGGGGGGTTCCAGCAGCGGTGCGGTTGGTGAGGTGATGCGGGCCGCGACGTTCGTGCCAGACTCCAAGCTGCTCACCGCGCTGCTCAAGGAGATGCAGGTCTCGCACAACCATATGGCCGTCGTGGTCGACGAGTACGGTGGTACGGCTGGCTTGGTGACGATCGAAGATATCCTGGAGGAAATCGTCGGCGAGATCACTGACGAGTCCGATACCGACCAGCGGCCGCCGATCGAGCACCTCGGGGACGGTAAGGTACGGGTGATCAGCCGGCTGCCGGTGATCGACCTCGGTGCGCTGTTCGCGGTGGACCTCAACGATGCCGATGTGGAGACCGTGGGTGGGTTGCTGGCGCAGCGGTTGGGTCGGGTGCCGTTGCCCGGCGCTGAGGCTGATGTGGCGGGCCTGCGGCTGCGGGCGGAGGGTGGCAACGATCGTCGCGGACGGTTGCGCATCACGACCGTGACCGTGGGCCGGGTTCCTGCCCAGCTGGACCCGGTTACCCCGTCGGAACCCGTTGCGGCCGACCCGCCGCAGGAAGTGAGCGACACTCGTGCCTGAGACCGGCCCACTTGGCACCGCCGACCTGGACCCGGAGGACGCCAAGATCGTGACGCTGGCGCGCTCGGCGCTGGCCCGCACCGGAGCTGCCGAGGGTGCCGCAGTGCGGGACACCGACGGGCGCACCTACCTCGGTGTCCCGGTCTCGTTGCCCTCCCTGGTGTTGACCGCGCTGCAGGCGGCGGTAGCCGCGGCGGTGGCCAGCGGGGCGACCGGCCTGGAGGCGGCTGCGTTGGTGTCGGCGCCTGGTGTGGTGGATGCTGCCTCGCTGGCCGCGGTCCGCGACCTCGGGCCGGCCGCTCCGGTGCTGGTGGTCGACCAGCGCGGCGACGTCAGCAGGGTGGTACCGGCGTGATGCCCACCGCCGGTGGCACCGGCATGACGCCTACCGATGAGCCGTTTCGGGCCGGGTTCGCCTGCCTGGTGGGCCGGCCCAACGTCGGCAAGTCAACGTTGACCAACTCGCTGGTGGGTCGGAAGGTGGCGATCACTTCCAGCCGGCCCCAGACCACCCGCCACACCATCCGGGGAATCGTGCACCAGCCGCACGGGCAGCTCATCCTGGTGGACACACCGGGCCTGCACCGACCCCGCACCCTGCTCGGTCAACGGCTCAACAGCCTGGTCCGCGCCACCTGGTCGGAGGTGGACGCGATCGGCTTCTGCGTGCCCGCCGACGCCGCGATCGGTGCCGGTGACCGGTTCATCGCCGGTGAGCTGGCCGCGCCGGGCCGGCGAACCCCGGTGTTCGGCATCGTGACCAAGACCGATCTGGTGAGCCCGCAGCGGGTGGCCGAGCAGCTCGCCGGGCTGGCTGAGCTGGCGCGCTCGACCGGTCTCGGTGAGTTCGCCGAGGTGGTGCCGGTGTCCGCGGTCGACGGCTTCCAGGTGGGGCTGCTGGCCGACCTGCTGCTGGCCCGGATGCCGGAGTCGCCGCCGCTGTACCCGAGTGGGGAGCTCACCGACGAACCAGAGCAGACCCTGGTCGCTGAGCTGGTGCGGGAGGCGGCGCTGGAAGGTGTGCGCGACGAGCTGCCGCACTCGCTGGCCGTCGTGGTCGAGGAGATGAACCCGCGAGAGGGGCGAGCTGACTTGCTCGACATCTACGTGAACCTCTACGTCGAACGGGACAGCCAGAAAGCGATCGTGATCGGACGCGGTGGCCAGCGGCTCAAGGACGTCGGCGCTCGCGCGCGGGCGCACATTGAGGCCCTGCTGGGCAGTTCGGTGTACTTGGATCTGCACGTGAAAGTCGCCAAGGACTGGCAGCGCGACCCCAAACAGCTGCGTCGCCTGGGTTTCTGACCCGCGCGTCGCGTCCGGTGTCGGCGTGGTGGTGCGACGATGGGCGGGTGAACCTGTACCGCGACACCGGGGTGGTGCTGCGGGTGCAGAAACTCGGCGAAGCCGATCGCATCATCACGTTGCTGACCCGTCGGCACGGGCGGGTGCGCGCGGTGGCCAAGGGGGTGCGGCGCACCACGTCAAGGTTCGGCGCTCGGCTGGAGCCGTTCGGGCACGTCGATGTGCAGTTCCACCGCGGGCGGACGCTGGACATCGTCACCCAGGTCGAGACGGTCGACGGTTTCGGTTCCCGGCTGGTCGGCGACTACGGCCGTTACACCACGGGCTGCGCGGTGCTGGAGACCGCCGAGCGGCTGGCCGGTGCCGAGGGTGAGCCGGTGCTGCGGCTGTACCTGCTGGTCGTGGGTGCGCTGCGGGCGCTGGCCGACGGGCAGCGGCAGGCCGTACTAGTCCTGGATGCGTTCCTGCTGCGCGCGATGACCGCGGCCGGATGGGCACCGGCCCTGACCGAGTGCGCCCGATGTGGCGCACCGGGCCCGCACCGGGCGTTCAGCGTCCCGGCGGGCGGTGCGGTCTGTCCCGGGTGCCGCCCAGCCGGCGCGGCCACCCCGTCACCACAGACCCTAGAGCTGCTAGACGCCCTCCTACGCGGAGCGTGGCCGCAAGCCGAAAGCGCCCAGCCACCGATCTGCCGAGAAGCCAGCGGCCTCATCGCCGCCCACCTCCAGTGGCACCTAGAACGCCAACTCCGCTCCCTCCCCCTGGTCGAACGCCCCCGCCTGCCGCATTCAGCGGGCTCAGCGGGGTGACAGGTGGCCGGATAACCCCGCTGAGCCCGCTGAATGCGCTGGGAGGCAGGATGGGGCCGTGGTTCGAGCGCCGGATCCGCATCCTTCGGGGGTTCGGGCGCCGGTGATTCCTGCTGGGCGGGTGCCGCGGCATGTGGCGCTGGTGATGGATGGGAATGGGCGGTGGGCGCAGCAGCGTGGGCTGCCTCGTACCGAGGGGCACCGGCGCGGCGAGGCCGTGTTGCTGGATGTGGTGTCCGGCTGCATCGAGCTGGGCGTGCGGTGGTTGTCAGCGTATGCGTTCTCCACCGAGAACTGGCGGCGCAGTCCCGACGAGGTGCGCTTCCTGATGGGCTTCAACCGGGACGTCATCCGCCGCCGCCGGGACCAGATGCACGAGCTGGGCGTGCGGGTGCGCTGGGCCGGGCGTCGCCCGCGGTTGTGGCGCAGCGTGATCCGGGAGCTCGAGGTCGCCGAGGAGCTGACCGCGGCCAACGACGTCATGACGCTGACCATGTGCGTGAACTACGGCGGCCGCGCCGAGATCGCCGACGCGGCGCGCGAGGTGGCCCGCCGGGTGGCCCGCGGAGAGATCGACCCCGAGCAGATCGACGAGCGGCTGCTGGCCCGTTACCTGGACGAGCCGGACATGCCCGACGTCGACCTGTTCCTGCGGCCCTCCGGTGAGCAGCGCATCTCCAACTTCCTGATCTGGCAGGCTGCCTACGCGGAGCTGGTGTTCCAGGACATCCTGTTCCCTGATCTAGACCGCCGGGACCTCTGGCGGGCCTGTGAGGTCTACGCCGCCCGGGACCGCCGGTTCGGCAGTGCCATCGAAACCGGTACCACGCCACATATCTCCGGGAGGACGATCCGGTGAGCCACGACGAGAGTCTCGCGTGCACCAAGGAGGTGCTCGAGGCCGCCCTCACGGCGCTGGAGCGCTACCAGGAAGTGAAGGTGGACGACGACGGCTCCCTGACCTTCCAGCACGCCGAGGTGCCCTGCGCGGTGCAGGCGGTGGAGCTCGTCGAGGGCCTGGCGATGCTCAGCCTGACCTGCGTGGTCGCCTGGGATGTTCCCGACCATGGTGAGCTGGCCGAGCGGGTCGCCACCCGGGCCGGGCAGGGTCTGTTCGGCACCCTGGGCCTGGTCCGCACCGAGCGTGGGGCCGACCTGATGCTGCGCTACGCCTTCCCGGCGGCCGGCCTGGATACCGTGCCGCTGGGCACGCTGCTCATGCTGGTGGTGTCCACGGCCTCGCAGGTGCGTGGCGAGTTGCTGACCGGGTGATGGCCGCCCCGCCGACTGAGCCCCGTACTGGTACCCCTGCATGGCGCCGGATCACCTCGCTGGAGGTGCTTTGCGCGGTGCTGGTGACCGCGCTGCTGGTCCAGGGGCCGCTGGTCCAGCAGCTTGACATCCCCGCGGTGCGCACCGGAGCCACGGTCTTCGTGGCGGTGTGCGTGCAGGCGATGCCGTTTCTGGTGTTGGGGGTGCTAGTTAGTGGGTTGATCGCGGCGTTCGTGTCGCCGGCGGCGTTGCGCCGGATGCTGCCGCGCACCGCCGCGGCCGCCGTGCCCGTTGCCGGGCTGGCCGGGATGGCGTTACCGGGATGCGAATGCGCGTCGGTACCGGTGGCGCGGCGCCTCATGCAGCAGGGCGTGCCGCCCGCCGCGGCGCTGGCGTTCCTGCTCGCCGCGCCTGCGGTGAACCCGGTGGTGCTGGTGGCCACTGCGGTCGCCTTCCCCGGCGAGCCCCGGATGGTGGTGGCCCGGTTCCTCGGCTCGATGGCCACCGCGGTCGTGATGGGCTGGCTGTGGGCGCGTTTCGGGCGCCCGGAATGGATTGCGCACCAGGCGCTGCGCCGCTCGGAGCGCGCGCCGGGTGGCAGCTCCTGGGGGGTGTTCCTCGATACGGCCCGGCATGACCTGGTCTCCTCGGGCGGGTTCCTGGTGCTCGGCGGGCTCACCGCAGCCACGCTGAACGTCCTGGTTCCCGCCTCGTGGATGGCCTCGTTGACCGGGCAGGCGCTGGTCGGGATCCTGGTGATGGCGCTGCTCGCGGTGGTGCTCGCCTTGTGCAGCGAGGCCGACGCGTTCGTGGCCGCATCGCTCTCGGCGGTGCCGCTGCTGCCCCGGCTGGTGTTTCTCGTGGTGGGGCCCGCGGTGGACGTCAAGCTGGTGGCGCTGCAGGCGGGCGCGTTCGGGCGCGGATTTGCCAGCCGCTTCGCCCCGGCGACGTTCGTGGTGGCGATCGGCTGCGCGGTACTCGTCGGAACCCTGGTGCTGCGGTGAGGCGAGAGACCCAGAACGTCCTGCTGGTGCTACTCGGCGGCGCCCTGTGCAAGATCGCCTGGAACGGTAGCTACCTGCGCTACGTCAAGCCTTCCCTGCTGCCCTTCCTGGTCACGGCGGGGGTGGTGATCCTCGCGCTCGGCCTGATCTCCATCGTGCGGGACGTGCGTACCCGACCCACCGCGCACGACCAGCACGATCACGCCGGGCGCAGTCCCTGGCTGCTGGTGCTACCCGTGCTGGCGATCTTCCTGGTCGCTCCACCCGCGCTCGGGGCGGACACCGTATCCCGTTCCGCCCGGGCGGTCGCTCCGCCCAATCCCGCCATCCATTTCCCGCCGCTGCCCGCCGGCCCGGCTCCCATGCTGCGGATCAGCGATGTCGTCACCCGGGCGGTGTGGGATGACGCAGGCAGCCTCAACGGGCGCCAGGTGCGGCTGATCGGCTTCGTCGTGCACACCGTGCCGGACACCACTTACCTCGCCCGGCTGGTGATGGCCTGCTGTGCCGCGGACGTGACGCCGGTGAAGGTTCGCCTCGCGGGCCACCCCGGACTCACGGCCCTGCCGCAGGACGGCTGGTTCGAGGTGCGCGGCCAGCTGGTGCCAGGATCAGCAAGATCAGACACCCACTTCACCCCCACCCTCACCGTCACCGATCTCCACGAGATCCCCGCCCCCACCGAACCCTACGAGTTCTAACTGGTGCAGGTGGGGCAGCGGCCGGAGATCTCGATGGTGTGGTCGATGTCGGTGAAGTTGTGGTCGGCGGCGACCTGCTCGGCCCATCGTTCGACCGTGGGGCCCTCGACCTCCACAGTGTGCCCGCAGTGCCGGCACACCAGATGGTGATGGTGATGCGCTGAGCAACGTCGGTAGACGGCCTCGCCGCTGGCGGTGCGCAGCACATCGATCTCACCGGCGTCGACGAGTGTCTGCAGGGTGCGGTATACCGTGGTCAAGCCGATCTCCTCGCCGCGAAGGCGCAACTTTTCGTGGATCTCCTGAGCGGACCGGAAGTCGTCGGTGTCATCGAGCATTCTGGCCACTGCGGTCCGCTGCCGGGTAGCGCGCAGCCGGGGCGCCGGCGAAGCGGTCATTCTTCCTCCACGTGTGTCACGGCATCCATCACGATGTGCGAGAGATGCTCATCGACCAGCCGGTAGACGACCTCCCGGCCGTGCCGCTCGCCATCCACCACTCCGGCGGACTTGAGTACCCGCAGGTGCTGGCTGATCAGCGGCTGGGTGACACCCAGCGCGTCGACCAGCTCGTGGACGCAGCGTTCGCTGTCACGCAGCTGCAGCACGATGGCGATCCGTACCGGCGCCGACAGGGCCCGCAGTAGCTCGCTGGCCGCCTCCAGGGTCGCCCGCGGGGGGATCGCTGCCGCACCGGGAGCCGGCCGGCCGGGCGAATGCTCGTCGTCGACGGCCCGGTCCGGTACTGCGCCTGCGGTCACACCCGCCATGCCGTCTGCCTCGCTCTCTTCGTTCGATCCGCCGGCCATGGTAAGGCGCCGGATCCCGCCGCGACGCCACCTGCCCGGCGACTCGCTACCGTCATTCTCGCACCACTACCTGAGGATGCCCGATGATTCTGATCTGCCGCTTTGCCGTGGACCCGGCCCGGGCCGGAGACTTCCTGACTCGGGCGCATCGGGCGCTGGGCCTGCTGACCGCGCAGCAGGGCTGCCTGGGCGGTCAGCTCGGCCGCTCACCGGACGACACCACCCGGTGGGTGCTGGTCGTGCGGTTCGCGTCGGTAGTGGCCTACCGTCGCGCGTTGTCGGTGTTCGAGGTCCGCGAGCACGTGGTGCCGCTGCTCTCGGAGGCGCTCACCGGTGAGCCCGGTGGTTACGAGGTACTAGCCGCCGCCGAAGGTGGGGTGGTGACCGACCACGCCAGCTTGCGCACGCTCGACGCCGATCAGGGCCGCGGATCCGGCGATCGCTAATCTGGCCTAACCCCAACCGTGCTGAACTCTCATCAGGAGCTGCCCAGTGTCCGCGGATCGCATCGAGACCGTCGTCAGCCTGTGCAAGCGCCGTGGCTTCGTGTTCCCGAGCGGGGAGATCTACGGCGGGACCCGCTCGGCCTGGGACTATGGCCCGCTCGGGGTGGAGCTCAAGGAGAACGTCAAGCGCCAGTGGTGGCGCGCCATGGTCACCGGGCGGGACGACGTTGTCGGCCTGGACTCGTCAGTGATCCTGCCCCGCCAGGTGTGGGTCGCCTCTGGTCACGTGGAAACTTTTCACGACCCACTGGTCGAGTGCCAGAGCTGCCACAAGCGCTTCCGGGCCGACCATTTGGTCGAGGACTACGCGCAACGCACCGGCAAGACCATACTCGAGGGTGACCTGTCCGACATTCCGTGCCCGAACTGTGGCACCCGCGGTGAGTACACCGAGCCACGTGAGTTCAGCATGATGCTCAAGACGCATCTCGGTCCGGTAGAGACCGAGGAGGGGCTGCACTACCTGCGCCCGGAGACCGCGCAGGGCATTTTCGTCAACTTCCAGAACGTCATGATGTCCGCTCGCAAGAAACCGCCGTTCGGGATCGGGCAGATCGGTAAGAGTTTCCGCAATGAGATCACCCCCGGCAACTTCATTTTCCGCACCCGCGAGTTCGAGCAGATGGAGATGGAGTTCTTCGTCGAGCCGGGCACCGACGAGCAGTGGCACCAGTACTGGATCGACACCCGCACCGACTGGTACGTCGACCTGGGTATCGCTCGGGACAACCTGCGGCATTACGAGCATCCCAAAGAGAAGCTCTCGCACTACTCTAAGCGGACCGTGGACGTGGAGTACCGGTTCGGCTTCTCCTCCGGCCAGCAGTGGGGCGAGCTGGAGGGCATCGCAAACCGCACCGATTTCGATCTCACCACGCACTCCAACCATTCCGGGGTGGACCTGTCCTACTACGAGCAGGCCACCGACTCCCGCTACCGGCCCTACGTGATCGAGCCGGCGGCCGGCGTCGCCCGGTCGATGATGACGTTCCTGCTCGAGGCCTATGCGGAGGACGAGGCGCCCAATGCCAAGGGCGGGGTGGATCGCCGCGTGGTGCTCAGGCTGGACCGGCGGCTCGCGCCGGTGAAGGCCGCGGTGCTGCCGCTGTCGCGCAATGCCGACCTTTCCCCCAAGGCCCGGGATGTCGCCGCGACGCTGCGGCGGCACTGGAACATCGACTTCGACGACGCGGGGGCCATCGGCCGCCGTTACCGCCGCCAGGACGAGATCGGCACCCCTTTCTGCATCACGGTGGACTTCGACTCGCTGACCGACCACGCGGTGACGGTGCGTGAGCGGGACACCATGGCCCAGGAGCGGGTCGCGATGGACCAGGTCGAGTCCTATCTCGCAACGCGCCTGGTCGGCTGCTGAATCGACGGTCATTCCGGGAGCCGTTCTGGGAATATGGTGGGCATGGTGAACCCCAGGGAAAACACTGAGGAAATGCGGTACCGCCAGCAGGCCGGTGACGCGCTGCGGCGCTGGGCCGAGCAAGGTCGCCCCTGCGGGGTGGTGCGGGTACTGGAGCGGTTCGGGTTCGGCACGGTCGCCACCGGGCAGCTGCTGGCCGGTACTGCCGAGGGTGACCGGGCCGGCGCGTTGTTCGAGGGCACCATGGACACCGTCGCGTTGCCGTTGCTGACCTCCGCGGTGTCCATGCCCGGCACCGCGAAAGGGCACGTCACCGAGGTCACTGCGCTGGACGCAGGCCTCGCGTGTGGGGGTGGCGCCCAGCTGCTGGGCCACCCGCTGCCGGCCCGGGCCGCGGCGGCGTTGGGTGCTGCACTCGCCGACGGTGAGCCGTGCGCGCTGGCCTCCACTGTCGATGGGTCGGCGGTGCTGGTGGTGGCCGGGCCTGGGCTGGCCGATGTTGTCGGCACCTTCGGTGGACCTGACGTGGACGAGGTGGTGCTGGCCCGGATGCGTGAGCTGGCCCGGATCGGCGCGACGGCCACCGAGCAGGGCGAGGCCGCAGGCACTGCGGTCCTGCTCGATGTGTGGGTGCCGGTGACCACCATGCTGATCGTGGGTCGCGGAGCGATCGGAGCTGCCTTGGCGGCGCAATGCGAGTTGCTGGGCTGGGCGTCGCGTACCGAGACCGAGTTGGCGCCCGCGGTCCTCGCCGCGAAGGAGTTCACTGCCGTCGACGTGCTGGTTTTGCTGGACCACGGGCCGGCTTTCGACGCCGTGCTGGTGGAGCTGCTGAGGTCGGGGCGCGGTTTCTGCGGTGCCCTGGGGTCGCGGCACACTCAGGAGGTTCGGCGCCGGCGGCTCCAGGAGGCTGGGATCACCGAAGACGAGCTGGCCCGGTTGCACGGACCGGTGGGCCTGGACCTGGGTGCGGCCAGACCAGCGGAGACGGCGGTATCCGTGGTCGGGGAGGTCCTCGCGGTGCGGCGGGGACGGTCCGGTGGCCCACTGGCCACCGCAGCCGGCCGCATCGGTGGCTGACCGCCGGCTGAGCCGGCAATCGGCTGACCGCTTGCCCCGTGCGCTGGCCCGGTTGGTGCTCGGCGCGGTGTTGGTGGGTGCTCTGGTCGTCGGTGGCACAGTGTTCCGGGTATGGCAGGTGGCGCGGGTCGACGACCGGGCCTCCGCGGACGTCGTGGTGGTGCTGGGCGCGGCCCAGTACGACGGCACACCGTCGGCGGTGCTGGGTTCCCGGCTGGACCACGCCGCGCGGCTGTGGCGTGCCGGGGTCGCCCCGGTGATCGTCACCGTCGGTGGCCGGCGGGCCGGCGACACCTACACCGAGGCCGAGGCCGGCCGCAGCTACCTGACGTCCTACGGCATTCCCAGCAATGCCGTGGTGGCGATCGGGGAAGGCCGCGACACCCTGGAGAGCCTGCAGGCGGTAGCCCGTCAGGCCGGCCCTGCGGGCTGGCATACTGCGGTGATCGTGAGCGATCCATGGCACTCGTTGCGGGCTCGCACGATGGCTGGCGACCTCGGGCTGATCTCCTGGACATCGCCCACCCGAAGTGGCCCGATCGTGGCGACCCGCACCATCCAGGCCCGCTACATCATCCGGGAGAGCGCCGCGCTGCTGCATTACCGGCTCACCCACGCCCCAGCCGAGCCGTCCGGCACCGATCTGGGTTGAGCCAAATCAGGCCACTGTGGAGGCGGATCTGCACGGTTGGGCTAGGGACCTATTCCGTCCGGCTATGGTGGAATCCTGGCGGATGACAAAACACGTCGAAACTACTTCAGTGTTGAGGCTGGACTTGCGCTCTATGGAGATGAACAATCTGCGACGCGGTGGCACCGGATACTCGACGAAAGATCTTCGTCATGTCGAGTCACGGGGTTGGAGCTTGTGCGGGTCCCGAGTTCCTTCGGGGGCGGGAAAGCGCTTGCCGTAGTGGTGTTGTCTTGCTGCCCGGTGCCTTCACGATTGCGTTTCGCACATTCGATGATCCTGATCCGCTATGGCCATCCAGCGACTACCAAGAAGTGGTGTCGGCGACTGATCTGTGGTCGTGGTGCTTGGCTTCGAGTCAACGTCAATCGATTATCCTCCGGAGCCCGGAAATTTTGCCAAGTTATTGCGTGAGGCTGTAGTGCTATCCGCGGACTGGAAAGCGCTCGTGCTTCGTGACGGTGCGAGCTTTGTCGGGCAGCGCGCAGACCATGGTTCGTCGGATCCTTTTTTCGGGTTCGCAGCACTGTACGCGGGGACAATTTATTTGGATTGCATACTGCTCGGCATGGCGCAAAGAATGCAGATTGAAGAAATGGCGGCGACTATCGCGAGGACGTTGTCCGCTGGCAAGCTGTCGCGTAACCTGTAGTCCCTGGAGATGGACTTGGTCCGGTTCAGGAATCTGTGGTGCTGCGGCGAGTGAGCAGTCATGATATTGCGAACGGGATCTTGCGGCGTTATCAAGATCAGCGCGGGATGGTTGAGCGTTTCGAGGAGGTCGGGACTCAGATATCAGAGCTGAGCCGGATTGTGCAGACGCGTGACAGCGGTCAGTCCACGGCGTCTCTCGGGGCGTTGACGGTGGTCGGGCTGCCGCTGGGGACAGCACTGTCAGTTCTGCAGATACTCGACATCAGGGGTCTTGTTGCGTTACTGGTCGGAGTGCTGAGCGCTTTGGCCGCGGCGGCAGTGATGCTGGTCATACCATTTGGCCGGGCAATTTGCCGGACTTTTCGTGCACGACTGTAGTCGCACGTATTCCTGTCTGGATGGCCAGGGAATTCTGGCGCCGACTTACCCGCCGGGTCGTCCACCGCCCCCAGTGGTGAGGCGACGGGCGTTCTGGAGGGTGGTGGTCGGCAGTGGCTGGGACAGGTCGGCGAGGATGACCTGGTCACCGGGGTTGAGCCCGGACAGCACCTCGGTGCGGGTGGGTCCGACGGCACCTGTGGTGACTGTGACGGGGCTCACGGTGCCGGCCCGCAACACGGACACGATGGTGGTGGCACCTGCGTGGTGCACCGCGGAGCTG
The DNA here is from genome assembly GCA_050699575.1 of Pseudonocardiaceae bacterium. GTDB lineage: Bacteria > Actinomycetota > Actinomycetes > Mycobacteriales > Pseudonocardiaceae. Next base: position 17,673 of record JBOHFG010000066.1, read on the forward strand.
GGCACCGTGAGGGCGCCGGACACGTGCGCCAGCATGAGCGACACCGCGGCGCTCTGCCCGGCGAAGAGCTGTTGCTCAGTGCCGGTGAGGCCGATCGTGATGGGGTAGCTGACCGATCCGGATGAGTTAGCCGAGCCCGAGGCGAGCAGGCCGATCGACACGACTTGGCCGCGTAATGACGCTGAGCTTCCGCTTGGAGTGACGGTTGCGGCGTCTCCCACCCGCACCGCACTGACAGCGGTGTCGCTGATCGAGGTGATGACCTGGTGGGCACCCGGCCCGATGATGACGATCTGTGGGGTGCCCAAGTTCCCCGGGACCGATTGCCCCAGGCTGATGGTCACCGAACCTACTGTGCCGTCGATCGGGCTGCGCAGCTCGGCCTGGTCATGCGCCTGCTGTGCCTCGACGAGCTGCGCTTGGGCGGCGTCGATGGCGGCCTGATCCGCGGCGAGCTGCTCCGCTGAGGCCGGCGGACGGGATGGCGTGGCCCGGTTCGCACCGCCGGCGGGTGCACGAGTAGCGGGCGTACTTTCGGCAGGTGCACGGGCAGCGGGCGCACTGCTGGTGGGTGCACGGGCGGCAAGTGCACCGGCGGTAGGCGTGGCGGTTGAGCGGCTGGCACCGCCAGTGGTTGATCCGGTCGTGCTGGTGTGCTGTTGGGGTTGCGACTGGTTGCTGGCCTGCGCCGACGTCAGCAGCGTGGTGATGGCATTGTCGAGCGCTAGGATATTCGCGGCCACCGCTTGCTGATCATGACTGACGGCGACCTGGTCCGCGAGCACCGTCTGGAGCGCTGCCGCACACCCGCTGGCATCCGGCGAGCGCGGGATCGCCAGCTCAGCATGGGCCTTCAGGACCGTGGATCTCGACTTCGGCGTGGTACCTGGAGACGGCGAGGGGGGAGTCGTTGCCGTGGCGCTGTCGGTCGCGGTCACCCAGGCCTGGCAGAGGTCGGTCTCGGTCTTGAGGTCGCGTTGTTCGGTCGCGAGGTTCTGGTCGGCCCGATGCTGGTCTGCGATGAGACGGGCCTGCTGCGTGGTGACCAGTTCCCGGGCGGCCGCTGTGGGGTCTGCCGGGCTCTGCGTCGTGAACGCGGCTGGCGCCACTGCGGCGGTGGACGTGGCGGTCTGGCTCGACCCGTCGGCCGCCAGCCTGGCCTGAGCTGCGGCGACTGCCGAGTGGGCCGAAGCGACCTGAGCGTTCAGGGAGGTGGTGTCGAGCTGGGCAAGCGTCTGGCCGACGGTGACGTGCTGGCCGACGGCGGCCGTGACGCCGCTGACGTTGCCGGTGACCGGAAAGCTGAGGTTCGCCTGGTTGATCGGTTGGATCGTGCCGAGAGCGTCCAGGGTTGCGTCGACATCGGCTCGTTCGACGCTTGCGGTGCGGTAGGACGGTCCCCCGGTGCGGTTGGTCACGGCCACCCCGGCAACGACGATGAGGATCGCCACGGCACCGCCGATCACCCAGCGGCGCCACCAGCTGAGTGGTGAGTGCCGCGGCCTCGCGTGAGCTGGTTCAGGCACCGTTGCCCCTGTCGTTGCTGTCGGTGCCGGTCGCACCCGGCTCGGTACGACCAGGACCGCGGCCGGGACCACCCAGGCCACCCTGGCAGCCGTTGGGACCAGGCTGGCGGATGCTGATCGATGAGGCGGTCACCGTCCCGGTGTCGTCGGACGGGCCGACCGCGGTCACGCACTCTCCGACGGCCAACGCGGAGTGGTCGGTCGGGACGGTCTTGGTGAACGTCGTGGTTGCAGTGGTGGTGATGGTGCGGGTGGCGGTCGAGGTACCCAGCTGCACGACGAAGCCGGTTCCGCTGATGGAGGTGATCTTGCCTGCGGCGGGCCCACCGCGGCCGCGACCCCGACCCGCGCATCCGCCGTCGGTGGCCGCCGGGCTGATCAGCACTGACGTGGCGGTGAGGGGACCAACCGGGTCACCGGCGGGCTGCGGTGCGCCGAGCGCGAGTGCGCAGTTCCCGGCCACGAGGTCCGCGGCCGTGGCAGGCACCGTCTTGGTGAAGGCAGTTGAGGGGGTGAAGGTGACGGTCAGCTGCCCGGTCCTGGGGTTCTGCACCTGGAGGTTGGCAGCGGTGACCGCGGCGACGGTGCCCGAGGCGCCAGCAGGCCCAGCAGGAGCCTCGGGCGAGGAACTGGGTTCGGCCGTCTGCCCAGCCGTCGAGGTGCCCGCGTTCCCACAGGCGCTGACCGCCACGGTGACCGCCGCGACGAGCCCGAGACTCAGACACCGACTCATGGGGCTCCTCATTCGCTACGCAGCGCTTCGATGGGGGCGAGCCGAGCAGCCCGGCTCGCCGGGTAGACACCAAAGACGACCCCGATCGCGACGGCTACCGCCAGCGCGCCCAGGGTCGCCGTCGGCGAGATCACGATGGGCTGGGAGATCAGCCGCGACAGGCCGATCCCGGCGGCTATACCGAGTAGTACACCGAGCGCCCCACCGGCCAACCCGAGCACGGATGCCTCGACCAGGAACTGGCGCCGGATCACCCGGGGCGTGGCGCCCAGAGCTTTCCGCAGCCCGATCTCCCGAATTCGCTCGGTCACCGACACCAGCATGATGTTCATCACGCCCACGCCGCCGACCAGCAAGGAGATCCCCGCGATACCACCGAGCAACACGGTGAGTGTCTGGGTGATTGAGGTAGCGGTGTTCAAGATTGACTGCTGGCTGGTGATAGTGAAGTCCGCCTCGGCCGGGGGCCGGATGTGGTGCAGCGTGGACAGTTCGGACTCGACTTCCTGGTAGGCGGCGGACAACGTCTCCGGCGACTGTGCTTGCAGGTAGATGGTCTGCACCGAGCTGCGGGTCGCGCCGCCGAATAGCCGCTCGGATGCCGTGCTGAGCGGGACCACCGCCTGGTCGTCCTCGTTCGTCATTGCCGTGGAGCCCGCTGCGCTGAGCACCCCGACCACGGTCAGCGGTACCCCGGCGGTGGTCACCGTTTGCCCCACGGCGTCCCGGGGCCCGAACAGCTGCTGAGCGGTCGTGGCGGCCAGCACGACGACCGCGGCATGGTCGGCAACGTCCTGGCTGGTGAGGAACCGGCCACTGTCGACCGTGCGGGCCCGGACCGTGATCCAGTCAGGCATCGTGCCCACCATGGTTGTGGTCCAGTTCACGGTGCCGGCAGTCAGCGATTCCGAGCGCTGCACGGTGGGGGCGACCGCGGTGATGTCCGGCGCGACGACCTTCGAGGTTAGTGCGGTGGCGTCCGCCACGGTCAGGGTGGAGGCGGAGCCGGAACCGCCCCGGACACCGCTGCTGCTGGTGACGCTGCCCGGAGTGACGATGAGCAGGTTGCTGCCCAGCGAGTTGATCTGCTGGCTGATCTGCTGCTGGGCGCCGAGGCCGAGCCCGACCGTCAGCATGACCGCGGCGATGCCGATCAGGATGCCGAGGACGGTCAGCCCCGAGCGCATCCGATGGGATCGCACCGCGTCGAGGCCGGTGCGGATGGTCTCCAGCCAGTTCATTGGCTGACCCGTCCCTCGGGTATGCGGGTCCGGTGTGCGCCCCCGGATACCCGATCACTGTCACCGGAGATGGCGCCATCAAGGATGCGCACCGTCCGTTGGGCCGCCGCCGCCACCTCGGACTCGTGCGTGATCAGCACGATGGTCCGGCCGGCGGCGTGCAAGTCGGCGAGCAGGCCCAGCACGTCCGCGGTCGAGGTGGAGTCCAGGTTGCCGGTCGGTTCGTCGGCCAGGATCAGCGCCGGATCGCCGACCAGCGCCCGCGCAATGGCCACCCGCTGCTGCTGGCCACCGGAGAGCTCGCCGGGACGGTGCTGCACCCGGTTCGCCAGACCGACCCGCGTCAAGGCCGCCAATGCCTGAGCGCTGCGTTCGGCACGCCCGACACCCGCATAGCACAGCGGCAGTTCCACGTTGCGCCCCGCTGTCAGCGAGGGCAACAGGTTGAACTGCTGGAACACGAAGCCAATCCGCCGGTTGCGGACCTCCGCCAGCTCCTCCTCCGACATGGCGCTGACATCCTGGCCGGCCAGCCAGTAGGTTCCCGATGTCGGGCTGTCCAGGCAACCCAGGACGTGCATCAGGGTCGACTTCCCGGACCCGGAGGGACCCGTGATCGCGACAAACTCTCCGGCCCGGATCGAGATGGATGCTCCGCGCAGTGCCTCCACCTCCAGCGAGCCGCTGCGGTAGGTCTTGCCGACATCGCGGAGCTCGAGCAGCGGAAACTCGACCGCAGGCAGCACCTCAGTACTCATCGCTCACCCTGTCCCGCCAGTAGGGCCGCGGCCGCCACCACCACCGCCGAAACCGCCACCACGCCCGGTGCCACCGGAGCCGGTCTGGGTGGGTGCGGCGGGCAACACGATGCGGGTGCCCGCCGCCAGACCGTCGGTGATCTGGGTCTGGCCGCCCGCGCTGAGTCCCACCGTCACGGGGTGAACCACCTGCTGGCCGCCGTTCATCTCGTAGACCACGGACTTCCCGTTGTCCTGGTGCACGGCTCCCCGGGGCACGACGACGACGTCGGTGAGCTGCTTGACGATGATCGAGACCTGGGCGCTGGCACCGATGGGCAGGCCAGCGGGACTGCCGGTGACGTTAATGACGACCGGGTAGGTGGCAACCCCGGAGCTCTGGCTGCCGACCATCCCCACCGACGCCACAGTGCCGAAGATCTGGCTGGTCGCACCGTTGGGCATGATGACGGCCTGTTCGTCGGGCTTCACCTGACTGACCTCGGTGTCATCGACACTGGCGTCGACCACGTAGCTACCGGTGCTGATCACCACCACCTGAGCGTTCGATGCCGACGTGGTCAGGGCGGACGCGACGTTCGACGCTCCCGACCCACCGGTGCCGGCACTCCCACTGGATGAGGTGCCCGATACCTGCTGTCCCACTGTCAGATTCACCGCGGCGACGGTGCCGGCGAACGGCGAGGTCAACGTGGCCTTGGACAGGTTCTGCTGCGCTACCGTCAGCTGTGCATTCGCTGAGGTCAACGCCGCGTTGTCGGCGTTGACCTGCGCGGCTGAGGCGCCGGCGGCCTGGTCGGCGGCGACCTTGGCCGCGTTGGACGCCACCACCGCCCGGGCCTGGGCAAGTTGATTCGGCAGCGACGCCGAGTCCACGCTCGCCAGCGCCTGACCAGCTTGCACCTGCTGGCCGACCGTCGCCGGTACCGCTGTGACCTGGCCACTGACCCCGAAGCTCAGATTCGCCTGCTGGGCCGGTGCGATCGTGCCGGTCGCCGGCACCGTCTGGCGGATGGTGCCCAAGCTGGCAGTACCCAGCCGAGGGGCAGTTTCCGACTGCGATCCCGTCCATACCCACCCGCCGAGGGCGGCGCCGCCGATCACGACCACCGCACCCACGATCAGCCACCGCTTGGTGAGCATCCGGCGTATCGCTGGCTTCAGTACCACGATGTCCTTCCGCAGACGCTGCCGGGCGATCGATGACTCCGGCATCAACAATCGTGAGTAAGCCAGGCGAAGGTGAAGAAACGCTGGGGGCCAGCTGGAAGTTGGATGTGCGCGAGGTGACGTATTGACGGTGCCCGCCTGGCAGCAGGCCCGCAGCGACAGCGCGTGGCTGAGAGTGACCGTCGACCAGGTTGCCGTCCGGCCGGTCCCGGAATGTGACCCCGAAGTGCAGCCGAGACCCTCGACGTAAAACCATGATGCGTCGTCCAGGTCCAAGGCGGGGATCGCCAGATGGAACACATCCAGCGGAGTGCGCATCAGCACGCTCCGCTGGACGTGTTCGACCGCCGACCCCGCCGCAGCGTCTCGCGTGCGATCATGACCGCCTCCTTATGTTCGCCCTGAACCATGCCTGACTAGGGCCCAGCCTGATCGGCGGGGCCGAGACGGCAGATTCGGACTTGTGGGAATGACCAGGTGAACCGCGCCGCGAGTGGCGCTTTCCAGTGAGCATTGTGCTGAGCAGACTGTGCCGCATCATCTCGACCACCAGCAGCGACACCACAGCGGTGGTGATCATGGTGACAATAGTCGAGCAGAGCGCGGACATGTGTGTGGACAGCCACGCCGATAGGCCGAGTGTCAACGCCCACAGCACCATCGGATGCACTAAGAATACCCCAAATGACCGGTCAGACCCGATCTCGACTGCTTGCGACACCAGGCCGGCTTTCCGCCGCGTCGACCACATGACGCCGGCGCCCCGCGGATGCCCGCAGGAATCGGAAGAACAGCGGAAACAGCAGGTAACACTGCATCGTAACGACCAAGAAGTACAGGTGGTAGCACGCCGTGCCGGTGAGCAGGTTGATGCCGAGTTGGGTGAGTGCCGCGGTGGGTCGCAGCGGTGCCGTGATCAGTGCCAGCCCGGTGTAAATCACCGACCAGACCATGTACGGCGCGCCGATCAGCAGGAAGCGGCGCGACGAGCGTGGCGACCTGGGCGTTGATGTGGAACAACGGCAGCAGGTTGAAACCACGGTCCGTGACGGACAACTTGTGGTGGCCGACGGCGCAGCGCGCGACATGCAGCAGCTGGCGTTCGGTGAGTACGACCGTACCCCGGTGGTGTCGAACTCCCTGCGCCAGGCATCCGCAGCAGCGCGCAGCATGGTGAAGTCGAACGACCGCTCGCTGCGCGCGTCGGCCAGAAAATACCGGCGTGCAGCGCTCTCGGCCTGCTCGGTGACAAGCTCGTCAAGGGTGCTCACGAGGGCAGCTTGACCTGGTCACCTGCGCACCAGCTGGAAGCGAACTGGGCATACTCTGGGGTTCATGCCGCAGCCGGCATGGCACCGAATCTGGTCAGTAGGCGGGGACCACCCTGTCCTGGGCGGGTTGTTGTTCGGCTGCCAGGTGGCGGGCCACGAGTGATCCGAAGAGCAGGCCGATAGTGGCCCACATGACCAGCTGGGTGCCCAGCGAAGCGACCCGGAAGTTCCACAGCACCGTCGCCGGGAATGCCTCGGGGACCTCGTTGATGGCGGGGAGCGCGAACTGCACCGCAGCGACGGTCACGACGAACACCGCACCGGCGACCAGCGCGGCATTCCAGGCGCCCAGGCGCGTCGTCAGCCGGCGGCCAAGGTAGATCGCCGCGACCGCCAAGGCGACCGACAGCAGCACCATGGCGAAATACGTCGCGGTGCGCTGGCCGATCGTGTCGGGGTTGCCGATCGACGGTGGGTTGGCGGGGTACTTCAGGAACGGCACGACGAACACCACGAGGTAGCCGCCCAACGCCAGGGAGGCGGCCATAGCCTGCGCGGACAGCCGGCCGACGCGACCGTGGGCGATCGCGAACGCCAGGCTGAACAAGCCACCGAACGCCACCGCGTAGAGCAGCACGCCGGTCGCCAGCCCGATACTGCTCTGCACCGCCCGGGTGACCAACTCCGGTTCCGGGGCTTCACCCCGGGCGGTCTGCAATGCCGATTCGAAATCGATTGCATTACCGACCGACGGTTCGCCGAAGATACGGGCGAATAACAGCGCGAGCAGCCCGGCGATCACGCCGGAGATCATGCCGCGCACCAACAACATCCTCATCATGGTCGCAGTACCCGATCGTCGCAGTACCGGGCCGTCAGTGGCAGGGGAAGCCGAGCAGATGTCGCCCGTCGTGCACGAACTCGTGCACAAAGTGACCAGAGATGAGTGACGTCGCGCCCTGTTCCGCGCCGACGAAATACAACAGCAGTAGACCGAGTATACCTATGAAGATCGCCCAGGGCGCGATCTCTCGCAATGGGATTCGCACCGGAATCAAGGTGGGAACGGGTACGGCGACGACACTCACGGTGATACCTCCTCGGGTTCACGCGACCCGCTAGATAGTGATCACGATGGCCAGAATCGTGATACACGACGGCGGAGTGTCTGACTCACGAAGCCCGTGGCGGGTGTCGTTCCCGTGGTGGGTGTCGTTCACAGTGGCGCGACCGCGCCGGGTTTACACCGGCTTACTGCACACGTCGATTCGTCAACCGTAAGCATGAGACGACGGCGGTGTCAATCGGCCGGACCGGTGCGGTGCGCCGTTGAGATCATCAGAGCTCTCCCAGCGTGAGCGGGAACCAGTGCAGGAGCACTGGTTCCCGCTCACCGGCGGGTCCTCAGCCGGCGGTCAAGAGCCGAGTCAGCCGAGAGCGGGCCCAACGATCTTCGTTAGATCGAGGCCAGTGGTCTTGGACACTGCACTCAGAATGGGATCAAGGATGGGCTTGACGAGCTGCTTCGGGTTGAGGCCGCCCAGGCCACCCGTGCCGCCAGGCAGTAATCCGCTAAGGGGAGACCCGATGCCGGTAACTGGGGTGGGAGTGGCCGCAGGGGTGGCGACTGGGGTGGGAGTGGCGGCTAGGACAGGAATGACCGTAGGGGTGGCAGTCGGGGTGGGAGTGGCTGTGGAGGTGACGGCTGGGGTGCTCCCCGGTGTGTCGGCGTTGGCCACCCCGCTGATGAGCATTCCCCCTCCGGCGGTGACGGCGACCACCAGTGCTTTCGCCGCGAGCGAAGTCAAGAATCTGGTCTTCAGCATCATGTCATTTTCTCCTGTTCGGATGAGAAGCTTTTCTCGGCCTCTTTTGAGATACTGCTTTTCTGGGCAACGTGAGGTTGCGCGGACTGCTGCACAGTTCGGTCGGTGTCACCTCCTCTCCGCACGTGGGGTGGTGACGTGGTGGCGGGCCAGTGCGCGATCGGCGACGAATTCGTTGCTGTGCCGCAGGTCAGGATCTTGACGAGCGGATCTCCCGAATACACCGGTTTCACTGCGGGGACGCTGCACCCCGAGGATGAACAGGGGTGGTCCAACAGTCAACGAGAAGCGTTCGGCAAACCTTACAAGGGACAGACATCGAGTGACCGGGTTGATTTCGCTGTCACTCATGATCTGAATTTTGTGGTGGGCGGTTGTTCCGTTTCGTTGTCAGTAAATTTCTATTTATGCCGGCACGTCTGAATGCTGGTAGCGTTTCGGTTGCGAGGTGAAATTTCGGCAAATTCATGTGCCAGTGTGGTGTTGTACTTGATCGAGCGGTCGCCCGCCAGCCGACGCCCACCCTGCGTACCCTCGACGCGAGCCGACCCTGGACTGCGTTGTCCCTAGGCTGGGTTGTCCCTGAACTGTGCCGTCTCTGGAAGGAGGCTGGGGCGGCTCTAGACTGGGTGGCTATGGCTGGACGAATCCGGGACGCTGACATCGCGGAGGTGCGTGCGCGCACCCGGATCGACGAGGTGGTCGGCGAGTACGTCGCGCTGCGCCGGGCCGGTGCGGACTCGCTCAAGGGGCTGTGCCCGTTCCACGACGAGAAGTCCCCGTCGTTCCACGTCCGCCCGGGGCACGGCACCTACCACTGTTTCGGCTGCGCTGAAGGCGGCTCCGTCGTCGACTTCATCATGAAGATCGAGCATCTCGGCTTCGTCGAGGCGGTGGAGCGGTTGGCCGACCGGGTCGGGATCCAGCTGACCTATACCGGCGGTAACCCCTCGGTGAAGCGTGACCGTGGCACCCGATCTCGGCTGGTCGAGGCGAACAAGCTGGCGCAGGAGTTCTACGCCGAGCAGTTGGGCTCGGCGCAGGCGCAGCTGGCCCGGGAGTTCCTCCAGCAGCGCGGGTTCGACCAGCAGGTGGCGGGCACGTTCGGCTGCGGTTTCGCGCCGTCGGGCTGGGATCAGCTCACCAAGCACCTGCTGGGCCGCGGGTTCACCGTCGAGGAGCTGGTCACCGCCGGGGTGTCGCGGGAGGGCCAGCGTGGGCCGATCGACCGCTTCCATCGCAGGCTGCTGTGGCCGATCCGGGACCTCGGCGGTGACGTGGTGGGTTTCGGGGCCCGCCGGCTGTTCGACGACGACCGGGTCGAGGCGAAGTACCTCAACACCGCCGAGACTCCGCTGTATCGCAAGTCCCAGGTGCTCTTCGGGCTGGACCTGGCCAAGCGGGAGATCGCCCGGCGCCGCCAGGTCGTCGTGGTCGAGGGTTACACCGACGTGATGGCGATGCATCTGGCCGGGGTGCCCACCGCGCTGGCGTCCTGTGGCACGGCGTTCGGCACGGAGCACATCTCGGTGCTGCGCCGGCTGCTCATGGACGATTTCGAGTTCCACGGTGAAGTGATCTTCATCTTCGACGGTGACGAGGCGGGGCAGAAGGCGGCGCTCAAGGCCTTCGACGACGAGCAGCGCTTCGCCACCCAGACCTTCATCGCGATCGCGCCGGATGGCATGGACCCGTGTGAGCTGCGCCAGGCCAAGGGCGACGCCGCGATGCGCGATCTGGTGGCCCGGCGCCAGCCGCTGTTCACCTTCGCGGTGCGGACCCTGCTCGCTGAGCATGATCTGGACACCGCGGAAGGCCGGGTGGATGCCTTGCGGCGGACCGTCCCGCTGGTCGCCCAGATCAAGAACGTGTCCCTGCGTGACGAATACGCCCGCCAGCTCGCCGGCTGGGTCGGCTGGGAGGACATTGCCACCGTGCGGCGCCGGGTCCGCGAAGCCGCCGGTGAGGAGCCTCGACGACGTGGCGGGCGCACCCGCGGCCCCGTGCCAGCTGAGCCCAGCACGGACCTGCCCCCGCGGGACGATGTGCGGTTGCAGGCCCAGCGCGAGGTGCTCAAGGCGGTGCTGCAGGAGCCCGCGATCACCGGCCCGGTGTACGACACGCTGCCCACCGAGGCCTTCACCCACCCCGCCTACGTGCAGGTACATGCGGCGGTGCTGGCGGCGGGCGGTACCGCCGCGGGGATCTCCGGTCCGGAGTGGATCGATGCCGTCGCCGCGCACTGTCCCCAGCGCTCACTGGTCACCGAGCTCGCCGTGGAAACGCTGCGAGCCAAGGGCAGCGCAGAGGACGACGCGCGCTACATCGGGAGCTTGCTGGCCAGCCTGCAGGCGACTGTCGTCGGGGGGCAGGTCGCGGAGATCAAGTCGCGGCTGCAACGGATCTCACCGCTGGAGGACCCGGACTCCTACCACCAGCACTTCGGTGATCTGGTGGCCCTGGAGCAGTACTACCGGGCGCTGCGCGAGCAGGCCGTAGGGGCCCAGGAGTGACTGCGGTGGGCTTGTCTCATCTGTCGCAACCGGGCTAGTTTCAGTTGCTGATAGGGGGCATAGCAGCTATGTGGGATCCGGAAACCTACCTCGCGTTCGGCGACCACCGCGCCCGGCCCTTCCACGATCTGCTGGCCAGGGTTGGTGCCCGCGACCCGGGCCTGGTGGTGGATCTGGGCTGCGGGCCGGGCACCCTGACCCGGTTACTGGCCAAGCGGTGGCCGATGGCCAGCGTGATGGCGCTGGACAGCTCACCGGAGATGGTGCAGGCCGCCCGGGAACGGGGTATTTACGCGGAGCTGTGTGATGTTCGTGGCTGGTTGCCCGTTGCGGGCACCGGGCTCATCGTGTGCAATGCCGTGTTGCAGTGGGTGCCCGAGCACGCGGAGCTGTTGCGCCACTGGATGCGGAAGCTGCCCACCGGGGGATGGCTGGCCCTGCAGGTGCCGGGCAACTTCAGCGCGCCGTCCCACGCCGAGACAGCGCGGCTCGCCGCTGAGCCGCACTGGCGCGACCTGCTCGACCTCCGGACCCACCCGGCGGTGTTCGAACCCGCGGGATACGCCGCGCTGCTCTCGCCTGGGGCCGTGGAGCTGGACGTCTGGGAGACCACCTACCTGCATCGCCTGACCGGGCCCGACCCGGTGCTCGAATGGATCACCGGAACCGCTTTGCGCCCGGTCCGGGCGGCGCTGTCGGCGGGGGAGTGGGCGGCGTTCCGGCAGGAGCTCGCCCCGCGGTTGAAGGCCGCCTATCCGCCGGGAGCCGACGGGGTGACTTGGTTCCCGTTCCGCCGGATCTTCGCCGTTGCGCAGGCCGGATAGCCGGTTGTTGCCAGCAGGTGGGGTAGCGGTATGGGTGTTGAGTACGGTGCGCTAGGCTAGCTCGCGGTAGGCCCGCCTGACGGTATCGGCCTCGAGATACTTTCCCCGATAGCTCAATTGGCAGAGCATGCGACTGTTAATCGCAGGGTTGTTGGTTCGAGTCCAACTCGGGGAGCAGGAACAACGCGAGCGTCGGGCCTCGTAGGAACTGGTCTTGACCGCAGTTCTGACCGCAATCATGGCGCTGTGTCGGTCTCGTCGTCTGGCCCGAACAGGTGGCCGAGGCGGTCGACCGCATCGCGCTGCACCTCCCGGAGCACGTCGACATAGATCGCGCTCGTCACGCCGATGGAGCTGTGCCCCAGCAGGTCTCGGATCGTCTGTAGGTCGACGTCTTGGGCGAAGAGCAGCGTGGCGCAGGAGTGTCGAAGATCATGAAAGCGGATGCGGGTCACACCCGTCCGCGCGACGAGCACATCAAACGTGCGGTTGATGTTGCGCGGCTCGATTGGCGTGCCTTTTCGTGTGGTGAACACCAGACCCGAGTCTGTCCACCGGTCGCCAGCTCCCACCCGGTCCGCAGCCTGCTGCGCCCGATGCCGTCGAAGTGCCCGCACACACGGTCGGGGAAGTGCGACTACACGAGTGGAGTCGTCGGTCTTGGTCTCGTCGTGTCGGAGTTTGCCGGCCACTCGCTGCAACTGCATCGCCATCGTTATTGTCCCGTCCACCAGATCCACGTCCTCCCAACGCAGTCCGAGCGCTTCACCACGCCGCATGCCGAGCGCGATGGCAACCGCGAACAGGGCATACAACCGGTGCTCCCGTATCGCGGCGAGAAAAGTCGTCGCCTCGGCGACGCTCCACGTCTGGAACCGATGCCGTCGAGGGCGAGTCGGCTTCGCGAAGCTCGCGACGTTGCGCGGCAACACCTCCTCGGCCACAGCGACGCCCAGCGCTGCGCGGAGGGTCCGGAACACGTGGTGGACCCGAGCCGGATTCGGTACTCGGCCACAGCACTTACCGACCGCGCAACAGCGGTGCTTGCTCTCCGGCCGCTTGGTGTCCCACTCCTGCGCGCAGCACTGGCACTGTTGCCGAATGCGGTTGAGCATCCCCCGAATGTCCGCAGTCTTCAGCGCGGTCAGTTTGACCTTGCCGAGCTGCGGCGCCAGGTACAGCCTCACCGCGACCTCGTACCCGACGTAGGTAGAGGGCTTGCGCGCCGGTTTGACAACGTCCTCAAGCCAGTAGTTGAGCCACTGGGACACGGTGTAGCTGCTCACCGACGCCCCGATGCCCGCGTAATTGTCGGCCTTGAGTCGGGTGATCTTCTCGTCGCACTCCTCCCAGCTACGGCCGTAGACACTGAGCCGCTTGAACTCCCCGCTCGTCGTGCGAACGAATACCTGGCCCTCGTACCGCCCGTCCTTGCGTTTCTTGATCGTCCCCGAGCCGTTCGCCTTCCGGGCGGGTTTCCGTCGCCGAGTTGTGCTCTCTGAGCTGGTCATCAGGCCGCTTCGCTGATCAGTCGAGTGAGGTAGGCGTCGAACGCCTCCCGGGGAACGCGTCGACACCGCCCGATCTGCACAGAGCGGAGATCATTCGCCCAGATCAGGCGGTACACGCTCCACCGACTGATCTGCAGCGTCTCGGCCACCTGGTCAACGGTGAGCAGGCGTGCATCCAGTCGGCCCGGAGGGGGTGTGTCCTCGTGCGTCATCACGCAGCCTCCTCGGTTGCGGAACGGTTTTCGGGTGGCTGGCCAGCGGCGAGTTGGGCGGCGGTGTATTCGGCTTTCCATCGCTGTCGTTCAGCGACGGCACGCAGGAGCAGCACGGGCCGGGGTGGCACGTCGGGGTCAGCGGGTCCGGGCCGTTCCCACACGTATGGCCCGTCGTCGGGGCCGTGCGCGGGGTGGATTCCTGCCTGGTGGAGGAGTTGCCGAACGAATTCGCCGCGCTCGGCCCGGTGGTCATCGAGGGTCTTGTTGGACCATTTCCGGGACACGAGGACCCGGCGCCCGGCGATGCCGAGGTGTTCGGGCTTGTGTGCCTTGCCCTTGCAGTGCCCGGAGGTCATGGTGTGTCGGGCGCCGTGGGGTTGGATGCCGTAGAGCAGCCACACCGGACAGCGCGGCGAGCACGGGGTGACCCGCAGTTCGGCGTGCAACCGGTGGGCGTGATCGCGCTGGCGATCCGTCGCGGTCTCGGTGAGACCGGCGGCCTGCCCTACTGATTTGGTGAGGTATTTTGTGAGGTATCCGATGTGGCGTCCGGCTTCTTCGGTGCCGCCGAGGATGCCCTTGACGTGCACCTGTTCGCCGAACCGGACGACGTGGGCGGGTTCGGTGAGTTCTTCGCAGGCTTGGTCGAAGGTGGGTAGCGGTTGGCCGGTGTCGGGGTCGGTGAAGGCCTTGGCCCGGGTATCCCACACTGGTAACCGCTCATTGGTG